>NZ_CP106735.1:4191426-4502080 GCF_025639805.1 Reichenbachiella carrageenanivorans | reverse complement strand
GCCGTAGCTTTCTTCTCCACCACCAATAAAGGTCTTTTTGCCTTCCAAGTCTTTGATGAGCCCTGCGATGTGTTTGAATCCCGTCAATGTATCAAAGCACTCTACACCAAAATGAGTTGCAATGTCTTTGATTAGTTCGGTGGTTACTACTGTTTTGACTACGTACTGCTTTCCGTCTAGCTTGTTGTTAGCTTTCCATTTGAGGCATAGGTAGTAGATCAATAGTGCACCAGTTTGGTTGCCGTTGAGTAGTTCGAAATCGCCAGTTTCGGTTCGAATAGCGATGCCCACTCGGTCAGCATCCGGATCGGTGGCTAGCACAAGCTCTGCATCAATTTCTTTGGCTTTGGCTAGAGCCAAAGTCAATGCTTCTTTTTCTTCTGGGTTAGGGTATACCACAGTTGGGAAGTTACCATCAGGGGTGGCTTGTTCCTCGATAATAGTAACATTGGTGAAGCCAAAGCGCTCTAGTGCCTGTGGTACGAGTGTGATACCTGTGCCGTGGATAGGAGAGAAGACAATTGAAAGATCCGATTGGTTTTTGATTGCTTCTGGAGAAAGGCTCAGTTTGAGCATTTCCGTCAAGTACTTTTCATCTATATCCTTCCCAGTTTTTTCAATAAGTGCTGGGTTAGCGTCGAAATTGATTTGATCAAAACTTGTGATCTTTCTTACTTCTTCGATTATTTTAGTGTCGTGAGGAGCGATGATTTGCGCGCCATCTTCCCAGTATACTTTGTAGCCGTTGTATTCTTTTGGGTTGTGAGACGCGGTGACTACGATTCCGCTTTTGCAACCCAGAGAGCGGATCGCAAACGAAAGTTCGGGAGTGGGGCGTAGTGCTTCGAATAAATATACCTTGATGCCATTGGCTGAGCAGATGTCGGCTACGATTTGAGCAAATACATCACTGTTATTGCGGCTATCGTGTGCGATGGCGATGGATGCTTCTTCGTTTGGGAATTGCGCATTGATGTAATTGGCCAGGCCTTGGGTGGCGCTGCCTACGGTGTACTTGTTCATGCGATTGCTACCCAATCCCATGACGCCTCGGAGACCCCCAGTTCCGAATTCTAATTCCTTGTAAAAGCAATCAGTGAGTTCGGTTTCATTGCCACTATCTACTAGTGCTTTGAGTGCTGTTTTGTCGGCTTCGTCGATACTACTGTTTAGCCAAGTATCGATGGTTTTTTTGATATTCTCTTCCATGATGTTTTAGAATCCTATGGTGTTTTTTACTCTGGCCAATACGTCATGCGCAATGGCTCTTGCTTTTTCTTCTCCTTCTTGTAGGTGTTGTTCTATCGCCGATTCATTGGCCATGTAATGATCGAACAATTTTCTTTCTTCAGCGAATCTTTCGAGTAAGAGCTCGAATAAGGCTGTTTTTGCATGTCCATAGCCATAGTTTCCGCCTTCATAGTTACGTCTCATTTCTGCTTTTTGCTCTTCTGAGGCTATGGTTTTGAAGATGTTATACACGTTGCATACGTCGGGATTTTTAGGCTCTTCCATCGGTGTGCTGTCTGTGATGATAGACATGACGTTTTTCTTGAGTTTTTTCTCAGGTTGAAAAAGGTCAATGATATTGCCATATGATTTGCTCATCTTCTGTCCATCCGTGCCAGGTATGGTCATGATTTCGGCTCCTATTCGAGCTTCAGGCAAGACGAAAATTTCGCCAAATTGATGATTGAATGCCTTGGCAATGTCGCGAGTCATTTCTATATGTTGCCGTTGGTCTTTGCCTACGGGCACTAGTTCGGCATCATACATGAGGATGTCTGCTGCCATGAGCACAGGGTAGTCGAATAGGCCTGCATTTACGTCTGATAGGCGGTCAGATTTGTCCTTAAATGAATGTGCATTGGCGAGCATTGGGTAAGGGGTGATACAATTGAGGTACCAAGTGAGCTCGCATACTTCGGGGATTTTAGATTGCCTATAGAAAATGGACTTGGAGGTGTCTAGTCCGCAAGCCAGCCAAGAAGCGGCGATAGACATTACATTTTCTTTTCTTGTTGCAGGGTCTTTGATGGTAGTAAAAGAGTGTAGATCTGCAATGAAAAGTAACGATTCTTGATTCTCACTTTTTGCTAGTTCGATGGCAGGTATGATGGCACCTAGTAGGTTGCCAAGGTGTGGTCTGCCCGAACTTTGAATTCCTGTTAATACTCTTGCCATAGTTAATTTTTGCGCAAATTAATAAAATTATTTCCCTTTGCTACGTTAAGACATTATTGTTTATTTGCAATGAATAATTCATAAAATACCATGTCCTACATTATAAAATACACGTTTTTTTCTCTCTTTCTTTTTAGTGTCAACCTGCTTCTTGCACAAGAAAAAGGTAGGTTGGAATTTCTCGAAAGAGAATATGATTTTGGAGAAATCCAAGAAGAAGATGGACTGGCTATTCATGAATTTGAATTCGAAAATAAAGGGACTGCACCCTTGGTGATTAGTAATGTACGCGCTTCTTGTGGATGTACCACGCCAGGCTGGTCTAAAGAACCAGTAATGCCAGGTGAAAGAGGATTTGTGAAAGCTCAGTATAACCCAAGAAACCGCCCAGGCAATTTCAGGAAATCATTGACTATAACTACCAATGGAGACCCTGCGGTAGTCAATGCCTTTATTCAAGGCAAAGTAATTCCGAAAGTGAAGTCGCTAGAAGAGCAAATGACGGTAAAGGTGGGAAATGCCAGGTTTAAGAATAGGTCAGTCAATATGGGGAGAATTACTACGGAGAAACCTGTGGAAAAGTCTTTTGATATCTATAACGATAGTAAGGATTCGTTAGTCATTTTAGAGTCGTATGACGCACCTGATTTCATCAAATTGACATTTGAACCGCAGGTATTGGCACCCAAGCAAGTGGGAAAGGTCGTGATAGATTATAACCCTGTGTATAAAGACAACCTAGGATATAACAATCATGGTATACAGTTTTATACCAACGAGGCTAATGCTGCTGCGAAAAAGATTAACGTGATTGCTACGATCAGTGAGTATTTTGCCCCATTGTCAGATGCTGAATTGGCGAAAGCCCCTAAGATGGCCATTACGGACAGATTGCAAGACTTGGGTAGAGTAAGCGAGGGATCGAAAACGATAGCCGAATTTGTATTGACTAACCATGGCCAGTCTGCTTTGGAAATCAGAAAAGTAAAATCTAACTGTGCTTGCTTTGTGGCTGACTTGCCTAAAACCGAAATAAAACCTGGGAAGTCTGTGACGCTGAAAGGAACTTTTGATGCCACAGGTAGAAAGGGTAATCAAAATAAATCAATTACGATCTACTCGAATGACCCCAAAGATCCTATGCAAGTTGTGTCTATAAAGGCTTCAATTCTTTCGTCAAATTGATTCGATATCTTCTCCTTTTTTAAGTATTCACTATAAGTTTGCAGAAAAAATCATAAAATGAAACAATTGATGATCTTAGTACTCGCAGTGGTGCTATTTGCGTGTGAGAATGAAGAACGATCTAAGGGGGATGAACTGTATAATGAAGGCAAGTACTCAGAGGCGATCAAAGCATATGATGAGTATATCGGATTGCATCCTACTCATGTAAAATCTATCTATAATAGAGGTAGGTCTTACGAGGAGTTAGGTAAGTTTCAGAAAGCGTTTGAAGATTTTGAAGCGGTATTAGAAATAGATAAGAAAAATACTTCGGCACTTTTGAGCTTGGCCAAGTACTACTATAGAGATCAAAAATTCGAGAAAGCTAAATATTACGCAGAGTTAGCAGTGAAAGAAAATGTCAATCTGGCACAGGCTCATTTTTGGTTGGGCAGATCCAGACACCAGCTAGGCATGTTTGCAGAAGCACTAACAGCGTATAACAATGCCATCAACCTGGACAGAGAGCTCGGCGAAGCCTATCTATATCGTGGAGCTATCAAAATGCAAAGCAGCCGAAACAAAAGTGCTTGTGCGGATTTCAAGTCAGCCAAAGACTTGGGAGTAAAAGAAGCCAGCGCTGCAGAAAAGAAGTATTGTAAGTAATACTTCTTTTTATTTCCATAGTGTATAATTGTACGTTTGCTCGATTTGATTTTCTAGCTGATCGGGAATAGATGGAAAGAAGTCGAGTCCAGTGGCTTTTTCCACTTCGTCTATGCTCATGGCATAGACACTGAGGTCTTTTGAAGATTTTTCGTTGTCGAGGATAAATCCTATACCTTTTACTTCTTTGCCATTGAGTTCTAATACTACTTTGTAGTATTGATCGGGTACCACTACTTTGTTTTTACCTATTTTTTCTCCTTTCCCGAAATAAATTGGCCCAGTTACTACATAGATTTCCTCGTTGCTTTTAGCCCAGTCTCTGACTCGCTCTTCTAGCTTTTTCCATATTCCACGGTTGAAACTAGGCTCTTGTGGACTCATATTGCTCATGTAGAAAGATTCGCTCATGCCTTCTTTGGTCCAGCCAAAATCAGCTGCGGGAGCTAGGTGACCTCTGTCGTAGCCAGAACCCTTATAATCAGCCAGTGCTGCAGATTTAGTCTTCACATCTGGGTCTTCTCGGAAATTGTCGGTACGGCTAAATTTGGAGTTGTCCAGATTTACCTTTTTCAAAGTGTAGGCTACCCAATCGGCCTGCTCGGTTTTTTCATTGTACCTTAGGGTGTAATGCGCATGTTCTATAATGGCGTCTTCTTGCGTGTATGCAGGCCAGGTGAAGTCGAAACTAGAGGAGTAGTAGTAGTTATCGTCTTTGCTGTAAACAGGTAAATTTTCATTGGTCTGTACAGTTTCTTTTGCACCATTCAGTGCGTCGATTTTATTTTCCTCAAACTTTTTCTGAGCGGGTTTTGCAGACGCTGTTGTTTTTTGTTTGGGATCAGGTTTTTTGGGCTGGCTGGTGGGCAAGGGGGCGGTCTTTTTTTCTGAATCCTTTTTTTGCTCTAGCTCAATCCCATTTGTGATTTTCTTGAGCTCCCCACTCCAATCTGGGTTTTGATTGATCCAGTAGAGACCTACCATTACAATAATGCCAATAATAAGGACAATGGCCGACCCATTGACACCCGATCCTGATCCTTTACTATTGCTCTTTGAAGATTTTGCTTTCCTTGCCTTCGCCATTACTTATTTTTGAAATTGAGTGGAAACTACCAGATCTTTAGATCCTGGTGTATATTGATAAAATCCTTCGCCAGATTTGGAACCGAGTACGCCAGCTTCTACCATATTGACCAATAGGGGGCAGGGTGCATACTTTGGGTTGCCAAAGCCATCGTGTAGTACACGCATGATAGACAGGCAGATATCTAAACCGATAAAATCGGCCAATTGCAAAGGTCCCATTGGGTGTGCCATGCCGAGTTTCATTACGGTGTCTATTTCTTCGACACCAGCCACGCCTTCGTAGAGGGTGTAGATAGCCTCGTTGATCATTGGCATCAGTATTCTGTTGGCTACGAAGCCAGGGTAGTCGTTGACCTCTACAGGGACTTTGGATAGTTTTTTTGAAAGCTCCATGATGATAGCCGTAGTTGTATCACTGGTGCTATAGCCTCTGATTACTTCTACTAGTTTCATGACAGGCACTGGGTTCATAAAGTGCATGCCTATTACTTTGTCTTTTCTGTTTGTAGCAGACCCTATTTTGGTGATGGAAATCGACGAGGTATTCGATGCCAATATACAATTAGGCTTGGTGAGCGTATCTATTTGCTTGAATAGATCCAGCTTGATGACCATGTTTTCGGTGGCTGCTTCTACTACTAGGTCTGCTTCTTTTACGCCCGTGGCAAGATCTGTGTGTGTGGTGATGCGGTCGAGTGTGGAGGTTTTGTCGGCTTCGGTTATTTTTTCTTTGTTGATCAGTCTGTCGAGGTTTTTACTGATGGTACTCATGGCTTTGTCAAGCGCTTCTTGGGAGAGGTCTATGAGGTTGACCGTATATCCTGTTTGGGCAAATACATGGGCGATACCATTGCCCATGGTGCCTGATCCGATGACTGAAATATTCTTCATTTCGATTGCATTTGGGTTTGAAATGTTTGTTTAACGTGCCAACAAAAATGTGATTAAATGTGCAGGGTTCAAAATGAATTGATTTAAGAAATAAGATTTAGATGAAACAAAAAAAGAACCGCCTAACAGACGGTTCTTTTTAGATCTATTGCAAAGTCTAAGTTTGACTTAAGCGTTTCTATTGATGTTGTTCAAATCTTCGAAAGCATCTTTCAAACGAGCCACGAACGATTTTTCAGCCTCTCTAGTCCATACTCTTGGATCGTAGAATTTCTTGTTAGGACTGTCGTCACCTTCTGGGTTGCCGATCTGACCTTGTAGATAGCCTTCGTTCTTTTGGTAGTAATTTTTCACACCGTCCCAGTATGCCCACTGCAAGTCTGTATCGATGTTCATTTTGATAGCTCCGTAAGAAATGGCTTCTCTGATTTCCTCTCTTGTAGACCCAGATCCACCGTGGAATACGAAGTTTACAGGGTTGTGACCTGTGCCGTATTTTTCTTGGATGTAGTCCTGAGAGTTTTTCAAGATTTTCGGTGTCAACTTCACATTGCCTGGCTTGTACACGCCGTGTACATTACCAAATGCAGCAGCAATAGTAAATTTGTCACTGATTTTACCCAACTCTTCGTAAGCATATGCTACTTCTTCAGGCTGTGTATATAGTCTAGACTCATCTACGTCAGAGTTGTCTACACCATCTTCTTCTCCTCCAGTGATACCCAATTCGATTTCGAGTGTCATGCCCATTTTAGACATACGCTCTAGGTATTTCTTACATGTCTCAATGTTTTCTTCGATAGGTTCTTCAGATAGGTCGATCATGTGAGAAGAGAATAGCGATTTGCCCGTTCTCGCGAAAAACTCCTCACCAGCGTCCAACATACCGTCGATCCATGGCAACAATTTCTTAGCACAGTGGTCTGTGTTTAAGATTACGGTTACACCGTAAACCTCAGCCATCATGTGTACATGGTGTGCACCAGCTACAGCACCAGCTATAGCTGCTTTTTGTCCATCGTTAGACAGGCCTTTGCCAGCATTGAATGCCGCACCTCCATTAGAAAACTGCACCATAACTGGTGAGTTCAATTCTTTTGCAGTTTCTAGCACTGCATTGATAGAGCTGCTACCTATTACGTTTGCTGCTGGTAGCGCGAATTGATTCTCATTCGCATACTTCAATAATTCGCTTACTTCGTCTCCAGTGAGAACCCCTGATTTGAATTTCATTTCTTAGTGTGTTTTTAGTGCTCTGAAGTCGTAGTCATTCTCGAAACTTCAGATGATTAATAAATGTGATTATTAAGGCTGGCAAAGATATGCATTTGATTCAAAATATCACCGAATGAGTATAAGACAATGTAGATTCGTAACTCTTGAATTGAATTATTGGGATTATTATAAATAATTGAGAATTTGTTGAGATTTTCGCAATTTAATTTGTGCTACACTTAGGGTAGGGATGAGGCTAGGCTTGTCGTTATAGCAGGTGTAGAGATCACTGATTTTACCAAAGTAATATAAACTGGTTAAAAACTTTTTCATTGGAGATTAAACTTTGACCTAATGGAAGCGTCAAAGACCCAAGAAAACATTAATAAAAACAATCAGTAAATACTAAAACTATGAAAAGACTATTTGGGATTTTACTAACTACTTCTGCATTGATCTTGCATGCTTGTACGACGGATATTGACGAATCTACGGATGAATTAGTAGGGGAGGACTTGGCTATCGCAGATGTGAATTTGGAAATTAATACTTCCGACCTTGTGGAAGAGATAGATGATGCTGCAGATTTTGCTACTACTTATTTTGATGAAAAGGAAGGGAGATCTTTGGGAGAAAGATGGAAGAAATTCAATGACTGCGTGACCGTAACGAATGATGAAGCAACCTCAATTAGAACTGTTGACTTTGGAGAAGAGGGTTGTGTAGGTATTGATGGGCGAGTACGCAAAGGTAAAATACTTATTGCCCATGAGGGAGAAAGAAATGAGGCAGGATTTAAACGAACGGTGACTTTTGAAGGGTTTTCAGTAGATACAATTCAAGTAGAAGGTGTGCGTGTACTGATTTATCTGTCGGGTACGGGTACCGAAAAGAAATATGAAGCAACTCTGACCAATGGAAAAATAACCATGCCTGATGGATTTATCCTTACTAGGTCTTCATCACGGACAGTGATTGCCACTTTCGATGAGGACGGATTGAAAACCCAAGTGGCTCGATTTGGCACGGCTAGTGGTACCAACAGGCTGGGAATAACGTATGAAACCATGATCGAAGAAACGACACCTTTGGTATCTAAAATGGAGTGTAGAGAAGGTGGTTTTTTGCCGCATGTGTCTGGTATACTCACAGTGAATATTGAATCTAAGATCGAAAAAACGATTGACTTTGGTGATGGAACTTGTGATCAATGGGTTACGATCACGCAAGATGGCGAGTCGAGAGAAGTCAAAGTAGAACCTCGGGGAAAGAGAATAAGACCGCCGAAAAAAGATTAATCTCAAAACCAAGAGATTGAAAAACAGGTATGAGGTCTACCCAATTGGGTAGACCTTTTTTCATTTAGGATAAAGCATAACTCCAAAGGAATATTACCGTTTAGCCATTATTGTTTTTTTCTTAATGACGAGCCGATTAATATTGTTTGAAAATTAAAATTTAAATATGCGACTACTGCGATTGTTATCATTCCTTTTTACTTTATCCATTTCATTACCCATACAAGCCCAGCAACCTAAAAAACCAAATGCCGCAGATATTCAATTGATGCTCGAAAAGCTCAATGTACTTGGTTCCGTGCTGTATGTGGCCGCCCATCCTGATGATGAAAACACCAAAGTAATCGCCTATATGGCGAATGAGAAAAAATTCAATACCGCCTACCTGTCTGCAACTAGAGGCGACGGCGGACAAAATTTGATTGGTTCGGAAATTCGAGAATTGCTCGGCCTGATCCGAACACAAGAGCTGCTGGCTGCTCGCCGTACGGATGGCGGACAGCAGTATTTTAGCCGAGCCAATGACTTTGGCTATTCTAAAAATGCGGAAGAGACATTTGAAATATGGAATAGAGAGGAAGTGCTGGCAGACTTTGTAAGAGTCTTTAGAAAACACAAGCCTGATGTGGTGATCACTCGCTTTCCAGGTAATGGTATGGGGGGGCATGGTCATCATACCGCTTCAGCTATTTTGGCCAAGGAGGCCTTCGAAATGGCGGCCGATAAAAAATATTTCCCAACGTCGGCTGCTGAATATGGCGTGTGGCAACCCAAAAGAATACTTTTCAATACCCATCCGTTTTTTTACCAACGTGCAGGGATAGAAATGGACACCGCTGCCATGATTACCTTAGACTTGGGTACCTACAACCCACTGCTAGGCAAGTCTTATCCTGAAATCGCCTCCCTGAGTAGAAGCATGCACAAGAGCCAGGGTTT
This sequence comes from Reichenbachiella carrageenanivorans, assembly GCF_025639805.1. Classification (NCBI taxonomy): domain Bacteria; kingdom Pseudomonadati; phylum Bacteroidota; class Cytophagia; order Cytophagales; family Reichenbachiellaceae; genus Reichenbachiella; species Reichenbachiella carrageenanivorans. The sequence continues at coordinate 4,492,631 of NZ_CP106735.1, read as the reverse complement.
TGGGTCTACTGGTACCAGAGGGACACAGATCGAATACTTTGAGCATACGGCAGGGGAGCGAGCCACGGATATGTTTGCCGGATTTGATACTAGTTGGAACCGAGTGAAGGGTGGAGGCAAAGTAGGCTATCATGTAGACAATGCACTCATGTACTATGATCCTGCTCAGCCGTGGATTATTGTGAATGACTTGGTTTTGGCATACAACGCATTGGACAAAGTGAAAGACCCCTATTGGAAAAAAGTAAAACAAGAAGAAGTTAAAGCACTGATCAAAGCGTGTACGGGATTGTATATGGAAGTGAAGGCAGATCAGTATTCTTATACGCCAGGCGATTCGCTAACCCTTAGCATGGAGGCTATCAATCGTTCTGATGTGGATATGAAATTGGTGTCGATAAGGCTAGGAGATAGATCAGCTTTTCATGTCAATCAAAAGCTATTCAACAATCGTCCATTCAACTCGGATATGAACTACGTGCTAGATACTCAAACCAGCTATTCTGACCCGTATTGGCTCAAAGCTCCAGGGACTTTGGGCATGTATGAAGTGATAGACCCAAAGTTGATCGGTACGCCAGAGAATGCTCCTGCACTTTCGTGGAGGGCTACGATCGAAATCAACGGTACGGCTATCGAATATGAGTTGCCAGTGATTTACAAAGAAAATGATCCTGTGGCAGGTGAGACATATAGACCTTTGGAAGTGACACCGCCTGTTTTTCTCAATATTTCCGAGAAGGTATATGTATTTGGTAATGGCGATTCGAAATCTATAGAGGTGAAAGTATTGGCCGGACAGGCAGAGATTCAAGGAGATTTGTCGCTGAATTTGCCAGAAGGTTGGAAGGTCAAACCTGAGAGTTACTCCTTTGATTTGTCTGACAAAGGTGCCGAGGCAGTATTTAGCTTTGAGCTATTTCCTCCTCCTGTTGCTCACAGTGGGGAGATACAGGCTGTCGCCAAAATCGAGGACAAAACATACAACAATAGCTTGGTGAGAATCGAATATGACCACATCCCAAAGCAAGCTTTGTTTCCTGTGTCGTCAGCTAAAGTAGTGAAGGTGGAGCTAGAAAAAAGAGGAACAAACGTGGGTTATATCGTGGGTTCAGGAGATGAAATCCCAGCTAGCTTGGCGCAAATAGGCTATGAGGTAACAGAGCTGTCTAATGGAGACATCACGGCTGAAAAGCTACAGATGTATGATGCAGTAATCCTAGGGATCAGAGCCTACAATACCAACGATCGTTTGAAGTTTTATCAAGAAGAATTGATGGAATATGTAAAAAACGGCGGTACTATGATCGTGCAGTACAACACCGCACACCAGTTGGTGACTAAAGACCTAGGGCCTTATCCACTGCAGTTGTCGAGAGATAGAGTAACGGTAGAAGAAGCTGAGGTTAGAATATTGAAACCCGATCACCCAGTGATGAATACACCAAACACAATAACGGAGGCTGATTTTGAAGACTGGGTGCAGGAGCGCGGGCTTTATTTCCCTAACGAATGGGATGAGCAATATGAGGCCATACTTTCGTCCAACGACCCAGGAGAAGATCCTAGAAATGGAGGATTGCTAGTGGCTAAATATGGAAAAGGGTACTATATCTATAGTGGATATTCTTGGTTTAGAGAATTGCCTGCAGGCGTACCAGGAGCCTATCGTATCTTTACCAATATGATCTCAATTGGCAAATAAGATTGATTTACCTTTAAAAAATTTCAAATTTGGATTCATTGGATAAACCACCTTTTTTTAAAACTTGGAAAGCCATGTACTGGTTTGTATTGGCCAATCTGGCCGCAGTTATTCTTTTGTTGTATTGGTTTAGCGTTTCCTTCCGATGAGCATATTAGATCTATTGGTGTTATTTGGTACTTTGGGGCTCATTGTGGGCTATGGCGTATACAAAACCTACGGTACAAACACGATTGACAACTATCTGCGTGGTGGCAACAGTATGAAATGGGGCACGATTGGGTTGTCTGTGATGGCCACACAAGCGAGTGCCATCACTTTTATTTCTACACCAGGCCAAGGCTATGAGAGTGGGATGGCTTTTGTTCAGAACTATTTTGGATTGCCTATAGCATTGATTATAGTGGCTTTTGTGTTTATCCCTATCTATTACAAACTAAAGGTATATACGGCCTACGAATATCTCGAAAAACGATTTGACAAAAAAACTCGTTTGCTTGGTGCTTTTTTGTTTTTGGTACAGCGTGGTTTGGCTGCTGGTATTACGATATATGCACCAGCCATTATCCTGTCTACTATACTAGGATGGAGCCTCACTTGGACCATCTTGCTGGTGGGCGTGCTGGTGATCATCTACACGGTGAGTGGCGGTACCAAGGCAGTGAGTCTCACTCAAAAACATCAGATGACGGTGATCCTTATCGGAATGGCTATTGCGTTTGGCTATATTGTGCATTACCTATCGGACTTTGTTACTTTTCCCGAGGCACTGCACATTGCTGGCAGTTTGGACAAGCTCAATGCCGTTGATTTCTCTTTTGATTTTGAAAAAAGGTACACAGTATGGTCGGGTATTTTAGGAGGATTGTTTTTGGCACTGTCGTATTTTGGGACAGATCAGTCGCAAGTACAGCGCTATCTTGGGGGTAAGAATACCGTGGAGAGCCGCATGGGGTTGATGTTTAATGCCATATTGAAAATTCCTATGCAATTTTTCATCCTGCTTACTGGTGCTTTATTGTATGTGTTTTATATATTCTATCAGCCGCCAGTTCATTTCAATGCTCAAAACATAACCTCTGTAGAGCAACAAGTAGGAATTGAAAATATTGATCGGATCACTACAGATCATGACTTTTGGGTGCAACAGCGAAAGGAATCAGCACTAAATTATGCAGAAGCATTGACTGGTGGGTCTATCGAAGCGCAGGTACAAGCCAAGCAAAAACTTCAACAGACAGCCGAACGGGTAAATGACTCACGAACGGAAATGAAAGAGCTGATCGCTTCTACCGATGCGGCCATGAAGATCAAAGATTCGGATTACGTATTCCTTACTTTTATTCTTAACTATTTACCTCAAGGCATCATTGGGCTACTGATTGCTGTGATTTTTTCAGCAGCCATGTCTTCCACTTCTGGTGAGCTGAATGCATTGGCGTCTACTACGGTGATCGATTTTTATAAAAACCTGATCAATCCAGATGCCTCCGAAAACAGATATATGCTAGTGTCCAAACTGATGACGGCGGGATGGGGGATACTGGCGATTGGTTTTGCCTTTATGGCGCATCAGTCAGAAAACCTGATCGAGATGGTCAACATTCTCGGATCGTTATTTTATGGCAATATCCTAGGGATATTTCTCGTGGCTTTCTTTGTGAAATTTGTGCAAGGCACGGCCGTGTTTTGGGCAGCGATAGTTTCTCAGCTATTAGTGATTGGTTTGTTTCTCTCCACAGATATTGGCTATCTCTGGTTCAATGTGATAGGGTGTACGGGAGTCCTTTTGATTAGTCTATTGATACAGACCTTAAAACCTAAGGCATAAAAAAGTCCCGCTCCATATCGAAGCGGGACTTTTTTATGTTTTTTTGGTACGTCTTAGTTACCGAAAGTGTAGAATACACCTGCTTTGATAGCCAATTGGCCGTCACCTGCAGTTTGGTATTTCAACTCACCGTTGAATCCTAATACGTCAGTAAGTGGCAAGCACACACCTCCACCAATGTTTAGACCAGTTTCTGAGGTAGATGCAGAAACTCCATTAGCTTCTGCTTTCGCAAAACCAACTCCGATTCCTGCTAGTCCATAAACCTGCAGATCATCAGTCATGAAGTAGTATTTACCTTCGATATTTAAATAGCTTAGTTTGTAATCAACACCACCAACAGAAGATTTGAAGTAAAAATCGTATGATGCATTACCACTAATTACGTCTGTGATTAGATATTCTACAGATGGAGATAGACCAAATCCGATTTTTGATTCGCCAGTGTCACTTACTCCTGCTTTTGTACCTAGTACAAGGCCTAATCCTGCTCTGATTTCACCTTGTTCTTGTGCCATAGCACCATTGATTGCAAATAGACTTACTAGGGCTAGTGCGAGTAATTTAGTTTTCATAATTTATATTTTAAGTTTAAAGATTAATATGGAGTTATTGAGAAAGCTCCAAGTCGATAAATAACAGATGCAATATTGTACAATTTGCATATAAAACAATAAGCAAATGAGAAAAATCTACAGTAAACATCCTGTTATATCGCAGGCAATTTAGTTAGTGGCGGGAGTGTTTGAAATACTCGTTTCTGAGTATTTTTTCTGCCATTTTGTTTTGAGGTGTAAATGCTGAATGATTAGCTCCACCAGCTTCGGCATGTTTGTAGTGCCATTTCCATGCAAAACCACCTGCCAACCAATCTTCTGTCCAGTAGCTATGAAGTAGTCCTTCATAAGCATTGGCTTGTCCTTGTTCGTTTATTTCTTTATCCTTTTTGTTAGGTTCCCAATGTCCACGAGCACAGTAGTCTATACTTTCGAAACCAAACTCTGTAAATAGCACTTGCTTGTCATACGATTTTGCTAATTGTTTTAGCTGCTCTTTGGTGTTTTGATTGGCTTCGATCCATTCTGATGTGGTTGGTGTTTTGGATTTGGAAGACGGGAAATAAGCATCTATCCCGATGTAATCTAAATCTTTCCAAAATTTGATATGCTGATAATTGTCCCAATTGGCCGAGTAAGTGATCACACCAGGATAAATGGATCTGACTTGGACGATAAGATCTTTCCAGTAGTTAGGATACTTGTTTGCTAACTGTCGAATTTCTGTACCTATGGATATCATTTCGACCTGTTGGTCGGTAGCCACTTGCACAAAGTGGAGCAAATAGGCTGTATAGCTTTCCATCCAAATGGCTACTTGTTCTTCTGTCTCAAAGTCTAGATCGCCAGCCCAGCCTTGGCCTTTCACCCACAGGTGAGGTTTGAGCATGACTTGTAGCCCAGCGTCGTGAGCCAGTGAGATGGCCTGTGTGATACCAGCAGTCGTTTCTCCAATCCATTGTCTAGGGGAGTTGAATTGGACTTTTGGCTGATCGGGGCTACAAAAGGCATAAGGGATTACAGCTACCCAGTTGGCATGTACTTGTAGGATAGGTGTATAGTCAGTAGCACTTATTTCGTAAGGAGGAGCTACTAGACACAAACCGTTGATTTTTGTTTTCGATTTGTCTTGCTGTGCACTACAGGCCAATATCAAAACTAACCCAAGCCATTTAATCTTCATAGGTCTTTGGTTTTTTTAGGTAAAAACCAGATCAGCAATACAGGTAGAAGGTATAGGTCTGTCAGTAGAGCCGTTACAAACGAGATGCTCACAAACAGCCCCATAAAAAAGGTGGCACTGAAATTAGAGAAGCAAAAAACGATGAACCCCGAAGTGAGTAATATAGTTGTAATTAGGATCGGTCGGCCAGTGGCTAATATGGATCTTTCGATAGCTTGTTCTATCTGTATGCCAGGTTGGTATTCTTGTTTGAATTGGCTCAAAAAGTGTAGCGTATCGTCTACCACGATGCCAAAAGAAATAGCAAAAATGACCGAAGTACTCAAGTTGAGAGGAATGGAAAAATAACCCATAATTGCGGCCACGACCAGAATAGGAAATAGATTGGGTAGGAGGGTGATGAGCACCATGCGCCAAGATCGAAACATGACTCCAGCGATGAGTCCTACGATAAGCATCGCCAACAACAGTCCTTTGATCAGATTCATCGAAAGCAATTCATGACTTTTGTCAATAAGCAAAGTCGTGCCTGTAAGGCGATAGCCCAAGATCTGGTGATCTACTTGCTCGTCTAATGCGTGGATGAGTTTTTCGTATTTGATGGTGGCGTCTTTCGAGCCTAAGTCCTGAAAATACCCAGTGATTTGTGCCAGCGCTTCGGTGCTCACTTTGGTGGATTTTCTTTCTGGGTGGGTCTTTCTTATCTGTTGAAAGACTTTTTGCCAATCTCTGGAAGACTCTGGTAGTTGATACGACTCTGGAGCAGCCTGATGTAGGCTTTGGTTGGCAAACTTCACAAAGGATACTGGAGAGATCAAGTCGCCAGCGCCTGTATGTTTTCGTATCAGGTGCTCGATTTTCTCCATTTGGGTAATTACCTCCTGACTATAGATGGGTTTCGTGTCGTCCTTGATCCAGAGGCTCAAAGTGAATGGCTTGGAACCAGAAAATTCTTCGTCAAAAAAAATGAAATCAGTTTTAACGGGGTCATGTTTCGGAAGGTCGTTCACTAAGTATGCATCTACCTCCACTTGCTTGAGCCCAATCAGGCTCACAACTAAAACAAGCATAGCAGCCAGTCCAATACTTTTGCCTCGTGTCGACACCATTTTGTAGATGCTCTTTAGGCAGTTTTGCATAAAGCCTGAAGATGGCTGGGAGATAGTGGGCTGGGTCAGGCATGCCAGTGTAGGAAAAAGCAAGTAGGTGATGATGAATGCAAAAGCGATCCCTGCTGCAGCATATAACCCCAGGTCAATGATTGGTTTTACTTGGATAGTAACGAGTGTAAGAAAGCCGATAGCTGTAGTGAAAGAGGTAAGAAGTGTAGCAATTCCCACTTTTCGGACCGCTTGGTTGATGGATGCTTTTAGGTTTTTGGACTCGTTGTATTCTTGCTGTATGTGTGCATATAAATGTATAATATCCGACATAGACACGACGAGTAATATAGTAGGGATGAGTGATGAGAGTACGTCTATATCTTTGCCAGTCAGTGCCATAAACCCAATAGTGGCTACCACAGACAAACCTGCAATTAGCAAGGACATCGTGATAAGAAGGAGGTTTCTCATGAAGAATAGGAGCATGAGAAAAATCAAAACCAATGCTATGATTATGAATTTGGAAAAGTCATCTTTTACGGCATTGACGAACGCCGTTTGAGCTACGGCCTTTCCTGCTATTCTTACGGGTAGGTTTTGCTTTTCAAAAACACCTCTGATCTCATCTACATATTCATCTGCTTTTTCTTTACTAGCAAATCGTTTATGTAGGACAATGGCTTTCATGCTTTTGCCAGATTTGGCTATAAACATCTCCCGAAACAGCGGATGTTTGTAGAGTTTTACGCTGTCATTTAGGAGTTTTGAACGGTCTTCAAGATGTAATAAAGGAATAGGTATTTGCCCCATAGGGGTTTTAATACCAAACCTCAAAGAGGTAGGAGAGATTACTCGTTGAGAGGCCGCCAAGTTGCCTACTGCCTTTAGTCCTTCATCTATATGACCAAGAAAATCAATGTCAAAAAGTGAAGGCTGGGCTTCAAAGCCTATGAGTAAGTAATCATTGTCGTGCCCAAATGTCTCTGTAAACTCTTGATAATAGATGAGATCGGGGTCTTGTGTAGGAAAGAAATTTTCTAACTCGTAATCGAATCGGAGATTGGGCAGCTGATTTGCCAGAAGACCAAGGAGTATCACTGCGAGAGCGAGGGCTAAGAAGGAATTTCTTTTGTTAATCATAGGATGCTCATACTAAGCGGCGCGAAATTTAGCAAATTCTATCGGAATATTTCTACTAGGTAGTAGTACCTACTTTGAATTGCAGTATCTGTACCTATTTCAATCCAAAATAGCTCGTCGTACTTTTGAGGTATTAATAGACAAGGCAACTCGTTTATTGATGAAGGAGTAACCAACCTAACCTTTTTATTATCCCTTTTAAGTAAAGAAGGTTGCCTAACTAACAAATTTGCTTCATTATTCTTTAGCCAGATCAAAACGTTGATCTGGCTAATTTTTTGTCCTTTTTTGAAAGGAATGGTGGTCTACACTTATTTTATCATCACAAAATCAAATGAAAAGCAAAAGCTTGTTTTCTCATATTGGTTTGAAGACCAATATGAGCAGCCTTTCATAAATACGAATTATCTTCCTTTAGATAAAAAAGTGCCCTGAGATCTAAACGCAACTTGTTATGTTTGCGTCAGTGAAAAGACACATCATTCCTTCATTAAGATTACGCATGAGACAAACTATATATATACTATGGGCACTAGTCACAATAGCCGCCTGCACCAATAAAGCAAAAGAAACGACCCAAACTCCACCGACAGAAGAGCAACAAGAGATTGTGAAAAAGAATGCAGATCGCTCAGGAATGGTGTTGATACCTGCTGGGTATTTTACTATGGGAGGCAAGTCAGATCAAGCGAGTGAAGACGAATTTCCTCGCCATGAGGTATCCGTTTCTTCTTTTTATATGGATGAAACAGAAGTAACCAACGCCCAATTTGAAGCTTTTGTAAAAGCAACAAACTATATCACTATTGCAGAACGTGACATTGATTGGGATGAAATGCTCAAACAGCTACCGCCTAATACACCCAAGCCAGCCGATTCAGTGCTGAGAGCGGGCTCGATGGTGTTTAAGCAAACCGACAGTCCTGTGTCACTAGAGGATTACTCTCAGTGGTGGGAGTGGATGGTGGGTGCTAATTGGCGACAGCCAGAAGGACCAGGCAGCAATATAAAGGATCGTATGGATCACCCTGTGGTACACATTGCATGGGACGACGCGCAGGCATACGCCACTTGGGCGGGTAAGCGATTGCCTACAGAGGCAGAGTGGGAGTGGGCATCGATGGGTGGTGATACCAAAGCCAAGTATCCTTGGGGCAATGAGTCTGTAGAGACAGCGATAGATAAGGCTAATTTTTGGCAAGGAAAGTTCCCTTATCAAAACTATGTCCTCGACGGATTTGAGGGGACAGCTCCCGTAAAGTCATTTAGCCCTAATGGTTTTGGGCTCTACGATATGGCAGGTAATGTGTGGGAATGGTGTGTAGATAAATATGATGTAAACGCCTACCAGAATGATGCGCAACAAGGAACAGTGATGGATCCTTCAGGGTCTGGGAAATATAATGACCCAAGAGATCCATATTCGCCCAAGCATGTGATCAGGGGTGGTTCTTTTCTGTGCAACGACGATTATTGTAGCGGCTATCGCGTGTCTCGTCGAATGAGCTCTACCAAAGACTCAGGTTTCAATCATACAGGATTTAGATGTGTGGTAGAGGTGGTTGAATAGGATTTTTGCGATAAAAAATTAGAATATAAAAAGGGCTTTTTAGCCCTTTTTTCGTATCTATGGGCAAATTGGTCATCTACAGCTTCTTGCATTGAAAAAAACTTTATTTCCATACTTATTGAGCGGAGCACTTTTGGTACTCACAGTAGGAGTGGCTATTGTGGGCTATTTCACTTACAAAAGTCTAAATCAAATCATTGGCACGCTAGAGGATGAGGTGAAGCCTAATGTAGATTTGATTCTACTCAGTGACATGAAGCTGGCGCTTGAAGATTTGGAGAATGCCATTCGTGCCTATGTATTGAGTGAAGATTCTGTTTATATCCGCGAATTCGATGAGCGAGTAGGCAAGGCTTTAACTTCTCTTTCGCAATTGAAACAAAGAAATGCAGATACGAGCTTTGTGGTTTATACAGATTCACTCGAAAGCTTAATTCTCGATAAAGTCACCATATTGACGCAAGTTTCCAAACTGGATCATCAAGGTCTTCAAGAAACCTTTGCAGGAGTACAAGAGCGACTGAATCTAAGTCAGTCATCGAGTCCACCTGTCGATACTGTTATTCAGCGAAAACGTTCTTTTTTAGAAAAAGTGTTTGGGAAAAAAGAGCCCGAAATATCACCTGCTCCCGAAAAGCCAGATCAGACCAATGAGCTGTTGGATTCGATAGTGAGGAGAGCAGAGAAAAAGATATACGACCAGAAGATACGTGAATTTACTTTGCACCGAGACCATCAGACCATCGATCTGAAAATCAATGAATTGATAGCTGAGATGAACGCTATGCAGATCGACCGTATCAGGCATGTGGCCGCCAGAGCGCAAAACCGCGCCAAGTATACCAATAGATACATTACTATTTTTAGCATTATAGCACCGGCTAGTTTGTTACTCACCTTGCTGGTACTGATCATCTATGTATCACGCACCAAAAATTATCAGCGAGTATTGTCGTCTTCGCGAAAAAACGCACTTCGCTTGGCTCGTGAAAAGGAAGCCTTTTTGGCTAATATGAGCCATGAAATCAGGACACCCATGAATGCCATTATGGGATTTTCTCGCTTGCTCTTGAAGTCTCCATTGCAGGAAGAACAACGAGAAAAACTTCAGATTATAGCACAGTCGTCAGATCATTTGGTGCATTTGCTGGACGATGTGCTGGACATGGCTAAGTTGCAATCAGGCAAAATAGTCTTGCAGCGCATCGCTTTTGATCCCGTTGAGGTAGTGAGCCAGACGATCCTACTGCTTCGACCAAAAGCAGAGGAGAAGGGGCTTTGGCTACAAGGTAAATATGAAGAGAAACTATCGGGCGTGTGGGGGGATCCCTATCGTTTGAAACAAATTTTATTGAATTTGATTTACAATAGCATCAAGTTTACGGAGCGGGGCAAGGTAGAGGTGTTCGTTAGTCAAGTGTTGGATGAAGGGAAGGTTAAATTAAACCTGTCGGTAAAAGATACGGGTATAGGAATCGCCCCTGATAAGCAAAAGAGGATCTTCGAAGCATACGAACAGGCCAATGGATCCGATCAGGAAAAGGGGGCTGGATTGGGATTGTCTATAACCCAGAGGCTGGTAGCTATGCATCAGGGGTTGCTCCGATTGGAAAGTACACTTGGGGAAGGGTCTACTTTTAGGGTGGAGCTACCGTATGAGGAGGCTAGTGAATGGCCCGTTCAGGAGGATCATCAGATGCACATGCGCAGACCTGGTTTGCACCTACTCCTTGCAGATGATGAACCATTCAATCGCCGACTTTTGCAGGAGACTTTAGGCGAACTAGGAGCAAAGGTGAGTGAAGCGTCCGATGGTGTGGTAGCAGATCAACTATTGAGGGAAAAACCTTTTGACCTTTTGCTTTTAGATTTTAGAATGCCCAATTTGGATGGTATCGAATTGGCAAAAAAAGTAAGAGCAGGTGATGGTTTGAATGCACAAATACCTATCATAGGCCTGACGGCTACCGTATCCGAAAAGGAGTTGAAAAAAGCCAAAGAAGCAGGGATTTGTCACGTCATTCATAAACCTTTTGATGCGGAAGAGTTGCTGTCATTGATTGCGGAACTGACTGCTGATATTGAAAAGCCTGCGGAGATGTCTCCGCCAGTGTATAGTCTCGAAGGCTTGAGCAAAATGGGAGATGATGCATTTGTGATTGAGATGGTGGGATTATTCATTGCTAGTGCGCAAGAGAACTTAAGTGCTTTGGCTATAGCCAAAGAAAGTGGGAAGTGGATGGAGGTGGCAGATGTGTTGCATCGGATTGTTGCGCCTGTCAGACATTTTAAAGCAGATGAGCTGGTAGTTCTATTAAAAGAAAATGAAATCATTACCCGAAAGGGAATGGCAATCGGAGAGGATCAAATAGAAGAAATCAAACAGCAAGTATTGGCACTTACTGCTGCTCTACAGGTATATTTGGAACAAAGAGAATCTAAATGAAAAAGGAAGCATTTAAAATTTTTGTGGTAGAAGACGATGAGTGGTATAGCAAACTGTTGTCACATACACTTAGCCTCAATCCAGATCACACGGTTCATACTTATAAGGATGGTGCTTCTATGCTGGCCGACTTATCGCAGCAGCCTGATCTGATTACCTTAGATTTTCGTTTGCCAGACTATTTAGGCTCTGATTTGTTTGATAAGATCAAATCTTATGACCCTGCTATTGAAGTGGTAGTCATTTCGGAGCAGCAGGATATAGAGACAGCGGTAGATTTGTTGAAAAAGGGTGCGTATGATTACCTCACCAAAACCGACGATATACGGGATAGACTGGTACATGTTTTGAATCAGTTGGGCAAGCACAGAAAGCTCACTCAAAAAGTAGAAACGCTCCAAGAAGAGGTGGAAAAGAAGTACGATTATCCATCTACTATCATTGGTCAAAGTGATGGGATTAAGAAAGTTTTTAGGCTCATCGAAAAAGCGACTACCACCAATATCAGTGTGATGATCTCTGGCGAAACGGGCACGGGCAAGGAAGTAGTCGCCAAGGCGATTCACTACAATAGCAAGTTGAAGAAGAAGCCGTTTGTACCCGTAAACATGAGTGCCATTCCAAAGGAATTGGCTGAAAGCGAATTGTTTGGGCATGAAAAGGGTGCTTTTACAGGTGCTACCGAAAAGCACTTGGGCAAATTTGAGCAGGCGCATGGCGGTACGCTCTTTCTCGATGAGATAGGTGAAATGGATGTGGCTTTGCAGGCCAAGCTGCTTCGGGCTTTGCAAGAAAAGGAAATTACGAGAGTAGGAGGCACTGGCGTAGTAAAAGTAGACTGCCGTATCATAGTCGCTACGCATAGAGACCTGCTAGAAGAGATGAAAGCTGGGCGTTTTCGGGAGGATTTATATTATAGGTTGTTGGGCTTGCCACTGGAGTTGCCACCTTTGCGTAGTAGAGACAAAGATGTAGTGTTGCTGGCTAAGTATTTTACAGAAGCATTCGCTCACGAAAATGATCAACCAGCTAAAAAACTAACAAAAGATGCCATGCACAAGCTGCTGAGCTATTCATACCCAGGCAATATCCGTGAGCTAAAATCTATCATAGAGTTGGCAGTAGTGATGGCTGATGAGCAAGAGATAACGCCAGAGGATATTACTTTTTCCCAACGAGACCTGATGCCTGAGGTGTTGTCAGAAGAGCTGACCATGAAAGACTATCAACTCAAAATCATCAGACTCTATCTCAAAAGATACAACGATGATATCAAGCAGGTTGCTGATCGGTTGGATATTGGCCAGTCTACCATCTACAGGCTCCTTAAAGAGCACCCGATCTCTTAAAATTGCACACGTTTTCTCGATATGAGAAAATTTCACATGAAGTTATATATGTAACAGGCTGGTAATAAGCATCTTAATTAGATGGTATGCCGATTGGTAATGAAAGGTCAAAGACAATTGACTATGAAATTCATTGCGATCATTTTGACTATTGGGTGTATGCTACATGTGGGTATTTCACAAGCGCAACGACTCAAGTCTGGCACTACCTACCAAACGGCGGTAGGTGTCAGAGGACTGGGCACGTCAGGAATATCAGTCAAACATTTTACCAAACCAGCATTAGCCATAGAGGGTATAGTAGGGTTTTATCCTAATGCATTTTCGGCTACGGTACTCGTGGAGCGATACGAATCTGCATTCGATGTGCAAGGGCTTCGGTGGTACTATGGTATTGGCGGGCATGTGGCTAGCCAGTCAGATGTAGTGCAGAGCGAAGGAATCTACCGGAGAGAATCGTCGGCCTTTGGCTTAGGTGTCGACGGTATTTTTGGTATTGAATATAAGATACGAGAAGTGCCTATCGCACTAAGCTTCGATTTTAAACCCTTCTTCGAAGTAGCTACCGATGGAGACGCCTTTTTGGCACTCGACCCAGGTCTAGGTATCAAAGTTACATTCTAGATAGGTAGTTGCAGAGTGAATTATGCTTTTAGATATCATGATTGAGCTATGATGGAAAATATAGCTGTTTATCAAAGAAAATGACCAGTCTTATTCAGACTGATAAGTCCTGATCAAAGGGATTGAGATAATTAATTAAACTTTAAAATAAGAACCTTAAAACAATAAGTATTATGAAAAGTAAATCAGCAAAATTGACATTGTTCATTGCGGCTACCTTGGCCGTGGTGGTGAGTTTGACCGCTCTTTATTTTACTATAGAGGATGAAAAAGAACAGCTCAGCTTGAAGTCTATACAGCTAGAGCAGGAGCTTTATACCAGAGATTCTGCTTATAATGAAATCATTGATATCATGTATAGCTTAGAATCGCAAGTGGGACAAATCAAAGACAGAGAGAACTTGGTTAATAAAATTTCTTCTGGTGATTTGACCAAGTCCAACAAAAGACAGTTAGTAGAGGACATGGATTTGATCGATAGTTTGATCATTGAGACCAATGGGAAAGTGTCTCGATTGATGTCTAAGCTAGAAACTGCCAACGTGAATATGAACACGTTTAAAAGCAGAATAGCAGAACTTTCTGATGAATTAAAAGAAAGAAAAGCTTCTGTAGATGGATTGCGAGAAGATTTGGCCAGCAAAAATGTAATGATCGCAGATCTGTCTACTGATTTGAAAATGCTCGAATACAAAAGCGTAGTACAAGAGGAGAAAATCAATGTACAAGTAGCGAAAATCGATGAGCAGGAGAAAAAATTGAATGAGGCTTACTATGCCATTGGTACAAAGAAGGCGCTAGAAGAAGAAGGTTTGATCGTGAAAGAAGGCGGTGTCCTGTGGTTTGGTAAAACGTCTGCTCTCGAAAAAGATGTGCCCAAGGAGAAGTTTAGCGAAATCGATATCCGAACCACCCAAAACCTATTAGTAGACTCAGAAGAGGTAGATCTAGTGACTGAGCATCCGTCGGATTCTTACGAGATAGTGAAGGAAGGGGATAAAGCCAAATTTTTGAAAATAACCAATCCAGATGAATTTTGGAGAATTTCCAAATATCTGGTAGTGGCCGTAAACGACTAACAGGATCGCATATCAGCTATGGCGATGAAGGGTCTGCAGCAATGTGGACCCTTTTTTTGGGTTCTTTTGGTCGTGGTAGATGCTTTTGATCAACCTTATTCACCAACTAGGTAGTTCGTCCTTTCATTCGTAGGAGAATTTTGCGAATAATACTGACAGGCTCTACGCACTCCGAGTAGACGAATGAATTCTTGCAGTGTGTTTTCATTGCTCTTTACGATACTGTTTATTTCGTTGAGCTCAATGAACTGGTAGCCCTAGTCTAATGAGTCATATTGCGTGCCGATAGACCTCCCTTTTGCAAATGACCGAGTGATCCTGTCAAAGGGAAGGAGAAACAATTGCTGTTTAGGTGGAAGCTGAGCTAATGGATGAAGTAACGTAAATGAGTGACTAAAAAGGGAAGAGGGGAATAAAAATGGCAAACCTATATCGCACCGCTACAACTATCTACCCTTGCTTCCTTCCGGACCTGGGGGAGTTCGATAGGAGCTGGTCGTATCGATTTGCCAACGCAAAATTAGAACGATTTTCACCGAATGCCAGACATCTGTCAATTATTTTTTAAAGTTTTAAAAACTCTTGTTTTAATTGCTGTATTGGGCAGAGTGATAAGTCAGTTTAGTCTGTATTGAGTGCAGCTATGGCTTCTTTTACGTGTCGCTTGCCATTGTATTGAGACTGAATGATGTGAACTAATTTGCCTTCTTTATTAAAGACAAAAGTTACTCGCTCTTTGATAAGCCCAAATAGTTTGCGTTTTATGCCAAATAGTTTTTCGGCCTCCCCATCGACATCACTCAGTAGTCGGTAGTCCAAGTGGTAGCGTGTCGCAAACTTCTTGTGAGAAGAGACGGGATCACTGCTGATACCGATGACTTCAGCTCCTGCCTCTTTCAGCTCTTTGTAGTGAGCTTCGAAAAGACAAGCTTCGGCTGTACAGACTGGTGTATTGTCTTTTGGGTAGAAGAAAATTATCAATGCTTGATCAACGAACCTTCTCAAGTTTATGCGAGCACCATCTTGGTCGCTCAAAGTGATATCTGGAATTTGATCTCCTTTTTTCAGTTTCATTTGAGGAAAAATTTTAAACCCAAAATCTAATAAATACTAACGAGAAATCATACCCAAAGTGGACTAGGATATTTGCCAGAAGCCACATAGCCTTGGATGGCTTTAGCAGCGTAGCTTGCATCTTCTTTATATGTGACGCCAAACCACTTTGCGCCAGAGTGCAAAACGGAGACTTCGATCATTCCTTTTTTGATCATTTGGTCGATCACGGTAGGGATTTGATATTCGTCTTTAGTGAGGTCTTTTGCTGTGTTGAGAAAATCTTTGAACTGAGTTTTTAGTTCGCTAAACAGGTTGTTTTGGAAGCCCCAGAAGTTCATAGATGCTAATCCTTCGGTGATTTCTTGATTTCCATCAGCTATGATTTTGTCGCCTTGTGCATGGATACCGTGTGTTTCTACGATGGAGGCTAAAAAGCCATTGGTATCACTGATGGAGATGCCACGAGATACGGTGCCATTGGCAGATAGGGTGTTAGCCAAATCATAGCCGATCATGCTGTAGTTGTTGGGGGCGGTATGAGATTGGAGATAGCTGGCCATAGTGCTGAAAGCATCCTTGCCGTAGTAGTCATCCGCATTGATCATAGCAAAACTCCCGTCTATTTGGTCACAGGCACTCATGATGGCGTGTGCTGTTCCCCAGGGTTTTAATCTTGCGGCCTGAATATCGGCAGGGATCATTTCAGTGTATAGATCTTGGTAAGCATAGGAGATTTTATTTTTCACAGTGGTCATTTTATCGACTAGTTCGAAGGTGTCTTGTTCCACGTCTTTGTTGATCACGAGTACGACTTGGTTAAAGCCATTGTTGAGTGCGTCGTAGATGCTGTATTCCATGATTGTTTCACCATGAGGACCCATGGGGGCTACTTGTTTGGCTCCGCCAAATCGGCTCCCGCGTCCAGCAGCCAGTATGAGTAAAGTAGGTTTCATTATAAATTTATTAGTGTATTGGATTAGCTAATGGCTTGCAAGATAATATTACTCGGGAAATAATGAACTGTCGATATTTGGAATCACTTGAACTGCATTTTTGTAATACAATTTCTTCAGTACTTCATCACTCAAGTCTAAGCCATACATCTTCCAATAGGCATGATATTTCTTGTAGTAAGGGAAGTATTCATCTGCGGTCTCTAATACACGAAAGTAAGTGTAGTATTGCTCTTTGTTATAGGCATCTTTGCCAAACATAACTCGGTCTTGATACTTGGTCAGAAAGGCGTTGGCTGCTCTGGGTTGCCGGCCGAGTTCGGCTATCACGGCACCAATCTCGGAATACATGTTAGGGTATTTGTCCATGAGCTGGCCTAGAGTGGTCAAATCATTGGCATACCAGCCCAAGTGCGCATTGATAAATTTGGTGTTTGGGTGTTTCTCAAATACATGATGTTGTTCGGCGATGATCTGCTCCCAGGGAGCGGGATCATTAGGGCCTCGTTTGCGCCCAGGTTTGGTTTTTAGTTCTAGCCAGCGTTCGTTGTTTTCGTCGTGATCATCCCAGAATGGTTTTGGATCTGCGGAATGTATCAGAACAGGAATACCCAATTCGCCACATTTGGCCCATATAGGGTCTAGTCTTGGGTCATCTACTGCTATGCGCTTGCCGTCTTGATCTGTATGGCGGAGGCCGAGGCTTTTGTATATTTTCAGTCCATTAGCACCTGCTTTTACGTCGCGCGAGAGTTGGTCTACGGTGTTTATGGTCCAATTTTTATCATCTATGTTGTCGAAGGATAGATTGGTGAAAATGATAAACCGGTTGGGTGCATTTTTCTTTACGTTTTGCATTACACCCTCGAAATGTTCGTCACTGCCTCGCCCACGTCCGCTCAAGTTTACCATTACGGCCATATTGAGGTCGTCCATGTCATGAAGGAGCGGTCTGAGATCTTGTGTATTCATGCCAAATTGATGGTTGTGTACGTCTATAAAGGGGTATTTAGCTTTGGTGACCTGATGTTCGGTAACCACAAGTGTGGAGGGAGGGTTGTAGGATTCAAAGTCCATGGTTTGGGCGTGCGCCAAAATAGAAAAACCTAAAGTAATTGTTAGGAGGAAGTATCTTATTTTCATGTGCTATATTTTAAGAAAGTGATTGGTTATTTAAACCAAAAAACAAAAGGAGAGTTGTGCAATAATAGATTTTGTTTTCGTTATTTTGTGAAATTACAAAGTGTCTATGCGATTTCTATTTTTATTCTGTTTCGGAATATTTTTCATCCTACTATCCAACGAATCTTTAGCACAGACTTCTCGTGAGTCTGAGGCGAACCCTGCGTCTAGCCAGTCTCAGATTTTTCAATCTAAGAAAAAGGCCTCTAAAAAATCGTATAATAAGAAAAACGATCAAGGAATCAAGGAGTATGAGGCATTGATGAAGGCCAATAAGAAAAAATATAGGAAAAGAGAAAAGGGAATGAAGAAACCTCAGTATTCTGATCCGAGCTATTTCGGTCATAAAAAGAAACCTAAAAAACGTCCACTCAAAAAACGCAAATTTTGTGAGGAGTGTGGGATCGTTCACTAGCTTGTTTATCTTTCATTAGTGATTGAGCATCCTAATACCTATATAGAACATACCTTGCTGAAAATAGATCTGACTGATCGAGAGGTGGATCAGTTGATATCAGAAGCAAAACGCTATCAGTTTATTGGTGTTTGTATTCCTCCGTTTTGGGTAAAGAAAGTCAGTCGTGAGTTAGAAAATTCAACCATCCAGCTAGTGACTGTGATAGGCTTTCCCCTTGGTTACCAGCAAACAGCCTCTAAATTACATGAGATAGAAATGGCTATCGCAGATGGCGCCGACGAATTGGATCTGGTGATGAATGTGTCTGCTTTCAAGTCAGGAATGAATTGGTCGAAAATAGAAATGGCTAAAGCTGCTCAGTTGGCACATCAGCAGCAAAAGATCTTAAAAATAATCGTAGAAACCGCTTTGCTTACTAAGGAAGAAATAGCACAGGTGTCGAAGATCGTTTCCGATGCTGGCGCCGATTATATCAAGACTTCTACAGGGTTTGCTTCACGCGGAGCTAGTATAGACGACATCGAAATCATGAAAGCAAATGTAGCTCCCCATGTAGGAATCAAAGCTTCAGGAGGGATCAAGTCGCGTGAGCAGTTGGAAGCACTGGTGAATGCGGGTGCAGATCGAATAGGTACTTCTGCAGGCGTACAAATCATGAAAGCCTATGAATAAAGAATTGATTGGGCGATCGATACTCGTGTCGGGCAAGGTACAAGGCGTATTCTACCGGGCATCTACGGCAGATGAAGCTAGCAAGTTAGGACTCGAAGGTTGGGTAAAAAACTTGCCAACAGGAGAGGTGATGATAGAAGTGTTTGGAGAGAAACCCGATATAGATCAATTGATCGCATGGTGCTGGCAAGGATCTCCCTTGGCCAAAGTATCGAAGGTAGAAGTAGAAGAAGTGCCTTTTAGAAAAGGGGGGCTATTTATGGTTCTGTATTAAGAGGCCTTTCTTAGCATTTTTTCTTTGAGAATTACTCGCTTCACACCGTTGCGTTTGAGGATTTTGATTTCAAAATATTCATTGATTAGACCTTTTACCGCGTTTCTTACAAACGTAAGGTTCCTCTTGCTTTCGTTGAAGATAGTGAGTTGGAGAATACCTTTTATGACACTAGGATTTTCAGTGAGATCATGTGCCCATCGGTCGAAGGTTTCACCCCATTCTTCCTTGTATTTCTCTTCGTGAGACTTGCCATCCCAGATGATCTCAAGCTGATTGTCACCATATTTGTATCGGTAGGCAACACACAAGTTTTCATATATACCTTCCAGTTCTTCAATGTTCTCAAATTGGTAATCTAAGATTTGTTGGTAGGTATCGTCTACTAGTCCAAGTGGGTTGAAGTGGATGCTGTACTTTTGAATAGTGATACTAACTAGACGCTGAGCTAGATCTGTGAAAATTTGATCCTGAGCCGTTTTGAGGAGGATATTTTTATCCTTATCGAAACTTTGAAGAAATGATGTCTGGTTGATGACCTTATCCAATGTGTGTTGTTAACAAGTTATACACAAAAGTAGGTAGGATTATCATTAATTGAAAGGTAATGATTTGATAATAAAATCAGAAAGAGGAAGGAGTGTGCATTATTTAAAATTGCAGTGAGAAAGCAATTTGATCTAGTCGGATTTCCAATATAGTTTTGCTATTAATCCAATTGCTTGATTAATTAAACTATTTTTAAAAGAGTAATACAAGACTCATTCAAACCCATTATTAACTAATTATACTCATTATGAAGCAGAAAATTACACTTTCTAGCATACTCATGACTATCGGATTGCTTCTTGGCGGTCTGACAGCAATAGCACAAGGAGTAACCACCTCTGGAATGAACGGAAAAGTGGTAGACGAAAATTCAGAAGCCTTAATAGGAGCTACTGTAATCGCCATACACCAACCGACTGGTACTAAGTACGGTTCTGTTACCAATATGGATGGTTATTATTATTTCTCAAGTATTCGTGTAGGTGGCCCTTATAAGGTTACAGTTACTTATATCGGGTTTGAAACCCAGACAGTAGAGGGAATAAATCTTGCACTAGGTGAAAAGCGAAATATTGATTTTACTATTTCAAGTCAAACAGATGAATTGGAAGAAGTAGTGATTACTGCTGCTACTGACGATGTGATCAACTCTGGTAGGACTGGAGCAGCAACCAACGTTAGTACAGAAACTTTGAACACTAACCCATCAGTGAACCGTTCGATCGAAGATTTCGTAAGGCTATCGCCACAGGCGGCATCAGGTGTAGGCAATGGTGGTGTGTCTATAGCAGGAAGCAACAGTAGATACAACAACGTAACAGTAGATGGAGCCATTAATAATGATGCTTTTGGTCTCAATGCGGACGGTATGCCTGGTAGCAGTTCAGGTTCTGAGCCTATCAGTTTAGATGCAATCGAAGAAATTTCAATATTGGTAGCTCCTTATGATGTGACTAAAGGTTCATTTACTGGAGGAGGTATCAATGCTGTCACAAGAAGCGGTACCAATGAAGTTGATGGTTCGGTTTATTACTACACGCGTAGTGAGAAAATAGCTGGAAAAACCTTGAGCGATGAACCTGAGAGACAATCACCATTTTTTAATAGACAGTATGGAGCTAGAGTAGGTGGGCCGATCATTAAAGACAAACTGTTCTTCTTTGCAAGTGCAGAGCATCAAGTAGCCGAAACACCTAACCAAATTGGATTGGTGAGTCAATCTACACTCGATAGCTACAGTACAGTACCTTCTAATGTGGCTAACATCAGTACAGAAACAGCACAATCAGTGAAGGATTATCTGATGACTAATTACGGTTATGACGCAGGTACCTATGGGGCACTCGCTCCTCAAACTAAAAACACTAAGCTTTTTGGAAAAATCGATTGGAATATCAATGACAATCATCAAATTACTTTTAGACATAGTTATTTAAAGGCGACGGATGAGAATATCAGTAGAAATCAAAACTTTCTGCAATTTTCAAATAATGGTTATTTGAATGATGTGGAAAGCAACTCTTCAATTATTGAGCTTAGAAGTCGAATTGGAGATAACATGTCTAACAACATGATCGTGGGATATACTAGTCTTAACAGGAAAAGAAACTTAGATGACTATGGTGATATGTTTCCTCAAGTGGAAATCGATACAGATGATGGAACAACAATCATCGCAGGTACACAGAGAAGCTCAGTAGGCAATGAACTTCGTCAGGGTATTGGTCAGTTTACCAACAACTTTACTATTTTCAAAAACAGACATGTGATCACTCTGGGTACTCATAATGAGTTTTTCAAGATCTACAATTCGTTTGTAAACCGATACCCAGGGCACTATGAGTATGATGGGTTAGATAATTTCTTGAATGATCAACTAGGGACTAATGGTCGATTTAGAGTAAGGTACTCGTTAGATTATTACAATGATAGATTTCAGCCAGTAGATCTTAGATTCTTGCAGAGTGGATTCTACATTCAGGATGAATGGGAAGCTACTGATAAACTTAAGTTGACAGGTGGATTAAGGTTAGATGTTCCATTCTTCTTAGATGAGCCTAATGCCAATCCTCAGTTTGAGCAAGAGTTTGGAATTGATACACAAGATATGCCAAGTGGACAATTGCTATGGTCTCCTAGAGTAGGGTTCAATTATGACCTCAAAGGAGATGAATCAGTGCAGCTTCGTGGGGGAGTGGGTATCTTCACTGGTAGAGTGCCATTTGTTTGGATATCAAATGCCTATTCAAACTCAGGAGCTACTACCTCTTTGGCGGATGTAAGAGCTAGTTCTGCTAATGTGCCACTTTACCCTGATGGAAACCGTACATACGAATATTATATAGCGGATGTACTGAATGTAGGTGTAGATGATCCAGCTGTAAGAGCTGAGATAGAGGCAAGACAAGCCAACGCTCCTACGTCGCAAATCGATGCTTTGGATTCGGAGTTTAAAATGCCTCAAAATTTAAGGGCTAATTTAGCGGTTGATGCCAAGCTTCCATTTGGGATGACAGGTACATTTGAAGCGATCTACTCAAAGGTGATCAATGGTATTCAGTATCAAAACCTACAGGTTAAAGATGCAGACGGAACCATTCCAGTAGAAGACAATAGACCTACATTTCCTAGTGAATCTGTGAGTCCAAATTTCAGTGATGTGTTCCTTTTGACCAATACAAACAAAGGGTACCAATACAGCTTTACAGGCCAGTTGAGCAAGACAACCAAAAACCTGTCTGCCATGATTGCTTATAACTACGGAGTGTCTAAGGACGTGAACGGAGGTACAAACACGACTGCCAACTCAGGGTGGGAATTTAACCCAACGCCAGGTAGCCCTAATGAAGCGATCGTGAGTTATGCTGTATGGGATTTGAGACATAGAATAGTAGCTAATTTCAACTACTTGTTCGATTACTCAGATTATGCTTCTACGTCAGTAGGTGTATTCATTAGTTCACAATCTGGATCTCCATTCTCATATATGGTTAATGGTGATTTGAACAATGATGGTTCTTACGGTAATGATCAGGCTTATATTCCTGCTGATCAAAGTGAGATTATTTTCGGAGAAAACGGAGTGCCTGCTAGTGCGGCAGATCAAGCAGCTATGTGGAATCAGTTAGATGCGTTTATCGAAAGAGATGCTTACTTAAGCGAGCATAGAGGTGAGATAGCTGAAAGAAACGGTGCTAGAACTCCTTGGACTGGTGTGATTGATATGAGAATAATGCAAGAGTTTAAACTCAAATCAGGAAACAAAGTCAATAGACTACAGATTTCATTAGATATCGAAAACGTAGCCAACTTACTGAAGAGCGATTGGGGAAGACAATATGCTGTAAACTTCAACACGTACAACTTGCTACAGTTGGAGGGATTTGATGCGGCCACTGGTAGACCTGTCTATAACTACTCAGACAGAGATGAAGCCTGGACAGTCAACAACAGTGCTTCTATTTGGAGAATGCAATTAGGCTTTAGATACCTATTCGGTAACTAAGCCACTCAAGAAGAAACAAGGTGTAAAAAATCCCGACTGGTTATGTGCCAGTCGGGATTTTTTTATAAGTAGGTAGGTGTTTGTATGTGTGGTGGATGGGTAGGGAAAGCAAAGTAGGTCACCAGTATGAACGAAATAAACTTTGAAAACCGAACCGACAAACCAGCTATGGTAGTTAGTTCAAAGTAAACTGCTTCATGGATGTTTTCAATTCTTTGCCCATGGTGTTTAGTACTTGGGAATTGTTGTTGAAGTCTTTCATTCCATTTGATAATTCATTGGCTGAACTGGCCACCTCTTCAGAGCCAGTGGCAAATTGCTCCGATATTAAAACAACTGATTCTATTGCATTAAATACGTCTGATATGCGTTTGGTTTGCGAATCAGTGATGTCCTTTACTTTATTAGAGAGCTCTAGTGTTTGTTTAGAAGATTCTGAAATCACATGAAGTATTTTATGGGTTTTTTTAGTGGAATTGACACCACTTTTAATGTTTTCATTCATGTGTTTCATTAGGTTAGCTGCCATGTCAGTGTCTTCTTGTACTGCTTTTACTAATAGGCTGATTTCTCCAGTAGATCGCTTGGCGCCTTCTGCTAAGTTTCTGATGTTTTCAGCTACTACGGCAAAACCCTTTCCGTCCTCACCCGCTTTTGCCGCTTCAATGGCAGCATTCAATGCCAGTAGGTTGGTTTGTGTGGCTATTTCAGATATTACGTTTAAGATCCCTGATATTTCATTTGATCTTGTAGAAAGCACCTGGATAGATTCCATGGTTTTGTCAGAATAATTAGCAATGTTCTCAATGTCGCTTACCACTGTTTCGACCACATTTTTACCTTCTTCACTATTTTGAACCCCTTTTTTAGCTGAGCCATTTATTTCTTCTACAAAAGAGTCCATTGTCTTAGCAGCGTCTACTACTTGCTCTATTATGTTGGAGGTCTTTTCAATATCTTTTAATTGATTTTGAGCACCTGCACTCATTTTTGCTATTGCGTTAGCAATTTCATTGGTACTGATGTCCATTTCATGACCAGAGGTTAGCATTTCTTCAGTAGCGAGTTCTATTCTTTTAATTCCATTATCTACTTTGAGTGTAAGTTCTCTCAAGCTTCCAAGTGCACTATTCAGGTTTTCGAACATATCTTGTATGTCTCCTTTCGAATCGGTAGAGAGCCTGTCGGTCAGTATGCCACGAGACATGTTTTGCGCTACATCATTGATTCGATAGACAGGTACAGCTATAGACTCCAAAAGGCTATTGATAGAGCTAGATAAATCTTTCCATACGCCATGCTTGTCTTTAGTCAGCATTCGGGCTTTCAAATTTCCGTCCCGGCTGGCGCTATTTACTACTTGGTTGGTTTCTACGATAATATTGTCAATGATATTGGTGAATTCTTCGCCCAATGAAACCAGAGCCATATTAATAGATTGATGTTTTTTGTCCTGAGAGCTTTTGTTGGTAATTCTCGAAGCAACCTCTTCTACATTTAGAGCCAGTGCATTCATTTCGTCCAATTGTGCCTCCAATTGTGCGGCTCCCAAATATCTATTCTTCGTTTGTTGGTTGAGTCGATAGGCTACCCAAGCTGCTGTGATCACACCTACTACTGCTAGCCCCATGTGATAAGCAAATGTCATGTCGGTGAGCTCGCTCATGTTAATGAAATAGCGAAGATATTCTGGATGCCCTTGATTAATTAGAATGTAAATTGATACATGGTGAATTACAATGATTGCTGCAAAAGGAATGTACACTCGCCAGTCTTGGTATATGATCAAGAATATAGGCATAATGAAAAACCAAAAGTGCATTTCGTATAACCCGTGCAATTGTATTAGATACTGAATCATGTACAGTGCCATCACAGAAGCGCCGATCATCCGAGAGAAGAGTCTAGTACCGAAAAATCGTACGGCTACTAGGTTCATAGAGAACAACAGTGTACCCATTCCGAGTCCCAGTGTCCAGGTATTATAATGAAAAGAAATAAGCACACCGAATAGCCACAGCCCAATGACCATATACGAGATGGTATGGTCTGATTGCCGAAGGACTTCGGCCATGTGCTTTTTATACTTTAATAAACTTACTTGCTCTGACATAATTATAATTTGCTTAATTCACATCCTGTAGGTAATAGTTGGTAGGCTGGAAAAATAGGCGGGTCAGATTGGTTGTATAAGAATTTTAAGGCGATGGCAGGTGCCGACCATTGAATGTCGGTGGGTCCACATAGGCCGTTTTTGTTGTTATAATTTCCACTGAAGAATACAGTGCCATCAGTTTCTATTAGCATGGCGTGGGGGGTAGACATTACTCTGAAATAGTTGAATAACTCACCTTGAGGATCTTTTATTGTTTTGATGTAATGAGGTAGGTCTATTGTATGATTTGAATCTTGATCAATGATATAAAAATCAAAATCCTCTTGATAGTTTTTCATAAACCTCGGGATGTGTTCGAGATTAATTCTTGCCGATCGACAATCCCGATTAAAGAAGTGAAGAAAAATAGGTTTCTGTGGGGCGCTTTCTAAAAAATGGAAATCAATTTTTTCGGTTGCCGAAAATGATTTTGATGGGGGAATGGGTAGATAATACTGAAACTCTTCTACCCATATAATGTACAGAGCTAAACAGAATGAAATACCAATAAAAGAACCTGCTATAAGCTGGTGAATCAATTTCATCATACTAAAACCTTAGGAGCGCAGTTTTAGTTAGATATATTTTTGTTTTAAAACGACAAAAGTACCACGTTTGTTTGTCTTGGAGAAACTTTGTTTTACAAAAAAAAGCTCCCGTCTGAGAATCAGAGGGGAGCTTTTTGGGAATTCGGCTATGAGCCGGTATTTTAACTTTAAGTCTTACAACTCAAGTGCGTCGTTCATTTTGCGAACAGCAGCAGCGCTGGCTTCGAATTTAGCCTTTTCATCGTCGTTTAGTTTGAAGTCTACCACTTCTTCCCATCCGTCTTTGCCGACGATTACTGGTACACCTACACAGATGTCTTTCTGTCCGTATTCACCTTCTAGGTATACAGAAGCAGACATCAATTTTTTCTGGTCTCTTACGATGGCTTCTACCACAGCTGCACCAGCCGCACCAGGTGCATACCATGCAGAAGTACCAAGCAAGCCAGTCAAAGTAGCACCACCTACCATAGTCGCTTTAGCTACTTCTTCTAATTTTTCTTCAGATAGATAGTTAGATACAGGCGTAGAGTTGTAAGTAGCTAACCTTGTCAAAGGAATCATAGTGGTGTCGCCGTGTCCACCGATTACTACACCTTGTACATCGTTAGGGTTGCACGCTAGTGCCTCTGCTAGTCTGTATCTGAATCTTGCACTGTCCAAAGTGCCACCCATACCGATGACTCTGTTTTTTGGCAATCCGCTGCTTTTAGCAGATAGGTAAGTCATCGTGTCCATAGGGTTAGAGATTACCACTAGGATAGCATCAGGAGAATGCTTGATCAAGTTTTCAGTCACAGACTTCACAATACCAGCATTGGTGCCGATCAGTTCTTCTCTAGTCATGCCTGGTTTTCTTGGAATACCAGAAGTGATCACTACTACTTTAGATCCTGCAGTTTTGCTGTAGTCTCCCGTAGTACCAATGACATTAGCGTTGAACCCATTAAGGGTTGCGCATTGGTTGAGATCCATTGCTTTGCCTTCTGCAAAACCTTCCTTGATATCAAGGATTACCACTTCATCAGCCAATTCTTTCATGGCTACGTACTCAGCTACGCTGGCGCCTACGTTTCCGGCACCTACTACGGTTACTTTCATCTTGTTTGTGTTTTTATATTTCTAAATTAGGGATCTATTTCTGGCGCAAAAATAGCCAAATTTCATGCTTAATTGCCATAATCGAGTGATTTCTTGGTAGGAAAGCACTATCGTAAGGTTGCTGTTCTTATAGGCGTATTTAGATCTTGCCTTGATAGACCTTACTTAGTTCGAAAAAGCCAAAGTGGGATTTGTACACTTTGAATAGCTGGGTCGTGTATTCGTTGTACAATTCAGCAAAAACAGTCATGACTTTGGCGCGTACGTCAGGGTGATCTTGGAGGATTTCCATCAAGTTGATTTGGGGGATAACATACAGTTGCGCCTTTTCAGAAGTGACTACGGTCGTGTATATTCTTTTTGCATCATCTAGTAGGCTGTTGTCACCAAATATATTGCCCCTGTGGGCTTCAGCTAATTGCTCGAATTTGTTGTTTACATCTACTGATAGTGATACCGATCCTCGTTTTACTATATACAAAGCATGGCTGGGGTCGCCAGAGAAAAACACTACTTCGTCTTGCTGGTACGTACGCAAGTACATGCTGGGCAGAAAGAGCGCCAACTCTTCTTCGGTGAGCTTTTCGAAATGTCTAGTTTGTGCCAAAAACGCAATAAGATCAAGTTCTTCTTCGCTGTATTTTTTCTTGAATGGATTAAACATGGCTGGTCATTTTGATGATCAATATGCGTTTGGTTTTTGATGTGATTTTGTAGCGTTCGTCGATCCGGTGTCCGGCCACCCAGATGATGTCGTTTCCCGATTCGAATAGTGCCACACGCAATTTCAAGTTTACGGGAATTTTCTCATCAATCATAAAATCGCTTAGCTTTTTTTTGCCCTTCATGCCTAGCGGATAAAAGCTGTCGCCTTGTTTCCAATTTCTGATTTTTAAAGGAAACTGAACGAGGTCTGCATCTAGGCAAGCTGTATTTTTATCTTTTGGCCAATTGTTACTCACTTCGACTGTAGTCAATGTGAAATTCGCATATGGAGTAGAGACTTTTGGGTTTTCAATAGTTACGCTTTCGTTAAACAAGGTATCCTCTTGTGGGGCAATGAGTAGACCATTACGATCCAAGGCGAGTGTGTATTTTGCTGAGAGGTATTGTTTGCCTATAGATCGAGTTGCGATGGATTCACTTATAGAAAAGCATTGATTTGCATTGAAACCAAAAGGTTTAAGAATTTCGATCAGTATTGCTATGCCCCCTTGCGTCTCTTCATACCAGTTTAGCGCAAGCGTATGGCAGTCGTTTGCTTCTGAGAGATATTGTGAGTTGATTGATTGTACGGTATGTTGGAGTAGTTTTTCCAGGGCTTCAAACCTTCGACTGTTTTGTAGCATGGTTTGCTCTAAGCCAGGGTTGATTTGTTTTAATTCTGGAATCACATGCAGCCTCAATCTGTTGCGACTGTATTTGCGCTCAAGGTTGGAGGCATCTTCTCGCCAAGTGAGCTGGTGTGATTTGGCATACGCTTCTATATCTTTTCTTTCGGTACCTAGCAAAGGGCGGCGCAGCGAATCATGCTTGAGCGGGATGCCTCTCAGTCCAGCGATGCCCGTGCCCTTGGAGAGGTTGTAGAGCATAGTCTCTACTTGGTCATTGGCATGGTGCGCGGTGAGGAGGTGTGTGTAGCCATGCTCTTGCATCAGTTTATCGAACCACTCGTAGCGCAATGCTCTCGCTGCCACTTGCGTGGAAAGTTTTTTTTCGGCGGCAAATGCTTGGGTGTCGAAAGCCTTCAAGTGTAGCACTAGGCCGTATTCATTAGCAAAACCGGTTACAAAATCGGCATCCTCGTTAGAGGCTTGGCCTCGCAGTTGGAAGTTGCAATGTGCTATTGCTAGTTGATATCCAGCAGTGTGAAGCAAATGCACAAGAACGATGGAGTCTACGCCGCCACTCAATGCTACCAGTAGCCGATCCGAAGGGGCGAAGAGTTGTTCTTTATTAATGAACTTTTCGAAAGATTTTTGAAGTGTATTCAATCTGAAGAAATTTTGACCAAACTTAGTTTTTTTTCGTTAGGGATACGAACGAACGTGACTCATTTGATCTCTGTTTTAGTTGTTTACTTATCTCAAGGATTCCATGTAGCTTTGCCTCATATTTTTACACTATGCGAAATACTTTTCTGTTTTGGTTGATTTGTGCTGTGACATTATCGTCGGGTGCAATGGCTCAAAAAGGCGACAAAATCAAATACAAGGCCGATCGGCTCACCAATTCACGCCAAGGCAATGTGCGTTATAAAAAGCTACTGCACAATGTGGTATTCACTCAAAAATCGACTACTGTCTATTGTGATTCCGCTTATTTTTATTCCAAGACCAACGAGATGGAGGCATTTGGGCGAGTGCGGATCGTGGACGATTCTGTAACCATCACATCCAAAAAGTTGATTTATAAAGGAAACGAAGGCATGGCTTTGCTTAGAGAAGACGTAGTCTATCGAAAAGGTCGTAAGGTGCTTTATACAGATATTTTGGATTACAATTTACTTACCGAAGTGGGGGAGTTTAAAGAGCATGGTAAGCTGGTGGATGAACAAAATACACTGACCAGTACATATGGGGTCTATCATTCTAAGAGCAGTCAAGCCTTCTTTTACAAGAAAGTGTTACTTGTTTCGCCAGATTTCAACCTCAAGGCCGATACCTTAGAATATTCATCAATTTCAAAAATAGCAGTAACCAAGGGACCTACCTATATAGAGCGGAAGGACGGAACTACTGTAGATGCAGATGGGGGCAGGTTCAAGACGGCGTATGACCAAACGACCTTCGATGAAGGTACGATTGAAACCAAAAACTACGTGGTGACAGGGGATGAGATTTTTCTCGATGAGAAGAAGAAATTTTATACAGCCAAAGGAAATGTAGTGATGACATCCAAAAAAGATGATATTCTGATCTTTGGAGATAAGGCCGTATACGATAAAAATGCTGGAGTGAGTACCGTGTATGGCCGTCCATTGATGAAGCGTATCATGCGTCAGGATACTTTTTTTATGGTTTCGGATACCTTGGTATCCATAGAGAATGTAGACAAGGACAAAGAGCGAATATTGGCTTTTCACAATATCTTGATGTACAAGCTAAACATGCAAGGGAAGTGTGATTCGGTGGCCTACTTTACTTCTGACTCTACCATACATATGTATAACGACCCTGTGATATGGAATAAAAATAGCCAAATGGAATCTGATAGTATCGATTTGCTATTCAAAGATGATATTCTTAAAACCATGACGCTGCGACGAAAAGCCTTTCTCATTTCTATAGATACACTAGGGCAACACAATCAAATCAAAGGCCGTAAGATGATTGGCAATTTCAACGAATATGGGGATCTACAAGAGATGGACATCAATGGCAATGGAGAGAGTCATTACTTTGTGTTGAAAGGAGATAGCGTCATGATTGGTATGAATAAGATCTTTTGTAGCAAAATGACGCTGCGTTTCAAAGATAATTTGCTAAACAATATCTCCTTTTATACCCAACCAGAAGCTAAATTTATCCCCCCTCATGAATTGGATGAAGAGCAAATGTTTTTGGAGGAATTTGACTGGCGAGATGATGAACGACCAGAGCTCTATGAGGTAGCTACATACTATAAGCCAGGAGATAAGGTGACTAAAAAATCTGTATTGAAAGATAAGATGAAAAAAATGCTGGAAGAGAATAAAGATCAAATAGATGTAGGTAAGAAAATCCTACAAGAAGGCAATAAAAATGAAGCCATGAAGCAACTAAATTCCGCTCAAGATCATTTGCTTAAGGAGCGTTAGACCGTCCGTAGACTGGATGAATCTCATCTCGATATTTTATTGTATTTAAACTAAAGAAGCTATATTTGCAGGCTTATGCGAAAAACGAGGGTTTTAGGGAATTTTGTACTGGTTTTAGTAGCAGTTTTGGCTGTTTCTTGTAGTGAATTTAAAAGACTGCAAAAAAGTACAGATTGGCAAATGAAGTATGAAGCCGCTCTTCGCTACTACGAAGAAGAGGAGTATTACAAAGCTGGCGTTTTGTTCGATCAGGTACTTCCGATTATCAAGGGGACACTAGATGCCGAAAAAGCCAGTTTCTATAGAGCTTATTCTTACTTTCATCAAGGACAATATATTCTTAGTGGAAGCTATTTCAATGAATTTGCTACGATCTACTCAAGAAGTGACTGGGCGATAGAAGCCGCTTATATGGCAGCCTATTCGTCGTACTTGCAGTCTCCAGATTACAACTTGGATCAGAGCAGTACCTATACTGCTATCAACGCATTTCAGGCTTTTATCAATAGAAATCCATATAGCGAATATGCGGAACCCGCAACGAAGTATATCGATGAACTTCAAAGAAAGCTGGAGAAAAAGGCATTTGAAAATGCTAAACAATATCATAAACTCGAAAGGTGGGAAGCCGCACGAGTGGCCTTTGAGACTTTTGCAGATGAATTTCCAGACTCTAAATTAAATGAAGAGATACTTTACTTCGCAGTGGACTCTGAATTTAGCTATGCTAAGCAAAGTATTCGCTCTAAGCAAAAAGAGCGTTATCAAAAAACTATAGACCTATACGAGGACTTTATAGACAAATACCCTAATAGTGAATTCGCTAAGAAGGCTGAAAAGTTTTATGTGGAAGCACTTGAAGAAACGAAAAAATTATCTAAAAATTCATAATAATGGCGGTTAAACCATCAATTGTAACAAGAGATATTACTGAGTTGTCATCATCTACAGGCAACATATACAAATCTCTAAATGTGATTTCTAAAAGAGCAAGACAAATTTCTTCTAACGTAAGAGAAGAGTTGAGCGGGAAATTGGCAGAATTTGCATCTACAGTGGACAACCTTGAGGAAATCTTCGAAAACAGAGAGCAAATCGAAATTTCTAAGTTTTACGAAAGAATGCCAAAGCCAACCATCGTGGCTATCGAGGAATTTTCTGAAGGGAAAATTTTGGTGAGAGATGCGGTGAAAGAAGAAGGCGGCATCGAAATTTAATTTGCCCCCCTAATGCTGACGGGGAAGAAAATATTACTTGGAGTATGCGGCAGTATTGCCGCATACAAATCCGCTCTACTGATCAGATTACTGGTCAAGGCTGGCTGTGAAGTGCGGGTAGTAATGACCCACTCAGCCAAAAGCTTCATTACGCCACTCACTCTTGCTACACTATCCAAGCACCCTGCGGTATCCAGTTTTGAAAAGGATGACCAAGGGCAATGGGAAAACCATGTCGAATTGGGTCTTTGGGCCGATTTGTTTTTGGTAGCCCCAGCCAGTGCCAATACCATTGCCAAGATGGCTCATGGGATGTGTGATAATCTATTGTCTGCGGTTTATTTGTCTGTCAAATGTCCCGTCATGATTGCTCCAGCGATGGATTTGGATATGTACAAACATCCCGCTACTCAGCAAAATTTACAGACTTTACAAGCTTACGGACATCAAGTGCTCGATACCGAACATGGCGAGCTAGCCAGTGGCCTCGTAGGAGAAGGACGAATGGCAGAGCCTGAACATTTGCTCCAGACTGTAGAAGGTCATTTCAATAAAAAAAAAAGATTTGAAGGCAAGCAAGTGTTAATTACTGCTGGACCAACTTACGAAAAAATAGATCCCGTTAGGTTTATTGGCAATCATTCCTCTGGAAAAATGGGGTTGGCTTTGGCACACGTATTCGCCAGCGAAGGAGCTCAGGTACAGCTTATTGCAGGACCAGGTAACTACTTAGTAACCTCAGAAGCCATTACAGTGACACGCGTATCCTCTGCTGATGATATGTTTGACGCAGTCTCTAGTCGATTTGATCAAGCAGATGTTTCTGTGTTTGCAGCAGCAGTGGCAGATTATAGACCTGCGGCGCCAGCCGAAGAAAAGATCAAAAAGTCTGGTGAGTCTATGACGATCGAGTTGGTGAAAAACAAAGACATTGCCGCAGAAATGGGTAAGCGCAAGGTTAAGAACCAGATCAATGTAGGCTTTGCCTTGGAGACCGAAAGAGAAGAAGAATATGCGCAGGAAAAAATGGCCAAAAAGAATTTTGACATGATCGTACTCAATTCTCTAAATGATAATGGCGCAGGGTTTTCTGTGGATACTAATAAAATTACTATCTTCAGCGTTGATCAAAAACCGAAGCTTTTTCCACTGAAGACGAAGCAGGTGGTTGCGGAAGATATTGTTAATTGCATATATGAAAAACTCCAGTCTTAGCATTTTTATCCTATTCCTATTGGGAGTCAGTGGCTATGCAAATGCCCAAGAGCTCAATTGTCAGGTAGCTGTAGAGGCCATTCAGATTGAATCTACCGAACGACGCGTTTTTGATGAGATGGAGGTTGAGTTTGCCAAATTCCTCAATGATAGAAAGTGGGCAGATGAGCGCTTCGAAAACAATGAGCGTATCAACTGCGGAATCAATATCACGTTGGAATCACAGCCTTCTTTGGGAAACTTTCAGGCTACGGTACAAGTAGTTTCGGCACGCCCTGTTTTCAATTCTACCTATGATGCCGTGATGATTAATTACGCTGATCGTGATTTTGATTTTGAATATACGGAGTCGCAACCATTGGATTTTCAGCCTACTACATTTATGTCTAACATCACATCCATTTTAGGTTTCTATGCTTATATGATTATCGCAAATGATTACGATTCATTTGAAAAGCTGGGAGGACAGCGGTACTACGAAGCGGCCTGGCAAGTGGTGAGCAATGCTCAGCAGTCTGGCTACAGCGGATGGGATCAGTTCAACAGTGTGAGAAATCGCTATTGGTGGGCAGAAAATAGCATCGACCAGGTGATGGAGCCTATGAGAGAGGCTATGTATGAGTACCACATCAAGGGTTTGGATATGATGGCAGACAATCCGGAAGAAGGAAGAACCAACATACTAGCTGCCTTGAAAAAAGTACAGGAGGTCAATCGGTCAAAACCACGAGCGATTATGGTTATTTCTTTCTTAGACGCCAAAATGGATGAACTAGTTGGTATTTTTTCTGAGGGAAATATGGCAGAGCGCAGAGAAGTATATAACATACTAAAGGCCTTGGAACCAGCCAAAACGGAGCAGTTTGGTAAGATTCTAGAAAACTAATCACTGGTCTTTTTCTTTCGTTGATAACTTTGAAAAAGATTATCAAATAGATAGCCCTAAAGTTTTTATTTTTGACGTCATTTTTCACCTTTTAGAAGCATAACCAATACATGATTTCCAGTTTGTCCATTAGTAATTATGCCTTGATCAAGAAGTTGCAATTGGAGCCAGATGCTGGTCTCAATATCGTGACGGGAGAGACAGGTGCTGGAAAATCGATCATGCTAGGTGCTGTTGGTTTGTTGCTGGGGCATCGGGCCGATACCAAAGCACTCTTAGATAAGGAAGTGAAATGTGTGGTAGAGGGGGAGTTTGATATTGCCAAATTAGGCTTGCACTCCTTATTCGAATCGGAGGACTTGGACTACGAAGATTCTACGATTATCCGTAGAGAAATCAACCCCAAGGGCAAATCTCGGGCGTTCATCAATGACGTGCCAGTGACCTTAGAGATCATGAAAACCATTGGGCTGCGACTGATCGATATTCATTCGCAAAACGAAAGTATCCAGCTAGGCAACAAGTCTGTGAAGGTGAAATTGTTGGATGATTATGCGCAGACCACTAAGGAATTGACCAAATTCCAATCGGACTATCAGGCATACAGTAAGCTTGCCAAGAAACTTTCAGACCTGCTCGAAGAAGAAAAATCGTCTAAGACTGACGAGGAATTTAAGAAATTTTTGCTTGACGAATTGGTGCAAGCCAATCTGCAAGAAGGCGAACAGACCAAGCTAGAAGATGAACTTCAAATCTTGGAACATGCCGAGGAAATCAAATTGAAACTGGCTCAGATTTCAACAGAATTTAGCGAAAGCGAAGTCTCTGTCAATGATCGATTGAAGGAAGCTGCTGCCATTCTGCGAAATATGGCCAGTTTTTCCAAGGACTTGGAAACGCTGAGTACGAGATTCGAATCCGCTACGGAGGAGATTGTTGATATTATTCACGATGTAGCAGGCATTCAGGCCAGTGTAGAACACAATCCCGCGCGGATGGAAGAGGTGAGCCAGCGGCTAGATTTGATCTATAAGCTGCAGCAAAAGCACAAGATAGGTGACGTAGAAAGGTTGCTCAAAATCCAGACACAGCTGGAAACTGAAACTTTAGGTGCGATAAACCTAGAGGAAGAGATCAAACAATTGAAAGTAGCTCAGGAGCAGCTAGAGCAAGAAATGGTTCGATCTGCTGAAATTCTTTCCGAGAAACGCAGAGGGCAAATTGATGTGTTTTCTGCATCGCTCAATGAGTTATTGGCTGAAGTAGGAATGCCCGATGGTCATGTGGAGTTTGTATACAAGCGAGTGGAGCCTTGGAAGTTAGGTGTAGATGAAATTGAAATACTATTCAGTGCCAATAAAGGCATCAAGCCGGAGCCTGTGGGTAATGTGGCTTCAGGTGGTGAATTTTCGAGACTCATGTTTTGTATCAAGTATTTACTAGCCAGTAAAACAGCCATGCCAACAGTGATTTTTGATGAAATCGATACGGGCGTGTCTGGGGAAATTGCCCTTAAAATGGCGAATATGATGCGAAGGATGTCGGATAATCACCAAATCATCTCGATCAGTCATTTGCCACAGATAGCGGCACGTGGTCAAGCGCATTACTTTGTTTATAAAAACAATGAAGCAGAAAAGGCCGAGAGTATGATTCGTAAACTAGAGCCAGCGGATCGTCTGGAAGAAATAGCCAAAATGATTGGAGGGGAGAATCCTTCGGATACCGCTCGCAATAGCGCAAGAGAACTAATTGAAATGGAGTGATCTTTTTCAAAGTTGATGCTTTAAACCATGGTTCATTATCTCATCCGGATGTGTTGGAAATACGAACTTTGGAAAAGTTAAAATGGGAGCTTGAGCCACTAAATACTGAATACTAAATACGAAATAGGGAGTAAAGTTTATCTTTACGATTTTATAACAAATAGAAACTAAATCAAATGTCTAATAATCTATTAAAAGGAAAAAGAGGGATCATTTTTGGTGCTTTGGACGAAAATTCAATTGCATGGAAAGTGGCTTTGAAAGCTCACGAGCAAGGTGCTTCATTTACATTGACCAATGCACCAATCGCTTTGCGTATGGGAGCGATCAACCAATTGGCAGAGCAGTGTGGATCTGAAGTGATTCCAGCAGATGCTACCTCTGTAGAGGACTTGGAAAATTTATTCACTAAGTCTCAGGAAGTTTTAGGTGGAAAATTGGATTTCGTACTGCATTCGATTGGCATGAGCCCGAATGTGAGGAAAAATAAAGAATACGGCGATTTGAACTACGACTGGATGCTCAAGACCATGGACATCTCTGCGATTTCATTTCACAAAGTGATGGCAGTAGCTGAGAAGCAAGACGCCATGAACGAGTGGGGTTCTATCTTGGCTTTGACTTACATCGCGGCGCAAAGAACCTTCCCAGATTATTCAGACATGGCGCAGGCCAAAGCAATGCTGGAGTCTATCGCTCGTAGTTATGGCGAAAGATTCGCACGTTTGAAGAAAGTAAGAGTAAATACGATCTCCCAGTCTCCGACCATGACTACGGCTGGTTCTGGAGTAGGCGGATTTAATGTATTCATGGACTATGCTGAGAAGATGTCGCCATTAGGCAATGCATCTGCTGCAGCATGTGCAGACTACTGTATCTCAATGTTCTCAGATTTGACCAAGATGGTGACAATGCAAAACTTGATGCACGACGGCGGATTCTCTTCGTCTGGTATCACGCAAGACATCATCGATCAGATGACTAAGTAAACTAAAACAGCGTCATTTCGACTGACGTAGGAAGGAGAAATCCCCAGCGGGCTGCACAGCCGCGGGGGATTTCTTTACACTTCGATTATTTCACTTCGGACATCCATCTCCCGACTTCTATCATATTTGCCATGATTGCCTTCCCCAACGCCAAGATCAACATCGGCCTCAACATTACCTCCAAACGAGCAGATGGCTATCACAATCTCTCTTCTTGCTTTTTACCCGTCGATTGGAAGGACGCACTAGAAATTGTACCTGCGGATCAGTTTGAGTTTACTTCATCTGGATTAGATATTCCAGGCGACAGCAGCGGCAATCTTTGTGTGAAGGCCTATCAGCTCCTAAAAGAAAAGCACGACATTCCACCTGTGAAGATGCACTTGCACAAGGTCATTCCTATGGGCGCAGGGTTAGGAGGCGGATCTGCGGATGGGGCTTTTGCTTTGAAGTTGTTGAACGATCAGTTTGAATTAGGTTTGACAAACACTCAACTCGAAGCTTACGCCAAAACACTAGGTGCGGATTGTCCTTTCTTTATTGACAACAAACCCAAGCTAGTCACAGGCATAGGAGAGGTGATGGAGGATGTCAGCATTGATTTGTCCGATTATTCAATCGTGGTGGTATTTCTGGGTATCCATGTGAGCACAAAGACTGCCTTTGCAGGCATCACACCCCAAGAGCCAGCATACGATCTTAAAACCATCCTCCAGCAATCCCCCAAATCTTGGCAAGGCACTGTGATCAACGACTTCGAAGAAACCGTCTTCGCCGCCCACCCAGAAATTCAAAAAATAAAAATACAACTTCTGGACTTAGGTGCAGACTACGCCTCCATGACAGGAACGGGGTCGGCAGTATTTGGGGTGTTTGAGATAGGAGTGAATTTGGAGGATAAAATGGGGGTATTCGATCGGTTCAAAGTTTGGATTAGCTGAGGTGTTTTCTGCTATTTCGGACTTTGGTGTTGTTATTACCAGCAAGCTGCTTCTAATGTGAAATTAGCTTGACGAATAGATAGTTTTGTCAAGCGACCTCTCAGTAACGTTAGACTAAAAACCAAGATTAGCAGTAAGCCCTTTTAGGTCTCATTTCTTTTATATGCCCTTTTGTAGTGTAAAATATGTCATGTGGCAGGTTTAAATATGTATTGCTCTAGTGTTTGTTTTTGGTCTGATTTCTCTTCACTAAATTCATCAGAAAACGGCTGCATTTCACCTTGTAAATAATGAAGCTCACCGGAATTTACTTTCGCTAGTCACCATTCGCCGTTAATCTTGCTACATAATTATTAAACAAGAAGAACAAATTCTTATGAAAGCTTTATCGTTAATCGTGATCGCCACCCTGACTTTATCATCAGTAGCTACTGCCAAAATTCACGGAGCAGGTACTAAGGAAACTGAGGAAATAAAGGCAAACATCGTAAACAGAAATGATAACATGGTTTTCGTGCAGCTAGAGAATCCTGTAGATAGTAAAGTAAGAATTGTAATCACCGATGAGGCAGGCGTTACGCTTTACAGCGAAACAGTAAAAAAGGATGTGAAAACGGTAAAAAGATACGATGTGTCTAACCTTCCTGCGGGAGTTTATTCTTACAAGGTGTATAATGGTGCATATAGCATCAAGAAAGAAATAGAAAAGAAATAACCGGTTTCGGTTCATTTCAAAAAGAACTTAATCGTTAAGTAGTTTTGTTTTTGTATCATGCAAAGTATCCTAGCCTGGCCGCTAGGATACTTTTTTTATGTCATGGTCTGTCTTAGCCTTCTCCTTTCATTTGCTCTAAATAGTAATACTCAAATTCAAATATTGAAAAGTCAGTGTAATGCTCAGCTTTAAAGGCTGATCTCTAAAGAGGGTTTCTATACTGGTTTTGTTTCCCTGGCTAAGGGAGTCGTTTCTTGTATTTTATGCGATCCTAAAAAGGCGAGGCCTATCATGTGCAACGAGCAGACGACTTCAATGTAAGTGGTTTGTGTTGTCAACTTCTCTCTTTATAAGGTGTTAATATTGTATTAATATTATCTTAATATTATTCTTTTTTGATTGCTTTTTGGACTCAGTTCTTGTCTTTGTGTAAATATAATTGCATGTTTTAATCTATTATTAAGTCTATTTTGAGGAGTATTTGTGTTTTTAAACTGCTGAATGACATAATAAAACATGTGATATAATTTAATTTCAAATAACGAGTAAAAATCACATATAAATTCATCTGTTTTTTGCTTCATTTCACCCTAAAAATAATGAAGCTCACCGAAATTTGCTTTCTCCAGTCGCGATTCGCCGCTATCCTTGCCTTGTAATTATTAAACACAACGAAAAATAATTCTCTATGAAAGTTTTATCATTATTAGTAATCGCCACCCTGACCTTGTCATCAGTAGCTACTGCCAAAATCCACGGAGCAGACGCTAAAGAAACTGCAGAAGTAAAGGCAAACATTGTAAACATAAATGGTAATATGATTTTCGTGCAGCTAGAGAATCCAGCAGATAGCAAAGTGAAAATTGTAATCACTGATGAAGCAGGTATTACGCTTTATAGCGAAACAGTAAAAAAGGATGTAAAAACGGTAAAAAGATACGATGTATCTAATCTGCCTGCAGGTACTTATTCATACGAAGTATACAATGATGCTTATAGCATCAAGAAAAAAATAGAAAAGAAATAACCTGAGTCATTCTCGGTTCATTTCAAAGAATTTAATCGTTAAGTAGTTTTGTTTTTGTATCATGCAAAGTATCCTAGTCTGGCCGCTAGGATACTTTTTTTATGTCGTTTTTTTATCAAATCTCATTAAGCCTCTCTAGCGCCTTGTCTTTGATGATGCTTTGTACAGGCCTTCTTTCGATCTTGGATTCTAACCAAGATATGATATCAAAATAAATAAAGGCTCGTCGTTCGTATGGGTCTTTGGTGAGTGGAATTAAATTTTCTCTCAATTGACGAAATCTTTTGATCAATTCCTCTTGTGTGATGTTGGTTTTCAAGCGTACCAGAAAGTTGAGTATGTATTTTTGGTATTGATGCAAATCCTTCTTTTTGAGTAAAAA
The DNA here is from genome assembly GCF_025639805.1 of Reichenbachiella carrageenanivorans. Taxonomy (NCBI): domain Bacteria; kingdom Pseudomonadati; phylum Bacteroidota; class Cytophagia; order Cytophagales; family Reichenbachiellaceae; genus Reichenbachiella; species Reichenbachiella carrageenanivorans. The sequence goes on along the minus strand of NZ_CP106735.1, from coordinate 4,452,694 downwards.
ACGGTAGGTAGATCGCACATAGTATTCGATCAATTCCATGTTGCCCAGTTCATAGTGAGCAATCAGATTGAGGATGCGAGCAAAGCCATGAATGTCGGCCCGTAGGTCCGCCTCTTTGGAGTTGATGATTTGATTAAGCCAATAGATAGCCGTCTGGTAGTTGTCGTTTCCGAAATACAAACAAGCCGTTTTGTAAAACAAAATTACCTTTGAATGCATATCTATTTGGCTGATGAACTGCTCCATGCCAGGCTTTATGCGCTCCATCAATTTGACACCTCTTTCAAAGTCTCCCATCAAAAACAGGCGATTAAACTCATGCACGAAGGTGTATTTGAGTAGTTTCATTCGTATGTTTTCGTTGAGTTGAGCAGAGGGGAGATTGTTGAGCGATCGAAGCTCTCTTGTCGTAGCCTGAAACTCACGGTACATCAGTAACTTGTTTTGCGCAATAAGTAGATGATTTAGGCTGTTTATATACGATTCCAACATCGAGTTCATAAGAGCCTTATTATGATTGAATAGTGCCACCAGTTTGCTAGCATATTGATAGCCCATTTTAAAATCCTGTAAGAAAAAGTAATAACCAATGTATAGGTTGTAGAGGCTTATTTTTTCGCTATTAGATAGTTCTTCTTCTACGAATACAGGTAGACTGGCGGAAAATACATTTTGAATTTTGTGGTAGTCGTTTTCGTTTCGAATAAAGCCTATTTTCTGATAGAGAGACTGCAATTTCATTTGCAAATTAGAGAATGAATTGATGTTGTTGATGCGGTTGTTTACCCGCTGTACATCAGCTATGATTTCATTCGTTCTAGTTTGATTTTCTTTGCCTGCGGTGTGAAATAGCACTTGTTTCTCCCATTTCAATATTTCCAATTGCATCTCTAAGTTGCCACTTTTTATGGCTATTTTTTTTACCTTTTTGATTACCTCAGCACATTGTTTATATAGCCCCTTGTTAAACAAAATTTCCGCATGATCAATCATGTCCCTAATCTTGATGTTGGGGAGTGTGTTGGCGTTGTAATCACGCAAGGCGTGTAGGATCTTGGTATATAGATGTGCTTTCATATTAGAAAGCTGAGTTGGTTTTATGGAAGGGTCAGCTTTTAGTATTTCATCATCATCGAAGGAGGTCTGTGTTTCTATGATATTAAACAGCTTAGAAAATTTTTTCGATTCGGAGTTGGCCATGGTAAGCTTGAAATACCGTTTTTCACTCTTCTTTAAAGACTTGATTAAATAAAATAAAGCGTCCGATCTTTCTTTAGACATTGTAATTAAAAATGCGTTAATATCTATTTATGTGTAATAATACGCATTATATATTCTTTTAGAGATCGTAATTAAATAAATAATAGGCATTTTTTAGCGAATTGTCGCTACGTAGTTTTGTGACATAATTAAAAGAGAACTATGGACAATCGCATACACATTTTCGATACTACACTGCGTGATGGGGAACAAGTGCCGGGTTGCAGACTAGATACCAAAGGCAAACTCTTGATTGCCGAGCAATTAGAACTCCTAGGGGTTGATGTTATAGAAGCAGGATTTCCAATTTCCAGCCCAGGTGATTTCGAATCTGTTACCGAGATTTCAAAATTAGTCAAAGATACCACCGTTTGTGGTTTGACTCGCGCAGTTCAAAAAGATATAGAATGTGCTGCTGAAGCATTGAAATTTGCAAAAAGACCTAGAATACATACGGGTATTGGTACTTCAGATCAGCACGTATTTACTAAGATAAAAACCACAAGAGAAGACATTATTGCGAGAAGCAAGCAAGCAGTGAAGTGGGCTAAAAAATACGTAGAAGATGTAGAATTCTACGCAGAAGATGCTGGCCGTACAGACAATGTTTTCTTGGCTCAAGTCATAGAGGCTGTGATTGCAGAAGGAGCTACCGTGGTCAATATTCCAGACACTACAGGCTATTGTTTGCCAGAAGAATATGGCGCTAAAATCAAATACCTCATGGAAAACGTGAAGGGCATTGAGAAGGCCATCATATCGACACACTGTCATAATGATCTTGGTTTGGCTACAGCCAATTCAATTGCAGGTATCCAAAACGGCGCTCGTCAGATCGAATGTACGATCAATGGTATCGGTGAGAGAGCAGGCAACACCTCTTTAGAAGAGGTGGTCATGATCATGCGCAAGCACAATTGGATGAAATCAGATACCAATATCGATGCAACCCGACTCAACGCGATGTCTAGACTCGTGTCAGAAACCATGAGAATGCCTGTGCAGCCAAACAAGGCAATTGTAGGTAGCAATGCATTTGCACACTCTTCAGGTATTCACCAAGATGGGGTAATCAAAAACAGAGACAATTATGAAATTATCGATCCCGCAGAAGTAGGAGTAGATGAGTCGTCGATTGTATTGACAGCCAGAAGTGGTAGAGCAGCATTGAATTATCGAGTTGAAAAACTCAATGTGAAACTCACAAAAGAAGAATTGGAAAACGTCTACCACGCATTTTTGAAAGTGGCAGATCAACATGATGTAGTCGATGATCAATTGCTCAAGGGCATGCTTAGCGACTATTTGATGACGAATGTAGAATTGTAATAAAGAAAAAAGAAGTGGCAAAAACACTATTTGATAAAGTTTGGGATAGCCATGTGGTACACAACGTCGAAGACGGGCCACAGGTAGTGTATATTGATAGACATTACATTCATGAGGTAACTAGTCCTCAGGCATTCAACGGATTAAGAAGTAGAGGTATACCAGTATTTCGCCCAAAGCAAACCATTGCTACAGCGGATCATAATGTGCCTACCAAAGATCAACATCTACCAATTAAAGACGCTTTGTCGAAACATCAGGTAGATACTTTGATCAAAAATTGTGATGAATTTGGAGTAGAACTATATGGTTTGGGCCATCCTTTTCAGGGAATAGTACACGTGATCGGGCCAGAACTGGGGATCACCCAGCCAGGTATGACGATGGTTTGTGGAGATAGCCATACTTCTACGCACGGTGCTTTTGGAGCCATTGCTTTTGGTATTGGTACCAGTGAAGTAGAGCAGGTTTTGGCTACTCAGTGTATTCTTCAGAACAAGCCAAAGAGCATGAAAATCGAAATTAACGGCCAATTGAAACCAGGCGTGCTTTCGAAAGACATTATCTTGTATATCATTTCTAAAATTTCTACCAGTGGAGGCACAGGTCATTTTGTGGAATTTTGCGGCGATACCATCGAGGCCTTGTCTATGGAAGCCAGAATGACTATCTGCAACATGAGTATCGAAATGGGTGCTCGTGGAGGTATGATTGCTCCAGATGAGACTACCTATGCGTATATCAAAGGTCGTGAATTCGCTCCTAAAGGAGAAGAATATGACAAAATGGTAGAGAAATGGAAAGGTTTGAAAACCGATGAAGGTGCTCAGTTTGACTTAGCATACAGCTTCGATGCGGCGGATATTGATCCTATGATCACTTATGGTACTAACCCAGGCATGGGAATCGGAATCAATGATAATGTGCCAAACCCTAACGGAAACGCTACGGACAACTTCAAAAAATCTTTGGATTATATGGGCTTGGAAGCAGGTCAGAAGTTGATAGGAAAAAAAGTAGACTATGTATTCATTGGAAGCTGTACCAACTCAAGAATCGAAGATTTGAGATTAGTAGCAGACTTGGTGAAAGGCCGTAAGAAAGCCGATCATATTGAAGCATGGATTGTACCAGGCTCAAAGCAAGTAGAGCAGCAAGCCATTGCAGAAGGACTGGATGTTATTCTAAAAGAAGCAGGATTTGAGCTAAGAGAGCCAGGATGCTCGGCTTGTTTGGCAATGAACGAAGACAAAGTGCCAGCAGGTGCTTACTGTGTGTCTACGTCCAACAGAAACTTTGAAGGAAGACAAGGTCCTGGTGCTAGAACCATGCTAGCCAGTCCACTATCAGCGGCTGCTACAGCCATCAATGGGTATATTTCTGACGCGAGAGAATTGATGAACTAATGGAGAAATTTATAAATATAACATCGAGTGTATATCCACTTCCAGTGGAAGATATAGATACAGACCAGATCATACCAGCGAGGTTTTTGAAAGCTACAGATCGTAAGGGATTTGGCGACAACTTGTTTCGCGATTGGAGGTATGATAAAAACGATCAACCCAACCCAGACTTTGTGTTGAACAACCCAAAATACAGCGGTACCATCTTGGTAGCGGGTAAAAATTTTGGTTGTGGGTCTAGTCGTGAGCATGCTGCTTGGGCGATTTACGATTCAGGATTGAGAGTTGTGGTGTCTAGTTTTTATGCTGATATTTTCAAAGGAAATGCGCTGAACAATGGCCTGCTGCCAGTACAAGTGTCGGAAGGTTTTTTGCAAAAAATATTTAAGGCAGTAGAGGCAGACCCTAAGCAAGAGGTATCGGTTGATTTGGTTACACAAACCATTTCGATTGTAGGAACCGACGATGCTGAGAGTTTTGAGATTACAGCTTATAAGAAGCATTGCATGACCAATGGATTCGACGATATCGACTTCCTAATCAGCAAAGCAGATGAGATAGCAGCATACGAAACCAAGGAATTGGTTTTTTAAAACAAAAGAAAATGAAAAATAAAGCAAGAAGTACAAACGAGACTAAAACAGGTCAAAAAGAAGCAAAAACCAAAGCTTTAAACCCTAATAGTCGTGAGTTTTTATCATCCACTCAATGCATGGGCGAACGAAAAAGCTACTTGTTTGCCTTCGGTGCTGAAATTTGAAAAACACAATTGAACGAAGTACTTAATTGACTTTGAGTGTGACAAGTGCAATAAAATACATCATATACACATGAATAAAAATATAGCCATATTATCAGGCGACGGTATAGGACCAGAGGTTACTGCTCAGGCAGTAAAAGTCATAGAAGCAGTAGAAGAAGTTTATGGACATTCGTTCGAAAAGACAGAGGCTTTAATCGGAGCGATCGCTATCGATGCTACAGGTGAGCCATTCCCAATTGAGACAGAAGAAGTTTGTAAGTCTTCTGACGCGATCTTGTTTGGAGCCATTGGACATCCTAAGTATGACAACGACCCCAACGCCAAGGTAAGACCTGAGCAAGGGCTGTTGAAAATGAGAAAAAATCTTGGCTTGTTTGCCAATGTCAGACCAGTGGCTAGCTTCGAAGCTTTGCTTTCTCTTTCTCCTTTAAAAGAAGAAAGAATCAAAGGTGTTGACTTTGTAGTTTTTAGAGAACTGACAGGAGGAATATATTTTGGACAGCCTAGAGGAAGATCAGAAGATGGTAAGTCCGCATTCGATTCGTGTACTTATACTGAGGCAGAGATTCAGCGTGTGGCGCACTTGGCGTTCAAATCTGCGCAAAACAGAAGGAAGAAATTAACCCTAGTAGACAAGGCCAATGTATTGGCTACGTCTCGACTATGGAGACAAGTAGTGACAGAAATGGCACCACAGTATCCTGACGTAGAGCTGGATTTTATGTTTGTAGACAATGCGGCCATGCAGATCATCCAATACCCAGCACATTTCGACGTGGTACTGACTGAGAATATGTTTGGAGACATCATTACTGACGAAGCATCAGTGATATCTGGTTCACTAGGGTTGTTGGCATCTGCGTCTATGGGTAGTGGCTTGGGCCTCTATGAACCTATTCATGGATCATACCCTCAGGCTACAGGCAAAAACATAGCCAATCCTATCGGAGCCATTTTGTCTGCAGCCATGCTATTGGAGTACTCATTCGATTTGATCGAAGAGAGCAACGCCATCAAGGCTGCGGTAAACCAGGCTGTTCAAGAAGGATTTTTGACAGAAGACTTGAATAAAGAAAATGCAAAATCGACTACAGAAGTAGGAGATAAAATAGCGGAGTTGATACGTGCAAATCGCAGTGTATTAGAAGCTTAAATAAAATCGTATTAAAAATCGCTAAGATTGTTAGGATGGTAAAAACGAAATGTTCTACCTTTGGTATTCGAAAGAACAACAAAAATGAAGAACATTATTGTCATAGCATTAGCGATTATTATTGAGGTCACAGTGACCTCAGATCGGGAGTGATATGCAATAGTTTAAAAAGATAATCTAAAGCGTCATTCCCAACAGAATGACGCTTTTTTTATGCGTTCGCCGAAATGAATTTATTCATGGAAGCTTAATACCCAAATGTTAGCCCAAAAAATGATAGCGATTATTGTCATCGTCTTAGCCGTCGTGATTATTACCATTTTTGGTATGTCGTGAGATTGGTATATTGGAACTTTAAAAAATTCTAAAAAGCCTTTCTCCTCCGAGTAAGGCTTTTTTTATGACAATGATCGAATCAATTAAGTAACTAAAGAGACAGACTATGTATTACAACGACAACTCGATCCTTTTCCTTGACGGACAATGGGTAAAGGCATCAGAAGCGAAAGTTGACTTGTTTAGCCAGACCATGCATTATGGAAATGGTGTCTTCGAAGGGATACGCTCTTATGCTGGTGCAGCAGGACCCAATATCTTCAAGGCCAAGGAACATTTTGAAAGACTAAAGTATTCTGCCGAAAGAATGAATATTAAAATCACTCAGTCCGTCGATGAGTTAGTCAAAGTCTCTTATGAATTACTAGATAGAAACGGCTTGACCAATGCCTACATCCGCCCGCTGGTATACCTCGGTGCCAATATGAAACTGCTTTCTTGTGGAGAAGTACATGTGATGATGGCTGCTTGGGATTGGCCTCCATACTTGGGTGACGAAGCACTGAAAGTAATGATCTCGTCGTTTGAAAGACCTAATCCGAAATCGATCCCTGTAGATGCCAAAGTAAGTGGCAACTATACCAACTCGATCATGGCTTCCAATGAAGCCAAGCGGAAAGGATTCGACGAAGCATTGATGTTAGACGCTGACGGTTATGTAGCCGAAGGGTCTGGTCAAAACTTTTTCTTTGTAAAAGATGATGTGATCTATACACCACCTTTGGGCAATATCTTACCAGGTATCACTAGAGCTACCATCATCGAATATGCCATGGAGTTGGGGTATCCAGTAGTAGAAAAGCTATTCAAACCCGAAGAAATGAAAGGAGCAGAAGTAGCCTTTTTTACAGGTACAGCTACAGAGGTAGCGAGTATTGCATCGATCGACGACATGGAATTTAAAGCCGATTGGAAAGAAACAGTAGCTTATGACCTGTTTCTCATGTATCGTCAGCGAGTGAGCAATGCCGAACTAAGCGATTTTACATTAGTGTAATAAGAACCAAGACAAGAGTTAATTAATAAAAATATAGGACATCAATTGTAGCGAGACATTAAGCCTCGCCTCTGGAGTCTAACATCCGAATAACATGAGTTTAAATAAATACAGTAAAACGATCACTCAAGACCCTTCTCAGCCGGCATCACAAGCGCAATTGTATGCTACAGGAATGACAGAAGCGGACATGAGTAAAGCGCAAGTAGGGATAGTAAGCACTGGATTCGAAGGTAACCCGTGCAATATGCATCTCAACATTCTATCACATCAAGTGAAAAAGGGTGTTCGCGAAGCTGATCTTGTCGGATTGATATTTCACACGATCGGAGTGAGCGATGGCATTTCCAACGGAACAACAGGCATGAAGTATTCCTTGATCTCAAGAGATATTATTGCAGATTCTATAGAGACAGTGGTCAATGCACAGTTTTATGATGCAGTAGTGCCAGTAGTAGGATGTGATAAAAACATGCCAGGCTCTATCATGGCCTTGGGTAGATTGAACAGACCAGGTTTGATGGTTTATGGAGGGTCAGTAAGACCTGGGAAATGGAAAGGCGAAGATCTTAATATAGTATCGGCTTTTGAGGCTTATGGTCAGAAACTAGCCAATAACATATCTGATGAAGACTATGCTGGGATCATCAAAAACTCGATTCCAGGACCTGGTGCTTGTGGAGGTATGTACACCGCCAATACCATGTCTTCGGCTATCGAAGCTATGGGCATGAGCTTGCCTTCTTCCTCTTCTAACCCTGCTGAGAGCGAGGACAAGAAACTAGAGACTTATAGAGTAGGTCAAGCAGTAAGGCATCTATTGGAGCAGGACTTGCGTCCAAGAGACATCATGACCAAGGAAGCATTCGAAAATGCCATTCGACTGATCATGATCTTGGGAGGCTCTACCAATGCCGTACTTCACTTGATCGCTATGGCGAAATCTGTAGATGTACCTATTGGACTAGATGATTTCCAAAGAATATCTGATAGCACACCGTTTATAGCTGATTTGAAACCGAGTGGAAAATACTTGATGGAAGATCTCCATTACGTAGGTGGAGTACCTGCAGTTATGAAGGCCTTGCTGCACGAAGGTTATTTGCATGGCGACTGTATGACCGTAACAGGTAAAACTTTAGCTGAAAACATCGAAGAAGGACCGTCATTAAAAGAAGGCCAGAAAATTATTCATTCGTTTTCTGATCCAATCAAGCCAAGCGGTCACCTGCAGATTCTGTACGGAAACTTGGCGCCAGAAGGTGCTGTTGCCAAGATTACGGGCAAAGAAGGCGAGTACTTCGAAGGACCTGCCAGATGCTACGACGACGAATTTGAAGCGATTGAAGGCATAGGCAAAGATGTGAAAAAAGGAGAAGTAATCGTCATCAGACAATCAGGCCCTAAAGGAGCGCCTGGTATGCCTGAAATGTTGAAACCAACAAGTGCCGTAATGGGCGCAGGGTTGGGCAAAGACGTAGCCTTGATTACCGATGGAAGATTTTCTGGTGGTTCACACGGTTTTGTAGTAGGGCATGTTACGCCAGAGTCGCAAGAAGGTGGACCATTGGCATTTGTCAAAGATGGTGATATCATCAGTATCGATGCAGTGAAAAATGAAATGAATTTAAAAATTTCTGACGAGGAAATGGCAGCTAGGAAAGCTGCTTGGGTACAGCCCGCATATAAGGCTACTAAAGGAATTTTGAAAAAATATATCAAGCAAGTATCGTCGGCTTCACAAGGTTGTGTAACTGACGAGTAACCAAAAATGAATCTAGGCACAAGAATCAAGACATAAAATTATCTTGATTCTTGATTCTGAAATCTTGAATCTAATTACAATGAACACATCAACATTAGAAGTAGAAGAAAAACCAAAAACCAATGCGCAACGAATTAGCGGCTCTGAGGCCGTCTTAAGATGTTTGTTGGAAGAGGGTGTGGATACGATTTTTGGCTATCCGGGCGGAGCCATCATGCCGATCTACGATGAGTTGTACAAGTACATGGACAAGCTCAATCACATCTTAGTACGTCACGAACAAGGCGCTTCGCATGCTGCGCAAGGATACGCTCGTGTGACAGGCAAGACAGGTGTCTGCTTTGCTACTTCTGGTCCAGGAGCTACTAATTTGATTACAGGAATCGCTGATGCTCAGATCGATTCGACACCACTCGTGGCAATTACGGGTCAGGTAGCCTCTCATTTGTTAGGTACGGATGCTTTTCAGGAAACTGATGTAATGGGCATATCTATGCCTGTGACTAAATGGAATTATCAGGTGACCAAAGCAGAGGAAATCCCTTATGCGATCGCAAGAGCCTTTTATATAGCTAATTCTGGTAGACCAGGGCCTGTGTTGATAGATATTACTAAAGATGCACAGTTTTCAGAATTCGATTTTGAATACGAAAAGTGTACTAAAATAAGAAGCTATCATCCGTTTCCAGTTATGGAATCAGCAAGTGTGGATGCCGCAGCTCAATTGATCAATGAAGCCAAAAAACCTATGCTATTGGTCGGACATGGAGTACTGATCTCTAAGGCACAAAGTGAATTGCTCGCCTTGGCTGAAAAAGCAGGAATACCAATGGCTTCTACGCTTTTGGGATTGTCTGCTGTACCCAATAAGCACCCACAATATGTAGGAATGCTCGGTATGCATGGTAATTATGCTCCCAATATAAAAACCAACGAATGTGATTTGTTGATTGCTGTTGGTATGCGATTCGATGATCGGGTGACTGGTGATTTGAACACTTATGCCAAACAGGCCAAAGTGATTCACATCGAAATAGACCCTGCCGAAGTAGATAAAAATGTAAAGTCTGACGTGGCCATCGTATGCGATGCCAAGGCGGCGTTGATCGCATTGGAAAAGAAGGTAGAGCAAAACAGTCACGATGAGTGGTTGGCAGAATTTAGAGCCCTTGATGCCATCGAATTCGAAAAAGTGGGAGAGGCAGATCTACACCCTACCTCGGGAGAGGTTAAAATGGCTGAAGTGATTCGTATCATTTCCGAAAAGACCAAAGGGGAGGCTGTAATCGTGACCGACGTAGGACAGCATCAGATGATTGCTAGCCGTTATTACAAATTCGAAGATACACGATGCAACGTGACTTCGGGAGGATTGGGGACGATGGGATTTGCCTTGCCAGCAGCTATGGGAGCCAAACTGGGGCGATTGGACAAGCAAGTGATTGCGGTAATCGGAGACGGAGGATTCCAGATGACTATTCAGGAACTAGGAACCATTTTTCAAAGTAAAATAGGGGTGAAGGTTTTGATTTTGAATAACAACTTCTTGGGTATGGTTCGCCAGTGGCAAGAGTTATTTTTCGATCGTAGATACTCTTTTACAGAAATGACTAACCCAGATTTTCAAATGATATCTAAAGGTTATGGCATTCCTTGTAACAAGGTGGATAAACGTGCCGAACTAGAAACTGCCATTGAGGTGTTTCTAGAGCACGACGGTCCTTATCTATTGGAGGTGTGTGTAGAAAAAGAAGGAAATGTGTTCCCGATGATTCCTACGGGCGAATCCGTGTCTAACATCAAATTGGAAGCTTAAAAACAGAAAAGAACGTGGAAAAGCAATATACAATGTCCGTTTTGACAGAAGACAAAGCGGGATTACTCAATAACCTGACAATTATCCTTACCAGAAGGAAAATAAACATAGACTCTTTAAACGTCTCTACTACTGAAGTCAAAGGCATCAGCCGCTTCACGATTGTAGTCACTACGTCGAAAGATAAGGTGGACAATTGCGTGAAGCAGTTCAGGAAACTGATCGATGTTTTGGGCGCTTTTGTCTACGAAGAAGATGAAGTTTACTATCAAGAGCTTGCTTTGTACAAAGTGCCAACATCTGTATTCCTAAATGGAAACAAGATTGAGACATTGGTGAGAAACAATGGCGCAAGGATTTTGGTTATTGAAGCAGATCATATCATCATAGAGAAGACAGGGCATATGGAAGATACGCAGGATTTGTATCGCAAATTGGAGCCGTTAGGCTTGTTAGAATTTGTGAGATCAGGCAGAGTAGCCATTTCCAAGTCCAAACGTAAAACGGAAGCATACATCAAGGAATTGGAAGAGACCAGATCCAATGAGCTGAGCATAAAAGATTATTAAAATAGACATGAGATAGGTGTATCGAATATTTAGGCCTTTGGTCTAGCTATTCGATACGCATATTAACTACTTAAAGAAGATGCGCCAAGTACTATTACACGAAGGTTCCAGTCAGCTCGATTATGAAATCAGAGACATAGTCAAGAAAGCCGAAGCACTACAAGCACTCGGCCAGCGGATCTATTGGGAAAACATTGGAGACCCTATATTGAAAAATGCAGTAGTACCCGCATGGATCAAAGAGATATTGACCAACCTAGTCAATGAAAACAGCACCTATGGGTATTGTCATTCCAAAGGGGTGTTAGAAACCAGACAATATCTGGCAACTAAAAACAATAAAAAAGGAGGTGTGCAAATCACCTCTGATGATGTCTTGTTTTTCAACGGACTGGGAGATGCTATCGGCAAACTGTATCAGTTTTTGAATCCCTATTCAAGAGTAATAGGGCCGTCTCCTGCTTATTCTACGCATTCTGCGTTAGAAGCAGCGCATTCCAATAAGGAGCCACTCACATACAATCTCGATCCAGAAAACAACTGGTATCCAGATCTAGACGACTTGCGTCTAAAGGTGAAGTATAATCCGAATATCGTAGGGATATTGATCATTAACCCAGACAACCCTACAGGAATGGTCTACCCAGAAGAGTATTTGCTAAAGATCGTAGAGATAGCAAAAGAATTTAATCTTTTCATCGCGAGCGATGAAATCTATACCAACATCATTTACAACGACACCAAGACCAAAGCATTGGCCGAAGTATTGGGAGAGGTACCAGGTATAGCCCTCAAAGGAATTTCGAAAGATTGCCCATGGCCAGGGAGCAGATGTGGTTGGATGGAGTTTTACAACCGTCATGTAGACGAGGAATTTAACAAGTATTGTGCTACTTTGGAAAATGCCAAAATGGTAGAAGTATGCTCAACTACGCTGCCACAAAAGGCTTTGCCAATCATTCAGGAGCATCCCAAATATCAGGAGTATTTGGCCGAGCGTAGAATGGAAATCGCAGAACGCAGTGAGATCATTTCTCAGTATTTGAATGACCTTCCTTACGTTACTTTTAATAAGACCAACGGAGCGTTTTATAACACCATAGTATTTAAAGATGGCGTGTTGAACAACATGCAAACCTTGAAAATTAAAGACCCTGCGGTCAAAGAACTAGCAGAGTCATGGGTGGAGCGTATAGGAGAGCCAGACAAACGGTTTGTGTATTATTTACTGGCCGCAAAAGGTGTGTGCGTAGTGCCTTTGTCTTCCTTTCAGTCCGAATTGAGAGGATTCAGAATCACTCTATTAGAAGAGAATAAAGAAGTCCTACACGAGACTTTTAGCAAAATAGCTGACGCCATCAACGAATTTTGTACCTCAGACGTGGAAAAAGAATTAGTGGCATAAGAAGATAGAATCATGGGAGTGTTAGAAGCAGAATTAAGAGTACCCACATACGAAGGCATACAGGCTGCAAAGCTGAAATTGAACAACGTAGTGGTGCGTACACCGCTGGTGAAAAATTTAAATTTTTCGGAGCGGTTCGACGCCAATGTGTCATTCAAAAGAGAAGACCTACAGGCCGTGCGTTCGTACAAAATTCGTGGCGCTTATAATAAAATCTCAAGTCTTAGCGAAGAAGAAAGCAAAAATGGTATCGTATGCGCTAGTGCGGGCAACCATGCTCAAGGAGTAGCCTATTCCTGTCAGAAGCTAGGTATCCGAGGCACTATTTTCATGCCCAATGTAACACCTAAGCAGAAGATCAGTCAGGTCAGAATGTTTGGTAAAGATATGGTCGATGTGGTGCTCACGGGAGATACTTTCGATGACTCGTACCGAGAGTCATTGGCTTTTTGTGAAAAAAATAAAGCCACCTTTGTTCATCCATTCGACGATGAAAAAGTAATAGAAGGACAAGGAACAGTAGCTTTAGAAATATTGGAAGATGCCGATGGGCCAATAGATTATTTGTTTGTGCCAATAGGAGGAGGAGGATTAGCCTCTGGAGCGATCACCGCTTTCAAAACTTTGTCACCCAACACCAAAATCATAGGTGTAGAGCCTGCTGGTGCACCAGCTATGAAAGAGTCTATAGCTGCGGGCAACAACCTGATGCTAGACAAGATCGATACTTTTATCGATGGTGCTGCGGTGAAGCAAGTAGGTAGCAAAACCCTAGAGATATGCAAAGACGGATTGGATGAACTGGTGCTTGTGCCAGAAGGAAAAGTGTGTACAATGATCTTGCAGCTCTACAATCAGGAAGCGATCGTAGTAGAGCCAGCTGGTGCTTTGAGTTTGGCAGCTTTGGATTTTTACAAAGATAAAATCCAAGGCAAGAACGTAGTCTGTGTCGTAAGTGGTAGCAATAACGACATTACTCGGACAGAAGAGATAAAAGAAAGGTCATTGCTATACGAAGGCATCAAACATTATTTTATCATTCGTTTTCCGCAGCGAGCGGGGGCATTGAGAGAATTTTTGACAGAGGTACTTGGGCCTGGCGATGATATTGTTCATTTCGAGTATTCGAAAAAGAACAGCAGAGAAAATGGTCCTGCATTGATTGGTTTAGAACTGCAGAATAAAGACAGTTTGAGTGAGTTGTTCGAACGACTGAAAGCCAAAAGCTTCGTCTTTGAATACCTCAATGAAAAACCAGACTTGATGCAGTATTTGGTATAAGCAAACGATTGAGTCAATGTTTGGTTAAATCATTTACTCATTGAAAAAGTAAATCATTAAAAATCGAACCCTAGTTTAGTTTGTAGTAAGCGAAGGTTTGGAATACAGAAAATAAATAGGAGTATTAAGCGGCATGCTTAACGCTCGAATCTTAAATCTAGAAGAATGAAAGTGTTGAAATTTGGAGGTACATCCGTAGGTACCCCGGATAATCTGAGAGTGGTAAAGGATATATTATCAGCTGGGAAGAGCGAAAAACAAGTATGTGTAGTTTCTGCCTTCGGGGGCGTGACCAATCTGCTCCATGAGTGCAGTGACTTGGCCGCAGCTGGCGACGAATCATACCAAGAACTGTTTGCTAAAATAGAAACCAGACATCTCGATACCGTAAAGGAATTGCTCCCTGTGAAAAACCAGTCAGGCACTTTGAGCAAAACTAAAATATTGCTCAATGACCTAGAGGATATCATGAAAGGTATCTTTTTGATTGGGGAACTATCGCCAAGATCTTTGGATCGTGTATTAGGCATGGGAGAAATTTTGTCTTCTAATATTATCGTAGATTTTCTCAATGCAGAGGGTTTGACTACCGATTGGGGCAACAGTGCCGCAATGATCAAAACCGATAGCAACTTTAATAATGCCATTGTAGCATTTGAGACGACCAATAAAAATATCAAGGAATTTTTTGCAACTTCTTCTGATCTTGTAGTTTGTCCTGGCTTTGTATCTTCCAACACCGACAACGTACCTACCACGCTAGGTAGAGGAGGGTCTGACTATACAGCAGCTATTCTGGCAGCAGCCTTGGATGTAGATACATTCGAAATATGGACAGACGTGAGTGGTATGATGACATCAGATCCACGAGCAGTATCATCTGCACACCCGATAGAAAAGCTGTCTTATCAAGAAGCCATGGAACTTTCTCACTTTGGAGCCAAGGTGATCTATCCGCCGACTATCCAGCCTGCCTTGGATAAGAATATTCCAATCAAGATTAAAAATACCTTTAGACCAGACGACGCTGGCACGACTATTAGTGCCGATGCTAATGGCTCGAAGCAATTCGTAAAAGGCCTGTCGAGTGTGAAAAATATTGCCTTGCTCAACTTGTCAGGTAGTGGCATGATAGGTATCCCTAAATTTTCTTTTAGGCTGTTTAAAGCACTCTCCGAGGCTAAAGTAAATGTGATCATTATCACACAGGCATCTTCTGAGCATTCGATCTGTGTAGGGATAGACGGCAACGATGTAGCAGCAAGTAGAGCTGCTATCGAAGAAGAATTTCAATTCGAATTGAGTCTACACAAAGCTGAATCCACTAGAGGTGGAAGAAAATCTGGCCATAGTAGCTTTGGTAGGGGATAAAATGCGCGACCATGTAGGCGTCAGTGGGCAAATGTTTGCTGCATTAGGTGAAAATGGTGTAAACATAAAAGCTATCGCTCAAGGTTCGTCGGAGCGCAATATCACGGTGGTAATCGAAGAAAGACACCTAAGAAAATCACTCAATGTACTACATGAAAGTTTCTTCCTTTCTGAAAAGAAAAGAATCAACCTGTTTCTTGTAGGTATAGGCAATGTGGGAGGTACGTTGATTCAGCAAATAGCTAAACAAAAAGAATATCTCAGAGAAAACGAGCACGTCGATCTAAGAATTGTAGGCTTGGCTAATAGCAAAAAAATGTATTTCGATGAGGAAGGAATCGATTTAGCGAAATGGAAAGACCTTCTGATGGGCAGCGACTTGACCATGGAAAATACGGCTTTCATTAAGTCTATCGAAGAGATGAATTTGCGCAATAGTGTGTTTGTAGATAATACGGCAAGCGCAGATATTGCCGCCTTGTATAATGGAGTTTTGAGAAAAAACATCTCCGTAGTGACACCCAATAAAATAGCTTGTGCATCGTCTTACGACAATTACCAAGAATTGAAAAACACAGCAAGGGAGTACAAGTCAAAATTCTTGTACGAAACCAATGTAGGAGCTGGTTTGCCAGTGATCACCACACTCAACGATTTGATTAAGAGTGGTGATAAGGTGAAGAAGATCGAAGCAGTTCTTTCAGGTAGTTTGAATTTTATTTTCAATAATTTCAAGTCAGGGGTCAAGTTCGTAGATATTGTAAAGCAAGCAGGAGAGCAAGGCTATACAGAGCCAGATCCAAAGATCGACTTGAGTGGTGTGGATGTGATGCGAAAGATCCTGATTCTAATCAGAGAATGTGGAGTAGAGGCCGAACTGTCTGACATCAAGAGCGAATCGTTTATCCCCGAGGATTGTATGAATACCAAAAACAACGAGGCATTCTATGCTAAGTTGGAAGAGCACGAGGCTCACTTTCAAGCTTTGGTGAAAAAGGCCGAAGACAAAGGAGCAAGGTTGAAGGTAGTAGCTACATACGACAATGGACAGGCTTCGGTAGGATTGAAAGAAATTACGAAAGAACATCCTTTGTATATCCTGGAAGGTAGCGACAATATTGTGCTGTTCAATACCAATAGATATGATGATCAGCCTTTGGTGATAAAAGGCGCTGGAGCAGGTGCAGCAGTGACTGCTATGGGTATATTTGCAGACATTATGCGAATTGCAAATAGCTAAACTATGCCTGATAAAATTAAAATATTCTCACCCTCTACCGTAGCCAATGTAGGCTGCGGTTATGACGTGCTAGGCTTTGCCTTAGATGGGATCGGTGAGGAAATGACAGTATCTAAACGAGACGATGGTCAATTGGTTATTGAGGAGATCATAGGGTTTGATCTGCCCAAAGACCCTGCCGTAAACACCGCTACGGTAGCAGCACAAGCACTGTTGGATGCCGTTGGCAGTAAACAAGGTTTTTCGTTTATAATCAAAAAAACTATCAATCCTGGCAGTGGCATGGGGACGAGTTCGTCTAGCTCAGCAGGAGGTGTATTTGCTGTCAACGAATTGCTCGGCCGACCCTATACATCTGCGCAGCTGGTGGAGTTTGCTATGGAAGGCGAAAAGGCGGTGTCAAAAAAGGCACATGCAGACAATGTAGCGCCTAATTTACTTGGTGGTTTTACTCTCGTTCGTAGTTATGAGCCATTAGATGTTTTGTCTTTGCCCGTGCCAGAGGATCTGTACGTGACCATCGTGCATCCACAAGTAGAGGTAAAAACCACAGATGCCAAGAAGATTTTGAAAAAGCAGGTAGACTTATCTATGGCCGTAAAGCAGTGGGGCAATGTAGGAGGATTGGTAGCTGGATTATATGAATCAAATTATGATTTGATTGGCCGTTCGATGGTCGATGTGATTGTAGAGCCGATTCGGAAAATATTGATCCCGCTGTACGATGATGTAAAGGCGCAGGCTTTGGCCGATGGGGCACTAGGTTGCAGTATTGCGGGCTCTGGCCCTTCTATTTTTGCGTTTAGCAAAGGCGAAGAAACGGCGCTCAAGATCAAGTCTATGATGCAAGAGAAATACGACGAGGTCGGTATTTTGGCCTATACCTACATGTCTAAGATTGGCGAAAAGGGAGTAAGAACCATTTGAAATTATGATTTTTATTACCCAACTCATATATATCAAACCTGGGAAAGAAGCTGAATTTCATGCATTTGAAAATCAGGCAATTCCATTGATGGGAAAATATACTGGTCGATTGGTTCAGCGTTTACGGCCAACCCAAGAGACCTATGTGGCAGGGGAAGAAAAAAAGCCTTACGAAATTCATATTGTGAGTTTTGAATCGGAAGAAAAATTGCAAGCGTTTTTCAAAGACGATACCCGCTTGCAGTTCAAACATTTGAAAGACGGATCTGTAGAGTCTATTCTGATGTTTAAAGGAGAGAAAATGTAAACCATCTATTCGTTTGGCGAATAGAAGAGTTAAAAAATCAATGAAATATTACAGCACAAATAAACAAGTACCAGAAGTAAGTTTCGAAAAAGCGATATTCCAAGGGTTGCCAGATGACAATGGATTATACATGCCGAAAACCATTACACAATTGCCTAGAGCATTTTTCGAAAATATCCATGACATGGAGCTGCACGATATTGCATATGAAGTAGCCAAATGTTATATCGAAGACGAAATCCCTGAAGAGGAACTAAGAAAAATAGTAGCAGGTACGCTTAGTTTCGATTTGCCTTTAGTCGAGGTCGAAGACAACGTCTATGCATTGGAATTGTATCATGGCCCTACTTGTGCGTTCAAGGATGTAGGGGCTAGGTTTTTAGCGAGGTGTCTTAGCTATTTTTCACGCCAAAGCGACAAGAAAGCGACCATTTTAGTGGCTACTTCTGGTGATACTGGTAGTGCAGTTGCCAGTGGTTTTTTGGGAATGAAAAATATCAATGTTGTGATTCTCTACCCGAAAGGGAAAATCAGCAAGATCCAGGAGCAGCAGCTCACTACCTTAGGAGAAAATATCACGGCTTGTGAAGTAGAAGGCACATTTGATGATTGTCAGAAAATGGTAAAAGATGCCTTTTTAAATTTGGAACTTAAAGAGAAATATAATCTCACCTCAGCCAACTCTATCAATATGGCGAGATTGGTGCCACAGTCATTTTATTACTTCTGGACTTATGCCATGTTGGGAGGAGATAAGGATTTGTATATTTCTGTGCCTAGTGGCAATTATGGTAATTTGACTGCTGGATTGCTCGCTAAGAAAATGGGCTTGCCTATCAAACAATATATAGCTTCCGCTAATGCCAACGATATTGTGCCAGCTTATTTGCGATCAGGCAATTTCGAGCCAAGAAGATCTGTAGAAACCATCTCTAATGCTATGGATGTAGGTAATCCGAGCAATTTTTATCGTATGAATGATCTGTTTGGAGCCGAGGTAGACAATTTTAGAAATGAACTCAAAGGCTATACTTATTCCGATGAGCAAACAGCCGATACCATCAAACAAGTATATGGTGATACTGGATACCTGTTAGATCCTCATGGAGCGGTAGGCTACTTGGGTCTGAAGGAGTATATGAAAGATCATGATGGTATAGGGGTGTTCTTGGAGACCGCTCATCCGGCTAAGTTTTTGGATGTAGTAGAGCCTATTATTGACGAAAAGGTAGAAATTCCACAACGTTTACAAGACTATATTGAGCGTGAAAAAGTGGCGATTGAAATAAATGCAGATTTGGGTCAGTTGGAGAGCATTTTGGAGAAATTATAAAACAACTAAGTGCAAAAAAAGAGCGGTCAGGATTCTTATCCTGACCGCTCTTTTTTTGATTGTTATTCTTTAGGCCTTTGCTACAAAGTATGCGGGCTGCCCAGCATATTCTTGGTTTCGCCCCAGCTCTTTAAGCATGTGAAAGTGACTGGCTACTGCATCTCCAAATGTATCTACAGCATAGTAGGGCAGACCAAATTCCTTGGTTGTTTGCTGCACGATAGGTGCGATCTGAGGGTAGTGTACGTGACAAATGTCTGGAAATAGGTGATGCTCTACTTGAAAGTTGAGCCCACCCACGAGCCAGCTTAGTATTTTGTCATTCATGCCGTAGTTGCAAGTGGTAAGCAGTTGGTGAGCAGACCAACTGTGATCTACTTCTTCGCCTTCTATCTCAAAGAAAGCTGCAGAAGGCACTACATGGGCCGTTTGAAAAATCATCGCAAGCATGATACCCGTCACGCCGCTAGAGATTAGGATCATGACTAACGTGATCCAAGCAGGAATAGGGATGACGATCATAGGGACAGCTACGAAGAAGATGTAGTAGAAGAACTTTCTAGCTATGATACCCAATAGTTCTGTTCTGAATTCTTTTCCTGGTTTGATCAAACGCATTTTCCGATAGTCGAATGCTTTTAGGAAATCTTTAGTGGTTAGCCATTCTAGTAGTGGTACACAGTAGAATAGTGGTGCATAGATGTGCTGGAACCTGTGAAACCACATTTTAGGCTGATTTCGTGAGAAGCGAAAGACAATGCGTGGTAAAATATCTTCGTCGGTATGTTCTATATTGGTGTAGGTATGGTGGATTACATTGTGTTGGATCTTCCAAATTAGCGAGTCCACGCCTATGAGCATGGCCGAAAGCCCCATCCAGAAGTTTACTTTTTTGCTCTTGGAGTATGATCCATGTAGTGAGTCGTGCATTATGGCAGTGCCAATAAATGCCTTACCTAATCCCATAACTATCCAAAGAGAAATCAAAATAGGCATGCTAGTGATGCCACTAAAAATGAGGATGAAATAGGGGGTGAGATACCAAGCGAACAAGCAGATCGATTTTACCACCATGGTAGAATTTGCATCTCTGTTTATGCCATTGTCTTGAAAATAGGCATTAACTCTCGATCTTAGGGTGGCGGTAAATTCTTGATCTTGTTTTTTAGAAAACTTGTATCTGATCATAGCTGCTTTATTATTCTATATCTCCGATTTTGATAGCCTCGGTTTTCCGCGGGAATGCAAGAAGTTTGCCAAAGGCCAATCGGCAAATCTAAACAGAATAGGCTGGATGACCTAATGTGAAATGTTGACCGCTGTGTTAGGATTGATTTGAGCTTTTTTCTGACTTCATAAGGTCTACCTGAAGGGTCAGAATGAAAGCTGTGCCTACACCTACTTTGCTGCGTACATCTATGTGACCACGGTGGGTTTTTATGATGTCCATAGATATGGATAAGCCCAGTCCAGTACCCTTTCCAGATTCCTTGGTCGTATAGAGTGGCTCGAATATTTTCTTTTTTACTTCCTCGGTCATACCACTACCACTGTCTTGTACGATGACCCGGACGTACTTACTACCTATACTTTGTAGCATAATTTTGATCCATCCTTCGCCTTCTATGGCGTCGGCAGCATTGCCAATTAGGTTAATGAATATTTGATTCAACTGACCAGGGAAACAATCGATCGAAGGTATATCACTTCCATATTCCTTGATGATTTGTACACGACCTTTGTATTTTGATTTGGAGATTAGCAAGGCCGAATCGATAATTTCATGTAAGTGAGCTTTTTTGAATTTCTTCTCGTCTTTTCTAGAGAAAATCCTTAACCCATCCACTATTTCGGTAATGCGGCTTGCGCCAAATTTGACATCTCCCAGCAGGTCCGCAGTATCTTTTTTCAAAACAGAGATACTGGTGTTTTCTGATTTAAAAATATTGTAATTGCTCTTTATCTCATCTATATCGTTGAGTTGGATGATTTGTTCGAATGTAGTCAGGTCATCGAATGCTTCTGAGATGTTTTCTTCCAAAATTTGCAGTCCATTGCTTACAAAGCTGATGGGATTGTTTACTTCATGGGCAATGCCAGCAGTAAGCATGCCGAGTGCCGACATTTTCTCTGCCTGTATGAGGTTGGCCTGGGTACGTTTGAGTTCATTGTGTGCCTTATGGAGTTTAGAGTTCTTCTCCATAATGGTGGCATTACTCATTTCAAGTTCCACGTTTCTTTGGTGTATTGTTGCTTGCTGAGATTTGAGTAGCTTATTCAGTTTTCTAATTCTTATATATTCTACTCCGAGTATGATGGTTATGAGTAGAAAAGCTCCGCCCAGTATCAAATAGATTTGTTGCTTTCTTTTCTGTATTTCAGCTTCTTGCTCTAGTATGAGTTTTTCTTCTTCGGCCACTTTTAGTTCTAACTGGTGGCGAATGAGGCTTTCTTTGTAGCTCAATATTTCTGATTGCCGCTCGGTGCTTTCGAATTCATGTTGAGCTACCATCAGATCTTGGTGGATGTATTCAGCTTCTAGTGCTGTATGTCCTATGTTTCGGTTGCCTACAAGCGCCTCATGTTCTAGGTATTTCAACCGAGCCAGTTCATCATTCATTACATCCTTTCGCTTATTTCGCTCTACTTCTTTTTTGGTAAGAAAGGCTTCAGTGATGATCGCTTTAGAGTTTCTCTCTAGCTCTCTAGCCAGAGTTTCAGCGTCTTCGAGATCGTCTGGGTGGTAGGTGATTTCTTCAGGTAGTGATTGACTGAGTTGTTCGTATTTTGTTTGGTAGGCATTGGCTTGCGCTTGATTGTTTAGCGCTTCATATGTTTCGGCAAGTTGTAAGTAGCTCTGTACTAGTATTTTATTGTTTGTGCGGTTTTGTATGCTTATCGATTCCGACTTTTGCAAAGTAGCTAATGCTTTTTGATAATCTTTCATTTCAAAATACATACTAGCCATTCTATTGTTGGCATTGGCAGCCATTTGTGGACTTCCTCCTTCATTGGCTATGATGGATAGATACGCTTCGCCTATGGCAATGCCTTTTTTGTCTTCCTTCAGCTTGTGATAGGCTTCGAGTAGCCCATCATGTGCGATCAATTTGAAATAGGCTAAACTATCTTTTTCGGCTAGAGCCAATAGTTTTTTGAATGAGGTTAAGGCTTTTTTAGCCTCATTTGCAGTAAGATGGTTGAGACTGGCAGCGGCTGTTACCTCCACCATGCCTAATTCATAATCAATTTGACTGAATTGATTGTAAGCGACTTCATAGGTTTCATTGGCTTTGACAAACGCTCCCATGTGTGAATAGATGTTTGCGAGAGACAAATAGCCATTGGCTGACACACTATAGTTTCTGACCTTCTCTGCTTCTATACTTAATTCCAAAAAGAGCTGAATGGCTTTTTGAAAATCATTCTGTGTCAAATAAATCTCTCCAATTAGGTTTTCGGCTTCCCAAGTTTTTTGTACGTCCTCTATTTGTTCTGCGATCCTAAGTGCGGACTGGGCTTGATTGAGGGAAGTGGTTAAGTTTTGATTACTCAGATTGGTTTTAGCGTTGGCTAATAAGGCATTTATTCTTGCATGTTCCTGATGGCTAGTACTTTGTGCCAAACCGATAGTCCCTGTTGAATAAAGGAATAAAACCGTAAGGAGTAGGGGTTTTAATTTTGCAAGCAATAAATTCATATAGGAATAAAGGTATGTAGCGTGTTTTTTTAGAGAACGAATGGTATTCTTATACCATTTAGCTCAAACTAAGCTACAGAAATCAACCTATTCACCAAAAAAAATAATGCGAAAAGAATCGATATTTTGTCGAACGGAAGAATGAGCCTTTAAAAATAGGGTTGATGTCTGTGATTTTTCTCAAATCTTGATAGCTTCGTTGAGCTGTAGCAATTCGACTTGGACATAGCCATAAACATCACCGATCTCTCTAATCAAAGTACCTTCGAAAAGGTGTTTAAAACCTACTATCAACAGTTGGCAGCTTTTGCCTATCAGTATGTGGCGTGTCATGATACGGCCGAAGAAATCGTGCAAGAGGTGTTTGCCAATGTATGGTCTAAGTCTGATCAAATAGAAATTCGAACGGCTGTAAAATCGTATCTCTATGGAGCTGTGCGCAATGCCTGTCTCAATCATATCAAGCATAAGAAAGTAGTGCGGCAGCACGAAGTCTATGAAGGACGCAAGCCTGAGGGTTATGAATCTAATTTTTTAGAACTTGATGAGCTTCAGGGTGAAATAGATGCAGCATTGGATCAGCTACCAGATAAGTGTCGACAGATTTTTGAAATGAGTCGATTCGAAGAGAAAAAATATAAGGAGATCGCCGAAGAACTTGGCTTGTCGATCAAGACTGTAGAAAATCAAATGGGAAGAGCACTGAAAGTGATGCGTGCTGCATTGAGTAAACATATACCCAGTTTGGTTTTTTGGATTATTACGATAGTACAAAAAAACTTGTGGGGGTAAAATGAAAGGTAATTGTCCACATTATAGCAGAGTATGAGCGAAAGAAAAAGACATAGTGTTTCTGAGGAACTATTGTTCAGATATTTCATCGAGGAGGTAAGCCCTGATGAACAGGAAACTGTATTGTCTTGGAAGGCCATGTCTGAGGCCAATTATGCCGAATTTGAGCGTGTCAGAGTATTTCTGTTGGATGTGAAAGCCCTGAGGAGTATAGGCGGTGATCATGCTTCGTATGATGTACTGAAGGCGTGGGAAAAAGTACAGAGGCGCAAGCCAGTAGCCTCTATGTCACAAAAAAGCATAACATGGAATTGGATGAAAATTGCTGTAACCATATTGCTCGTCGCAGGAGCGGGGTGGTTCGCTTATTTATTCAGTCAGGTAGAAACACAGACTACAGTGGCTGTAGCGGAGACGCAAGGGGTAGAATTGGCAGATGGGTCAAATGTGACCCTTAATAAAGGAAGTGAATTAATCTATCCAGATCGGTTCAAGGAGAATCAGCGAAATGTAGTCTTGAAAGGAGAGGCGTATTTTGAAATAACTAAAGACCCAGATCAACCTTTTGTGATTCAAACGGACGAAATACAGGTCACGGTGCTAGGTACATCTTTTAATGTAAACAATGCCAATGCTGATAGTGTCATTGTGAGTGTAGACACTGGACGAGTATTGATGTCGGTAGGTGGCAAAGAGGAAATCCTTACCCCAGGGTTTAGGGGGGTGTATTATCGTAGCAGTCAGACACTTGTGAAAGTAGCTATAGACCATGTAGGTATGCACAACTATTGGCGCACCAAAAAGCTATCGTTTAGAGGCGCTACAGTTGCCCAGGCGGTACGTACCATACAAGAAGTTTATGAGGTTAAAGTAGAATACTCCAATCCAGATATTGCCTATTGTAAAATCAACGTAGATTTCGAAAACGAACCCGTGGAAAATGTATTAGATATCATGGCAGAAACACTTAATCTGGTTTGGTCTAATCAAGGACATGCATATTTGCTAGCAGGATATGGATGTCCGCAGTAGCATTTACATTTTGCTCGGGTGTATTTTATGGCTGATCGCTTTGCCAGCGAGTTCACAAGAACCTGCCCGCCCTTTGATTACGATAGATTTTAAAAATACACCATTAAGGCAAGCGCTTAGCGATGTCAATACCTTTGATCGAGTGAAGTTGTCTTATAATCCAGATCATATACCTGCTGACCGTGTGGTTAATGAGTCTTTTCAACAAGTACCTTTGGATCTGGTTTTGAAAAAAATGCTTGGCGCAAATTTCGATATTAAGTACAGAGGAAGTTACATCATTATCCAACCCAAAAAAGAAGAAGTAAAGAAGCATCCAGTCAAACTTTCTGGAGCGGTAAAGGATGCAGAAACAGGCGCAGTAATCCCTGATGTGACCATCTATGAAATAAATAAACTAAATGCTACACTCACAGATACGCGAGGTCAATTTGACTTAACAGTTTCGGCTAAAACCGATTACGTCACTTTTGCGATTAGTAGAGAAAATTATCAAGATACAATCATTCAGGTACAAGACATCTCAGAAATGACATTGGCGCTTCAGCCTATCAAAAAAGAAAAAACTTCCGTAAAGGATCGGTTTGAAATAGAGACCAAAAAACTTGTTCAGTTTTTCACTTCCGACGAATCGCAGAAGAATGCTCGCAATGTCCGTATGGATGAAGAACGGATATGGCAAGTGTCGTTGGTGCCCATGATTGGCTCTAATGGAAAACTAAGTGGACAGGTGAGAAATAAAATTTCAGTCAATGTATTGGCAGGGTATGCCTACGGTGTAAACGGGGTAGAATTGGGCGGATTGTACAACATCGGTCGGCGTGAAATGAACGGCTTGCAAATGGCCGGGTTTGGCAATGCCGTGGGAGGAGCGTCTCATGGAGTCCAGTTGGCAGGGTTTATCAACACCACCAAAGGCTATACCCATGGGGTACAAGCAGCAGGCTTTCTCAATGTGGTAACAGATGATGTAAAAGGCGTACAGGCAGCTGGATTTGTAAATATCTCCAACAAGGTCAATGGCGTGCAAGCTGCTGGTTTTGTGAATCTTGCTACCAAAGAAATGAACGGCCTGCAAGCTGCTGGTTTTTTAAATTCAGCCAAGACTGTTCAGGGTGCTCAGGTGTCAGGATTTCTGAATAAGAGCAAGGCTACTCGTGGAGCCCAAATCAGCGGATTTCTTAATGTCACAAAAACACTCAAAGGGATGCAGCTAGGCATTGTCAATATTTCGGACACAGTATCTAGTGGTACACCTATTGGCTTGATCAACATCGTTCGGTCGGGCATGCATCAATTCGCAGCGGAGCACAACGATTTCATGCCGTATCAAGTGGCGTTTAGATCTGGGATCTACCGATTTTACACGGTACTGAGTGCAGGTATAGACCCATCAAACAACAATTTGTGGAGTTATGGCGTAGGTTTTGGGAGCCAGTTCACGATTAGGCCCAAATGGTATGGCAATGTGGAATTGGCCGCTCACAACATCGAACAGCCAGATCGCAATGCCGATGATTTGAATCTACTCAACAGACTAAATCTCAATGTGGGGTATCAAATCGGCAAGCACCTGTCGGTGAATGCTGGACCGGTGCTGAATCTATACCTGACCAAAATCTACCATGCAGACACAGATACTTATGGAGACCTCGACCATCCTTCTTTTTATGAAAGTACCCAAGGAGACTTGCACCTATCGGCCTGGGTAGGGTATGCCGTTTCGGTAAGGTTTTAATCGCAGGGCGATAGCCCATTGGGTTTAATGCCCCGACCCTCTGGTCGAAGCAATTAACCGATTAGAAAGTTAATACCTCGTGGACTTGGCCCGAGGATCATTCATTTAGAACCCTGTAGGTCGAGTAGGGACAGGGATATTGTCAAAATTAATTTGATGCATCATTTGGTGATCAAATGCAGGATTGTAGTAATAGTAATTGTTTCTAATAATGTCTGATTGAATTATAAAATTGATGGGCACTACTACTTCTTGAGGAACTGTAAAGCCGTTGAAATCCATAGCGGGCTTGCATATTTGATATTTTTCATCCGTCTTGGTGAAAGCTTCTATTATTTTTTTGTCTGTGGTTTCACTGATTCCACTAAGCACTTCTACGGTATCTAGTTTTCCTTTTTCATCTATTAATAGCCTCACATAAGCGATTCCTTCTTCTTCGTTTTGAACCATTAGGTCATCATAGCATAAAACAGACTCAAAATACTCCCAAAGTTTGTTTGAAGGTTTTGCGAATTTTACATTTCTCTTGGTGAGTTGCATGTAGGATTTTTCTCCTTCTTCATATACCGCACTTTCAATCATTATTCCACGATTGTATTGTCGTTTGATCTGTCGGGCACGCGTGCTATCATAAAAAGTCTCAAACTGCTTCGGTTTTGTTGTGTCCACCATTTCCTTGCCTGTAGGGCTATAGACATGGTCGTAATAAACCCCTAAAAAAGAAGGTGGACTATAATCAAGGTGTAACTGGCCATTTCTGAAATAAGTGTATAATTCGGTGTACGCTCCATACTTATAGGTCATCTTTTTTCTAACTAATCCATTGGTATGGTACCAAGTGAAGTCTCCATCGTTTTTTGTGGGTTTTAAAGAAGAGTAAGGACCAGTCATTATTTTAATGTCATCCATGCCATAGTATGTGATTTGAAATTCACTGCCATTAAAATCTTCTACTAATGCGTAGAAGCTAGCTTTGCTTTTTTTGCATTTAGCATAGTGATTATCGAGGTAGAGGGTGTCTTTTTTTATAAATTTTTGATAGGTGTGATAAGCATCTGCAAATTGAATAATGCCTGCGCCTTTCAATTTGTTGTTTTCTATATATTCAAACATAGGATGCAGTTCGTCAAACAGACGGGACATCAGGTCTTTAAAACCCATGGGAGAGGAAGGGACTCGGTATATACTGTCTTGGTATTCAAAGAAATATGGCCAAGTGCTGTTGTTGGATTTATACAAAACCAAATTGTCGTCATGCGACTCTACCAAAACAAAGGACGGATTTTTGATGATAGGTGTGTCATAGCTGCTGTTGACAGGGATTGTCCTTTGCATCACGACAAAGGAGTCAAGTCCTACTTTGTAGCCAGTAGCTTCCTCCACTTTTATCTTGATTGATTCTGCTTCTTGGTCTGGTTTGAATAGGAACTCTGTAGATCGGTATGATCCTTTGATATAGCCATCTATTCTTTCGTTGTTGCTATTGATATAGTAACCTGAAAGAAAGTCTTCCTTCGTGTTGACAGAAATAATGATGGTTTGTCCTTCTGCAGGATCAAAAGCAAGCATTTGGTCAATGAGTTCCCCTGTGTTGGTAATGAAATGCCCAATGTCAAGGTTGTTTTGAGAGAAAGCACAAGCAAAACAGAAGGTGAGTATAAAGGTGAGGTTGATTTTCTTCATTGCATTATTTCAATATTTTTACCCCTGCCATTTCTAAATGATCCCAGTATTCGGGGTATGATTTTACTACTACTTCGGGTTCGTGGATCTCACAGTCAAATTTCATAGATAGAGGAGCTAGAGCCATCGCCATTCTGTGGTCGTCGTACGTATCGAACGAAATCAATCCAGAAACCTGTGGTTTGTCTGGTGAAGTCAGCACCCAAAGACCGTTTTCATGTTCCTCAAGTGTGGCACCTATCTTGGCCAATTCTGTTGCCATAGCAGCCGTTCGGTCAGATTCTTTGATTCGGAGACTTTCAAGACCTGTCATTTTGAGGTTTACCCCTAGAGCGGCAGCACACGCCATTACGGTTTGAGCCAGATCAGGACAAGATTTGAAATCAATCGTCATTTCTTTTAGGATATCGCCTCTGCTCAACGTTACCGTTTCGCCATCAAAGGTCGACTTCACACCCAACCCTTCCATGATGGAAGCAATGGCATGATCGCCTTGGTTTGATATCTCTCTTAACCCCTTAAGGGTGATTTTGGCGTCTTCAGCCAAGGCGAACAAGCTATACCAGTAACTGGCACCAGACCAATCTGACTCAATGGTATAACTGTTGGACTTATAATTTTGAGGTGCTACAGTGATCGTATGTCCTTCGAACTGACCAGACACCCCAAAGTGCTTCATCAGGTTGAGCGTCATTTCTATGTATGGACGGCTATATATATCCCCTTCTAGTGTGATCGTAAGCCCTTCAGGCAAGGTAGGTGCGATCATTAGTAGCGCAGATATATATTGACTGCTGATATTACCAGGTATAGTCAGTTGATTGGTCTTTTGCTGGCTAAATGGTTTGAAAAGGAGAGGAGGAAAGCCTATTTCTTTTTCATAAGTGATATTAGCACCCAGATCATTAAGTGCATCCACGAGCAGTTTGATTGGTCGTTGACACATTCTCGGTGTACCAGTTATTTTTCTCTCCGTCTTACCCATGGCCAAGTAGGCAGTCATGAACCTCATCACTGTACCTGCATCAAGCACATCTAGCGTATGTTCATTGATATCGAGCAATCTTGTCATCGTGACAGTATCTCGAGCCGAGGATAAATTCTTTAGCTCAGACTTGCCACCACCCAATTCATTCAATAGCAGGGCACGATTACTCTCGCTTTTGGAGGAAGTCAGAGGAACATCGAGGGTTAATGTTGTTGTGGGTTTGCTTAATCGAATGGAGCCGCTCATGTTCTTGATTTGAATTTTAAAGTTGCAATATTAAAGGCTAGGCAGGAAAATGAAGTCATTCGACAGGATTTTAATTTAAATAGAAGCGTACTTGCTTATACTTAATTGGAGATCAACAATAGATAATCCCCTGAACCAAGAAACTTAAACTTAATCTATTGTTGATCTCGGTTTTGAAAATCTATTGTTGAAAAAATCCGTTTAATTAATTCAAACCATGGCTTGAGGGATATAGTACCCAAAGTTGTTATATAGATAGGTCAAAGAATACTACGATGAAGCACACACACAAGAAAAGAAAAGGCATTTTGAGCAAGTTGTTTGCAGGGGCAACAGCGGGCGTTACGGTAGGGTTAGCTACATACCTCTATTTTAAAAATGGCAAAATACAGATAGATCCTGTAGATGATCAAATCGTTTCAGAAGATATCGATACCAAGGTTAATTTGTTCGTCTAAGAATAGCTAAATACCTTCTGTTTGCCAATGGGGTAAACAGAAGTGTATACAATAATTATGATAGCATTTTTACACACGATTGCCTCCAATGCAGACAAGTTTGAAAAATTAGTTCGTCAATACGATGATAAAGTTGTTGTCAAACACTTTGTCAATGAGCAATTGCTCACCACAGCCTTGCGTACTGGTGAAGTGGACTTCCAGCTATTTAAGAGCGAAATTGTGAATATCAAAAAGGAGCAACCCTCGCTTGTGATTTGTTCGTGCTCTACCTACGGAGAAGCATCCGATCAGGAAGGAGGAGTGGCCAGAATAGATAGACCCATCGCCGAATATTTAGTAAACAGCTATAAGAAAATAGGCATGGCTTATGCAGCATCTTCTACACATAAAGCCAGTCAGAAACTATTGTTGGACTCGGCGACTGTCATTAACAAAGCAGTAGAAATCATCCCCATAGATTGTACTGATTGTTGGCAATTCTTCGAGGCAGGTCAACAGGATGAGTATGAAAAAGGCATTGCTCAAAAAATAGAACACTTGTCAACTGAAGTTGATGTGGTGTTTTTAGCACAGGCTTCCATGGAAGGAGCAAAGCGTCATCTCAAGTTATTCGAACGAGAAATATTGACTAGTCCAGATTATGGGGTGAAAGAATTGTTAAAAGAAATTTAATCCACCAGTTTGTTGAAATAAAACAAGCTGTCTAGCATATCTGGCGCTGAAATTGGAATATTCACTTGGCACTCGCCTATTGTTTTTAACAAGCTAAATTGCACTACACCGCCTTCATTTTTCTTATCCTGGAGCGTAAGCCCTATGATTTCATCAAAGAGTGATTTCTCTATGGCTATAGGCTGATAGATTTTGATCAGATATTTGGCGATCTCGTCCAGCTCTTCTGGGCTCAAGCCTGTATATTTTTGTGAAAGGTAGGCTTCGCATATCATGCCAACGGCGATAGCTTCGCCATGCAACAGTTTTTGATCGCCTTTGTCAAGGAAGTAAGATTCTACGGCATGCCCCAGGGTATGACCAAAATTTAAGATTTTCCTTAGTCCAGACTCAAAAGGATCTGCAGTCACTACTTCTTTCTTGATAGCTATAGATCTAGTCACTAGTTCTGCCCAATTGGCATCAGCCAGGTCTATGGTGTTTACTTTCTCCCAATAAGTCTTGTCATAGATCAAACCGTGTTTGATCACTTCTGCAAACCCAGAGCGGAGTTCCCTCGCAGGAAGTGTCTCATAAAAACAAGTGTCAATTAATACATTTTGAGGTTCTGCAAAGATGCCGATATGATTTTTGAAGCCATGAAAATCCACACCAAGTTTGCCCCCCACACTGGCATCTACCTGAGACAATAGTGTCGTAGGGATATTCAGAAAGTCCATGCCACGCTTATAAGTGCTGGCTACAAAACCTCCCATATCGCCAATCACTCCCCCACCTAAGTTGATCACGAGACCTTTGCGATCGAACCCTGCCTCAGTAAGAGCCATCCACAGTTGCTCACAGGTACCCAAGTGCTTGTTTTCTTCACCACTCTCTATACGGAGCAAGAAGTGCTCAGGCAAAGCGTTCAAGACGATAGGCAAACAATGTTCCTCTGTGTTTTCATCACAGATTACAGCTATTTGGCTGTATTTTTTTCCGTCAAGAAAATTACGGATACTCTGGGTGATGTCGTTTGTGATTTCTGTACGGTGATTTTCCATGTTTTTCGCTTATCAGCAGCAAATGTAAACCTGTCGTTTTTAAAATCCTTTTGAATAACAAAAAAGAGGCTACCACACGAAGCTAAATCATTACAATTTGCCTTTTGTGGTAGCCTCTTAGTATGCTGAGCCTACTGTAGACTCATGCCAGTATTATTTGGCTGCTGTTAATGCCTGATCGAGATCGGCTATGATGTCGTCGATGTGTTCGATGCCAACACATAGTCTGATAAGATCCTCAGTGACGCCAGCCTGGAGTTGCTCTTCGGGTGTCATCTGACGGTGGGTGGTAGAGGCTGGGTGACACGCCAGAGATTTAGCATCACCGATGTTGACCAGTCTCTTGAATAGTCCCAAGGCATCGTAAAATTTCTCTGCGTTAGCGAATCCCCCTTTGATGCCAAAAGAAAGTAAGGAAGCAGGTTTGCCATCACAGTATTTTTTAGCTAAGTCGTGGTATTCACTAGATGCTAGTCCTGCATATCGTACCCATTCCACCTGATCATGCGATTCCAGATATTTGGCTACAGCCAATGCGTTATCACCATGCCGCTCCATTCTCAAACTTAAAGTTTCCAATCCTTGTAGGATTTGGAAGGCAGACATGGCAGAAAGGGCAGATCCTGTGTTTCGCAAGGCTACTGTTCTGGCTCTACCTATGTAGGCAGCAGGCCCTAACGCTTCCGTATATATTACGCCATGGTATGAAGGCTCTGGTGTGCTAAAAGCAGGAAATCTTTCTTTGTGTTTGGCCCAGTCGAATGTGCCGCCATCTACAATAATGCCGCCTAGTGTAGTGCCATGACCGCCTATGTATTTGGTCAGCGCATGTACCACAATGTCGGCACCCAGTTCAATGGGTTTGATTAGTGCAGGGGTAGCTACGGTATTGTCTACGATCAGCGGTACACCTTTGGCATGCGCTGCTTTGGCGATCGCTTCTATGTCGCAGATATTTCCAGCAGGATTCCCGATAGATTCACAGTAGACCGCTTTGGTGTTTTCGTCGATCAGTGCGGAGATATCTTCTGCGTTGGCAGATTTAGCAAACTTCACATCAATACCCTGTTTGGGTAGCATGTGAGCAAAAAGGGTGTATGTTCCACCATATAGTTGAGGCGTAGAGACGATGTTGTCCCCCATTTCTGCCAAATTCAAGATGGCATAGTTGATTGCTGCCATACCAGCACTTACGCAGAGTGCGGCTACTCCTCCTTCGAGTGCAGCTACTCTTTGTTCCAGTACATCTACAGTAGGATTCATGATTCGGCTATAGATATTGCCAGGTACGGCCAAGTTGAACAGGTCAGCACCATGCTGCGCATTATCAAATTCAAATGCTACTGTTTGATAAATGGGAACCGCTACGGATTTAGTAGTGGGTTCGGAAGTGTACCCGCCATGGATGGCGATTGTTTCTTTTTTCATGTTGAGCGTTTTTCTAATTGTATGTATTCAATCTACTGAAAACTGGTACTTAAAGTTCCGTTAAACAGCTCAAAAAGGAGGCGAGACAGGAGAATTGTAATCATTGTAAAAAATGTAATGTATTTTTATCATGATCATAACCCTAAAGAATTAACCCTGATTTAGAAATGAAAAAAGTATTCAGTTTTTATGTGCTATTAGTGCTCCTTAACTTAAGCTGTGTGACATCTGAAAATCAACATTCAGAGTCATTCCCACTTGAAGAGAAAACCATTATTGAGCTTCAGCAGCTTATGAGCGATGGAACCTATTCTGCTGTTGAACTATGTCAGTTATACATCGATCGTATCAAGGCTGTAGATCAAGGAGAGGATGGTTTGCATTCCGTCCTAGAGCTCAATCCAGATGCATTGACTATAGCTGCGGCTTTGGATCTTGAGCGGAAAGCAGGGCAGCTGCGAGGCCCCTTGCATGGCATCCCAGTCATGATCAAAGACAATATCAATACGGGCGATCAGATGGAGACTTCTGCGGGCTCGTTGGCATTGCTGGGGAGCGAGGTGCAAGAAGACGCCTACATCGTAGCCAAACTTCGTGAGGCTGGTGCAGTGTTGCTAGGCAAGACCAATCTCAGTGAATGGGCCAATTTTCGATCGGAAAGATCCTCTAGTGGATGGAGTGGTCGAGGCAGGCAAACACGTAATCCTTACGCGATGGACAGGAGTCCATGTGGGTCGAGTTCAGGCTCTGGTGTGGCCGCTTCTGCAAATCTTTGTGCACTTGCTATAGGCACAGAAACTAACGGGTCGATTGTTTGCCCGTCTTCGCTCAATGGCGTGGTAGGTATCAAGCCCACTGTAGGATTGTGGAGCAGGACTGGTATTATTCCTATTTCTAAAACACAGGATACTGCAGGGCCTATGGCTCGTACGGTTGCAGATGCTGCTACGTTGTTAGGTGCGCTAGTGGGTGTAGATTCAAACGATGTAGCTACTCAGGATACTGCGGCAGTAGTTTATCAGGACTACACGCAGTTTTTGGATGTTAAAGGACTACAAGGTAAGCGGATAGGTATATTCAGAGGGCCTATGGGGCAGCACGAAGGAGTGGATGCGGTGATGGAGCAATCTTTTTTAGCTATGAAAGCAGCTGGTGCGATTTTGATAGATTCTATAGCACTGGGTGAAATGCATTATTTGGGTAATGCAGAGTATGAACTACTATTGTATGAATTCAAAGATGGTTTGAATGCGTATTTGGGTGGACTGAAGCCTGATTTCCCCTATAAAAATTTAGAAGACCTGATCGTTTATAATCGAGTTAACAAAGATCAAGAAATGCCCTATTTTCAGCAAGAGATATTTGAATTGGCACAAACCAAAGGTGACCTGAACGATGAAACCTATCAAGAAGCCTTGGCTCTCTGCCAGAAAATTTCTCGAGTAGAAGGGATAGATTTGGCCATTTCTACACATCAGTTAGATGCTATAGTAGCACCTAGCGGAGACCCTGCGTGGGTCATAGATCAGGTGAATGGAGACAATTATCGTATCTCTAGTTCGTCTATGCCAGCTATGGCTGGATACCCAAGTATTACGGTGCCTGCGGGTGAAGTGCATGGGCTTCCCATTGGTATTTCGTTTTTTTCCACAGCATATAAAGAAGCTGATTTAATCGCTATCGCCTATGCTTTCGAGCAGCAAACCAAAGCACGAATTGTACCTCAATTGTTGGCTACTTTGCCTTTGCCTTGAGTGTTGGAGCTAGGTCAACAGTGTAGGAATCAACATTTGAAATGAGTCAACTAGGAAAAACCACTAAAGGATTTATCGTTTTAAATTAAGTAGAATCACTAATTGTGTGCTTCGTCGTGATGAGGTAAATTTGACGTTCGAAAATGAGCAACGGGCAATTCTTGTTGGGATCTTTTGATGTATGCGACTTACCACTTATTTTTAATCGTGCAACTAATGACGACAGCAGTAGTTGGCAGATATAATGGCAATAATCATCTAAACCAGAATAAACCAAAATGAGTAACCTTATGATTGAAAAATTTACAGCACAAGAAATGGCCGTAGCTGTCGAAATGATTAACAGGGGACTGGATCGTGCAGCTGTTTCACTTAAGATGATTCTCAATAGCGCTATCGAAGTGACTAATGTGGATTTTGAAATAGCCGTACTCAACGACGAGCCTCAGTACTCTAGTAAGACAGATGACAAAATACATATTCTGAGAACAGAATTGGCGGGAGAGCTGAAAGGCATTTGCCATTTGATTTTTACAAGTGATGAAGTGGAAAAGATTTACGCCAAATGTCTACCAGAAAGTGTGATCAATGGAGATAGCGAAGATGCTCAAGTCATGCGATTAGAGTTGCTCAAAGAAATAGACAATATCATGGCGGCATCGGTAATCACCGAATTTGCCAATAGTTTAAATGTGGGTATTTATGGAAATGTGCCATCTTTGCACATCATGGAGGCTAGCGAGGTCAATAAATATATCCATGCCGAATCAGTGACTTTGAGTCCGTTGATTCAATTTAGTTCTGTTTTTCATACCGATGATATCGATATCAAATCAGACTTTATATGGCTCTTAGAAGAAGAGTTTATTCAGAAAATTAAGAACTTAGCGTTAAGTAAATAATAGATTATAAATACCAGAATAATGGGCAAAAAAGTATTAGTCGTTGATGATTCAGCTTACATGCGTACCTTGATCAAAGATACGCTTACAGAAGCAGGCTATGAAATTATAGGAGAAGCACCAAATGGCGAAACAGCCATCGATCTAGCATTGGAATTGAACCCGGATTTGATCACGCTGGATAATATCTTGCCAGACATGATTGGTACAGATATTTTAAAAGTATTCAAAAGCCAAAACCTGCCGGCTAAGGTAGTCATGGTAAGTGCAGTAGGGCAACAGTCTGTGATCAACGAAGGTATCGAATTAGGTGCGTCAGATTACATTGTAAAACCCTTCACTGGTGATGATCTAGTGGATGTAGTCAATCGTGTGATTGGCTGATTTAAATAGCTGAAAAGAACTTTGAAACCACCGCTAATTTAGTGGTGGTTTTTTTGTGTCTCATGTTTGAAATTTGTTATGCACGCCTAACAAATAGGCAATTCTCTTAATCTTAAAAATCAGTTTTTATACGCTTGATATCTATTCTAAATCTATCGTTTATTGCATTCTATTAGTAGCGTAGATTGAGAGAAATGGAGCAGGAGATTTTAATAGGTAGTAATAGTGATCTTATTGTGCAGCAATTAACGCAGGAGCTACTCAAGCTTAGCGATATGGTACACATCAAGGTAGTGGATGATTTTTTGGACATCCAAACACTAAAAGAAGGTCAGCTAGTGATCATAGATTTGTCTGTGTATACATCTGGTATTTTGGATCGGGTGGAGCAGTTCAAACAAAAATTTCAACATATAGAGTTGATTGCGGTCACTTACGAAAATGACACTTTTATCGATCAGGTTCTGATCAGAAGAGGTGTAGATCAGGTGACTAGCCGCGATGAGCTGCTAAACCTCGTGTCTATACACCTCAGTCCCAATTGGCAGACAACAGGGTGATTCTCTTTAAAATAACGGCAGAATTTTGATTTGTTTTCCCAAATGGAGTAGATAGACAATAGGAGTTTCGTTTTTGAAGCTATGTCAAAATTAATGTTTTGAGATTACTCTGATT
Organism: Reichenbachiella carrageenanivorans; assembly: GCF_025639805.1. Lineage (NCBI taxonomy): Bacteria > Pseudomonadati > Bacteroidota > Cytophagia > Cytophagales > Reichenbachiellaceae > Reichenbachiella > Reichenbachiella carrageenanivorans. Next base: position 4,415,938 of record NZ_CP106735.1, on the reverse strand, counting down.
GTTTAGGTTATAGTGGAGGATTTTGATTCATCATATTATGCTTTTAGTGGCAAAAAAAGCAGAATAGAAGGGGAAAGGGGTATTTTAAAAAGAAGACCTCTTGTTGGATGTTTTATACATAAACACACCCAACAAGAGGTTTATTTATATCGGCTTATTTGTTTTGCTTCGCCCAGTTGTCTCGCAAAGTCACCGTACGGTTGATCCTTGGCTTGCTGCCAGTAGAAGCTTTGTCGATGATGAAGTAACCCAAGCGTTCAAATTGAAACTGTGTGTTGGGAGCCATTTCGCCTACCGACGGTTCTACTACGGCATTGTCCATGATCGTCAGTGAGTTCGGGTTTAAATGATTTTTGAAATCGTCGTCGATGTCGTTTAGGTTCTCAGTACTAAACAAACGGTCGTAGAGTCTCACTTCTGCCTTTACCGCATGTGGTGCAGATACCCATCCGAGTGTTCCTTTTACCTTCTTGCCAGTCGTGTCATGCCCGCTTTTGGTTTCTGGATCGTATTCAGCATATACTTCTTCGATTTCACCAGCTTCATTTTTCTTAAATCCAGTGCATTTCACGATATAGGCATATTTCAATCTCACCTCTCTGTCTGGGCCTAGTCTGAAGTATTTCTTTGGAGGCTCTTCCATGAAGTCGTCGCGCTCGATATATAGCTCTTTGCCAAATGGGATTTCGCGTTTGCCTGCTGATTCGTCCTCGGGGTTGTTTATCGCAGGGAGTTGTTCGGTTTGGCCTTCTGGGTAATTGGTAATAATCAATTTGATCGGATCCAAAACGCCCAATACACGGTTGGCTTTTTTGTTGAGGTCTTCTCGTACGCTGTGTTCGAGTAGGGCTACATCACTCACGCCGTCTCTTTTGGCTATACCTATTTTGCTGGCAAACGCCCTGATCGAAGCTGCTGTATAGCCTCGTCGTCTGATCGCTGCTAGTGTAGGCATACGGGGGTCGTCCCAGCCTTCTACATGTCTATCATCTACGAGTTCTTTTAGCTTTCTTTTGCTCACTACTGTGTAGCTCAGGTTCAGTCTGGCAAATTCCGTTTGCTTAGACGGGTACAGATCCAGTTCTTTGATAAACCAGTCGTATAACGGTCTATGAGAGGCAAACTCCAGTGTGCATAGCGAATGCGTGATCTGCTCAAAAGCATCTGACTGACCGTGTGCAAAATCATAGGTAGGATAGATGCACCACTTGTCAGCCGTCCGGTGGTGGATCGCTTTTTTTACACGATAGATTACAGGATCCCTCATTTGCATAATGGGAGATGCCATGTCGATTTTAGCTCTGAGTACGCGCTTGCCTTCTTCTACTTCACCATTTTTCATGGTTTCGAAAAGGGCAAGGTTTTCTTCTACAGTACGATCTCTATATTCGCTGAGTTTGCCAGGGGTGGTAGGGGTACCACGCTCTTCACTGATTTTTTCTGCCGAATTTTCATCAATGTAAGCTTTGCCAGATTTGATGAGTTGGATGGCATACTCATACAATTGATCAAAATAGTCTGAAGCATAAAATTCATTGTCCCAAGAGAAGCCCAGCCATTGGATGTCTTCTTTGATCGAATTGATGTATTCGATGTCTTCTTTTTCAGGATTGGTATCGTCGAAGCGCAAGTTGCACTGGCCGTTGTATTTCAAGGCTAGTCCAAAATTTAGGCAGATGGATTTGGCATGGCCAATGTGCAAATACCCATTAGGGTGCGGGGGGAAGCGAGTAAGTACTCGTCCGTCGTGCTTACCTTCTGCCAGGTCTTTTTCTATCATTTGCTCAATAAAATTGAGCGGCAGGCGATCCTGCGTTTCTTTCTCACTACTCATGCTTGTAAATTTTGGAACGCAATTTTAATCAATAAATCTGTTGATTTTGATGCACTTTTTTGAATTGTTTGTCCTCTTAGTTTGTTGATTTCAAACGTCTTATACTTCTTTCATTTGCTGGATGGTGGCTATCGGGTCTTCGGTGTTGAATATGCCTGATCCCGAGACGACTACAGCTGTGCCAGCATCGATTACTTTTTTCAAATTGTCGAGTTTCACACCGCCGTCGATTTCAATAAAGATGTGCTCTAAATTTCTTTCTTTTAATATGCCTTTTAGCTTGATGATTTTATCGATACAAGAAGGGATGAGCTTCTGTCCGCCAAACCCAGGATTGACAGACATGATCAGTACAAAATCTACATCTGGTAGGATCTCATCTATGGCACTCAGTGGTGTATGTGGGTTCAATACTACACCTGCTTTTTTACCCAGCTCTTTGATAAGCTGAATGGTACGGTGCAAGTGAGGGCAGGTCTCGACATGTACACTGATCCAGTCTGCGCCAGCTTTCGCAAAATCAGGAATGTATTGGTCTGGATTTTCAATCATCAAATGTACATCTATGGGTAGTTGGGTGCACTTTCTGATGTCTTTCAATACCAATGGGCCAATGGTGAGGTTGGGCACGAAGTGACCATCCATTACATCATAATGAATAACTTCTGCACCACCTTTTTCTACCATCTCGATATCGGCACCGAGTCGTGAAAAATCTGCTGAAAGTAGGGAAGGGGCTATTTTGACTGAATTGGGCATTGCGCTTTTTTTGAGCAAATATAGGAAGCCCCCAAAAGACTTGCTTTACCTCTAGTGTTTATTTGTTGAAATGCCTCCTCATATTGAGTAAAGCAATGTGGGGCAGGGGGCTCTGAAAATTATTCGCTGATCCATTCAAAAGCGCTGTGATAGGCGTCTATTTCGTTGATGTAGTCTAAAAATTTTTCATAAAATGGATGCTGCCCAATGGTGGCACTGTCTCCTATGACGATGAGTTTTTTTCGTGCACGAGTCAAGGCTACGTTCATGCGCCGGGTATCAGATAAAAATCCGATTTCCCCGTTTTCGTTGGAGCGAACGAGACTGATGTAGATCACGTCTCTTTCCTGTCCTTGAAAGGAATCTATGGTATTTACTGCTATTTTATTGGCTGTAACCTCATCGAGTTCCATGCTGGCGAGCTGCTCTTGCATGGCGATGACCTGGGCTTTGTAGGGAGAGATGATGCCTACACTGGTGAGGTCGCTCGATTTGTCCATGGCGTCGAGCTGAGACAGGTATTGGGTCAGGTGTTTGAATAGCAAATCTGCCTCTTCGGTATTGAAGGAGCTTTTGGTTTCGGGGTCTACTTCTTCGAAGTAGCCACAGCCTGCCGTATCGATAAATTCTACGGTCTGGTCTTCGTTGTACACTTTCCAGTTTTTCACCATTTCATTGGCGATCAGCTGGTCTTTGTAAAACAATCGGCTACTGAAGTTCATGATGTCTTCGTGCATACGGTATTGCTCCCGAAGCATGGTGTCGGCCTGATTGCACTGGATGGCTTTTTCGAACAGGGTGACTTCTAGCCCTGCTCTGGCTGCTTCAAATGATTTGATCGTAGGCGGGAGTTGGCAGTGATCTCCAGCAAAAATGACGCGATTGGATTTTAGGATAGGTACCCAAGAGGCGGGTTCGAGTGCCTGTGCAGCTTCATCGATAAAGACCGTTTCGAAGGTCATGCCATTGAGTGTTTGGTTGTTGGCACCCACAAGGGTACAGGCGATTACTTGTGCCTTGCCTATGATGTCGTTGATGATGTAGTAGGAGAGGTGTTCGGCTTGTGCCTTTAGACTTTTGGCTTCGTCGCGGAGTTGGTTGCGTTGTCGCTTTTCGGCATGTCCAAAGTTCCGTTTGTATTTGCCTGCCATGGCGAAGTATTCGTCGGCTTGCTTGCGCAATGCTTTCAGGTCTTTGTAGTCTTTGTGGTTGGCTACTTTCGCGTCAAGTGTCTTGCTGAGGATCTCTTCGGTGACCCGTGCCGGATGACCGATACGGAGTACTTCTATATTTTGCTCTCCGAGTTTTTCTGCTAGTAGGTCTACAGCTGCATTGCTAGGTGCACAGACCAATACTTGAGATTCTGATTTTAGCGTTTCGAGAATGGCCTGTACTACGGTGGTGGTTTTGCCTGTGCCTGGAGGGCCGTGGATGATGGCTACGTCTTGGGCGTTGTGTATTTGGTGTAGCGCTGCGTTTTGACTGTCGTTGAGGCCGAGATCTCGTATGGTGGCATGGTCGGTGAATCGAGCGGATTTGTCTCCGAGGAGGATTTTTTTCATCTCGGTGAGTCGATCTTCTTTGGTGTTGAGCAGGGTGGTGAGGGTGCGCTCCATTTCGCGATAAGCGTTTTCGTCGAAGAGCAATTGTACGCCGAGCTGACCATGATGCAGCCAGTCGGGTAAACTGTCTACGTTCATCGTGATATGCATGTGAGCCTTGGTCACGGAGTTGACCACGCCATTGACAGCATCTTCGTGGTCGCCGAGTCCAGCGCTGTTAGAAAAGAGGCTGATCAGTTTGCCTGATTGGAAGAGGTGTGCGTCGGTATGCTCGGGTGGACGGGAGATTTTGACAATCAGTCTTTCTCCTGCATCGTATTTGGTTTTTTCGAGATTGATGGGGTACCAGCAGACACCTTTTTTTCGGCGTTCTTTGAGTGAGGTACCAGCCATCTTTTTACGGTATTGTTGGAGATCGGCGTCTTTCTCTTTTTTGAGAAGGGTGAGTAAGTTTTTGAGTTCTTCCTGTATGTTTTTGCCCGCCATGTATACGTGTTTGTTGCGAAGCTAGAGCATATCAGCAGATCGGTAAAATAATCTAGCAGGTTTGTGTGTGAAAAAATGGGTAGTCAGATGTGCCTTTAGTTTGACTTGCTGCTTTTCTTTCGCTTGATATATTCATCCATTCGCGAAAGCAATCTCCACCACTCGCTGCCGTCTTCGCGAAATTCCCGAATAGCTCCGGCACGGACGAGGATTTTTCGTAGTTCGTTGTCTTCGAATCCACCCAGATGCTTTTGTAGCACGTCGAAGGATCGCTCGATGTGGCTCTTGTGACTGAGGAAATGTTTGGCGGTTTCTTCTGCCATAAAATCCGTCTTGTAGGTTTCTTTCAGTACCTTCAAGTCGTGGCGAAGTTGCTGGCGATGGGTAAGGTAGGTAATCAACCCACCAAAAGCGGTGCCTATAAGGGCCGCTATGGTGGGGATCAGGATTTCGGTCATGGCTGGTTTGGTTGTTTATTTTGCAATCAATTCCTTGTAGTCTTCCATGCTTTTTAGGATGATTTCCTTGGCAGTAGCTGCACTTTGAAATTCTTCTACCTCTACGGTTTTGTTTTCCAGTTTTTTGTAGTCTTCGAAGAAGTTTTTCAATTCCTTACAAAAGTGCTCTGGTAATTCGCTAATGTCATTCATGTGGTTCACACTCATGTCATTTTCAGCTACTGCAATGATCTTGTCATCTGCTTCGCCACCGTCTAGCATGCGCATCACGCCGATTACTTTGGCGGATACGATACACATCGGTACGATGTCTATCTGCGATAGCACTACGATGTCCAACGGATCTCCATCGTCGCAATAGGTCTGAGGGATAAAGCCATAATTGGCAGGATAATACATGGCTGAGTACAACACTCTATCCATCATTAATAGGCCAGATTCTTTGTCTAGCTCATACTTTGCCCGCGTGTTTTGAGGGATTTCGATAATACCATTTACAACATCTGGTGTACGGCTCCCAACCGCCACCTTATGCCAAGGATTACTACGAGATACTTTCATTAATTTGTATTTTATTACGATTGTGTTGGGCAAAGGTAATCGCTGTAACAATAAAGATTAATACAGAGTGTGACTAAGTTTTATATTTTGTGTGCGAAGCTGTGTACATATGGTTGAGAGAGGGGGCTGGTCGTTTGTAGGCTTGGTTGGTTTGGGTGTTGTATACTAATAGTGCCTTTTTCGTAGAGTCGAGTGAGGCTACTAGCTCACCTTGGTCGTTCCAGATGGCAGATTGGCCTGTGCATATCATGTGATCGTAGGTGCCTACACAGTTGCACATTAAGATGGGAATGCTATACTTTTTAGCCGCGTAGGCATAGTAGTCGTAGGCTTTAGTTAGGCCTCTTTCGGATTTGGCTACACTTGCTGCATAGACTTTAGCACCCAGACTTTTGCAATGTTCTAGGTGTTCTTCTTTTAAAGATTCATAACAAATGGCTGGGGCAATTTTCAATTCGCTTGCTTTGAAAATAACTTGTCGATCGCCTGAGGCAAAGTAAGGGGTTTCGTCGGGGTGTAAGTGCTGTTTGGCATAGCAGGTGACTGGAGCGTTTGGGGCGAAGATGATAAGGTTTATCGTTAGTTGGTGACCTGTTTTGATGGGCATGCCTACCCCTATGATGATGTCGTGTTGGTCGCTCATAGCCTGTAGTTCCATTAGTTCTTGTACTTCTGGACTCACGGCGTTTTGGTGTGCAGTGGTTGGTTCGTAGCCTGTGATGGATAGTTCGGGAAATAGGATGCAGTCGGATTTTTCTTTGACGGCTGCTGTTACCCATGCTTTATGGCTATTTAGGCTATCTGTTAGGCTGTTTTTTATGGGGCTTGTTTGGGCAAGAGAGATGATCATGTGATTTTGACTCTTGTCTAAATGTTGCGCAATATCTTTTCTATCTTCTTGCCCTTGGCCAACTCATCCACCAGTTTGTCCAAATATCGAACCTGTTGCGTCAGTGGGTTCTCTATGTCCTCTACACGATATCCACAGATCACACCAGTAATCAGGCAGGCATTTGGATTCAATGTGGCGCGTTGGAAGAAAGTCTCAAAAGTTACCTTCTCATCGACAAGTTCTTGTAACTGCTGGTCGTCGAAGCCTGTGAGCCAAGAAATAACCTGATCTAGTTCTTCTTTGGTTCTTCCTTTTTTTTCCACTTTAGAGAGATACAAGGGATAGACAGAAGCAAAAGTCATATTTGCCATTCGCTGATGGTGCTGCTCCGTAGGATTCATATCTTTCTTTAGATTATTTGTAGATTTTATCCCAAATATGGAGATTATTTTAATGAAAAGTAATCGTAGGCATGCCAAGGTTAGATGATTTACCAGTCATCATAGTAGCTTTAGAGGCCTTGATATTTGAGAGATTGCGTTGAATTTTATAGTCTCTAAATCTTTATAATGGTTTCTAACTTTAGCGATTTAATCCTGCTGATCCCAAGTAAATGAACTATGAAAAGCAAAGCTGATCATCAAAATGATTTCAATGTAATGTGTTTTTGGACCCATCACCCTATCTCATCAGTGTGATTTTACCTTTTTGTGTGTTTCGATCTGGGCAGGATACGGTGTAGTAGTACACGCCTTCTGGTAGCGATTTGCCGTGATCTGTTCCGTCCCAGTCGTTGTTGTAGCCCGTAGACTGATAGATGACTGCGCTCTTGTTGTTGTAGATGCTGACTTGGCAATTGTCCATAAGCCAATTGCCTTTGATCTCCCAGAAATCATTTTTGCCATCTGAGTTGGGACTAATGAAATTATTGATTTCTATTTGGTCATTGACAGTGATGGTGATGTCGTCACTTGCCGAACATCCCTTGTCATTGGTTGCGAGTAGCGTGTATGTGGTCGTTTGAGTTGGTTGAGCTACTGCCGTCATACTGAAAGGATCATCCAGTCCATCGTAAGGAGACCATTCGAATAGACTTGCATCACCTGCAGTAGGAGTCAGGGTATAGGGAAAGCCAGCATTGATGGTGGCGTCTGCTCCCGCATCTACCTCGACGATGGGGTGTCTGGTGATGGTGAAAGCACAAGTGGCTGTGTTTCCACTATTGTCGGTGACGAGGTACTCATTGGTAGTTACTCCTACAGGAAATGCTGATCCACTGGCTAGCCCAGCGGTTTGCACCACCGTTAGTGTTGCACAGTTGTCAATGGCAGTAGGCTCCTCAAAGGAGATGATTTCTTCGCAGCTTTCCAGATCAGCGGGACAAGTTATAATAGGCTTGATGTTGTCAGCTAGGGTCACGTTGAATGTGCAAGTCTCTGTATTGCCATTTCCGTCTGTGGCAGTCAGTGTGATGACTTGGCTGGCCGTAATCACTGTGCCAACTGCTGGAGATTGTGCGACTGTAGCCGTTCCACAGTTGTCATTGGCTGTAGCCAAAGCTGTATAATCCAGCAGAGCATACTCACAGCTGGTATCGACGCTGACGCTTTGATCTGCAGGGCACGTGATGGTAGGCTTGGTGTTGTCTTCTGGGATGACGTTGAACGTACAGGTCTCTGTGTTGCCATTTCCGTCTGTAGCGGTGAGCGTGATCTCTTGACTGGCCGTAATTACTGTACCGATGGCCGGGGATTGTGTGATTGTAGTAGTTCCACAGTTGTCATTGGCTGTAGCTAGTGATGTAAAGTCTATCAAAGTGTACTCACAGCTAGTGTCGAAACTCACATTTTGATCTGTAGGACAAGTGATCGTAGGTTTCGTGTTGTCTTCTGGGGTGACGTTGAACGTACAGGTCTCTGTGTTGCCATTGCCATCTGTTGCTGTGAGTGTGATGACTTGGCTTGCCGTGATCACAGTCCCAACTGCTGGGGATTGTGTGACTGTGGCAGTTCCACAGTTGTCAGCGGCGGTTGCTAAAGTCGTGTAATCCAATAGCGTGTACTCACAGCTGGTGTCGAAACTCACATTTTGATCTGCAGGGCACGTGATAGTAGGTTTCGTGTTGTCGGATGGGGTTACACTAAACGTGCAAGTTTTTGTGTTTCCATCCCCATCATTGGCAGTAAGTGTGACGATTTGAGTAGCGGACAAAACAGACCCTGGAGCAGGAGATTGTGTAAGGGTAGGCGTACTACAGTTGTCATTGGCGATCGCCAAACTCCTATAGTCAGGCAAAGTATATTGGCAACTGGCGTTAAAATCTATCGTCTGATTGACTGGACAGATAATTGTAGGTTGATCATCTACAATGACTACAGATTGGGTTTTGAACTGAGAACATGTTCCTCCCGTAGTGTACCTCACAGTATAGGTGCCACCGCTGCTAGCCGACAAATCAATTTTACCCGTAGAACTATTGATAGAAAGACCCGAAGGAGAACTGGTAAATGTACCTCCTGCATCCCCTGATATAGTAGGCGTGGGATCAGGTAGATTAGAACAATAGCTGCTGCTACCGTAACTAAAAGAAGGATCTCTAACTACCCCCAGTTTTGCTATTATTTTCAGATCTATATCGCTACTGTAAACACTAAGTAATATTTCATTTCCATATTGGGTTGTTGTAATGCTATTGGATCCATCTCCATTGCCCTGTCCTTTAGCACTAGCTTGGACAACCAGTTGATCACTGGCATCCCCAGGGTGCATCACTACGCCAATATAAAATATACTGGTGGTAGGAACTGGCAAAGAAGGCAGCTCAATCCAAAACTCTCTAAAATTATGCACTACCCCTAACGAAGTAGGCGAAAGACCTGTTACACCCCCGATCTGAGTGCCTGGTCTGCCTGACCCATTGTCATCATAAACCATCACATCCATCCTGAGATTATCATTGTCATCCGAAAGAAACCCAAGACCTAATAAAACAGCTCCTACTGAGGTCGTACCAGGACTAGGACTCGTAAAGCCTTCAAAGATTGTTTTTGCGTCTGTTGGGTTTGTAGAGTTCGATGGATCTGGTATACCTGTAAGTCTACCTGATCCATAATTAAAAACAGTTGTGGTTGGAGTGGGGTTTTCCCACTCATAGGAGAGCGTATCACATTCTTGCGCCTTGGATAGGGTGAATGTAGACAAGGTAAGCGCAATGAGTAGTATCTTTTTCATCTATGTATCGGAATAATGAGGGATGATTTTTACTGAATTAGTTAATATGAAAAACGACCTGTACGCATCGATTCTCTTCATCCTGTTCGGAGAGAGGGGCTAGTTCACCTCTCCCAATCGTAGAGATGCGATTGGTGTCAATAGCTTCTTTGATCAAAATATTGGCCACAGCTTTAGCTCTAGCTTCAGATATTTGCTGATTAAATTCTTCTGTACCAGATGAGCTGGCATGTCCAATGATCGTGACTTTCAGTTCTGGATGCGCTTTTAAAATCCCAGCTACTTTAGAGACTACGGCGTGTTGGTTTCCAGAGACGACAGAGTCTGGAGAAGCTTGAGCGAATCTGATGATTAGATCTTTTTGCTTGAAAATACTGTTGAGTGAATCAGGTAAGGTTTTTTCCTCATATGGGGCTGTTTCGATTTTGATAGGGGTGATGAGGGTCGGTTTAGGTGGGGCAGGTTGAGCCATAGGTGTTGATGGGATGGATTGCACATAGAGCTGTCTGTCTACAGATTTGTTTTTGTTGTGGCATAGTCTGATTCCTAGCATGAGGCCATGAGAGCCTCCGAGAGATTGCGATTTGGTAGCGACTTCGTAGTTGTAGGCAAAAATGAATTGGTCGTTGATTTGCAGATCAGCCATTACAGCTACTCCACGGCCAGTTTTGTAGATGGCTCCCAGACCCAGAATGTCTTTCAAAACCACTCTACTGCCAATGTCCAGTCGGTCAGTTTCTGATGCATAGTTTCGATAGAGTAGAAACCCTTCGAGTTGCCACTGAGGGGTGTTTACTAGACCATAAGATGCATAAGCGTTGATGCGTTCGTTTTGTACGAAATTTACCTCCGATTTCCTCGAAAAAGTTTGAGGTACTGCGATTCCTAGTGTGAGTTTTTGGGAGGTAAACATGAGCCCTAGACCATTGGATAGACTTGATTGGGGTTGACTGTATTTGATCAAAAGTTCGTCTGTGTAATCGCTGGCAATGACTTCATTCATGTTGAGCCGTTGTTGGTCAATGCCTAGAGAAAAGGCCGCATGGAGTGCGCTCTCCTGTGATATTTTCAGGTGATAGGCATAGCTGATGTTACCTGAAAATTGAGATACCAGCCCCAAATCTGAGTAACGAATGGCTGTACCCAAGCCATGTGAAGGCGCGATGCTTCCATATAGACTTAATTGCTGTACAGAAGGGGCTTGATCCACTCCAGTTGTCTGTACGCTACGGTTCACAAATCCATATAGACAATGGTTTAGCCCTGCTACAGCGGGGTTGATGAGGAATGTATTCTGGTTGTATAGATTGAATGGGGAGATTTGCTGAGCCCAAGTAAATGAACTGTAGCAAGCCAAACTGACTATAAAAATGGTTTGGATATATATTTTTGTTGAGACCATCATATTATTGTATCAGCGTGATTTTACTTTTTGTGTGTTTTGATTTGGACAGGAGAGGGTGTAGAGTGCATCCTCTGTGGTCTGCTCTATTTCAGTCGTTGTTGTGCCAGTCAAGTATCAGGATAGATCCGTGAATAAAAAACGGTATGTAGAACACTGTACACTGACGTGGGCGAGGTATTAAAATTGGCCAAACTTTGTGCATGGGTGATGACTGGATGAAAAACCAATACAATAAGCGAAGTAAGAATAGTGGATAGAAAACTGAAGTTTGTTCTCATAAAATGACATAGCTGATTACTAACACAAAGATGAAAACAGCTGTTGGCTAAGGCAATACGAGGCATCTCGTAAAAACATACGTGGCAGTACGTATATTTGAAAAAAATGAAGAGAAAGACAATGTATCAAGAGATTGAAAAGGAGAGCTTTTTGACGCTATTTTATAAAAAGAGGACAGCAAGCAGTGGAAGAAGTTTTTTAGTTTTACAACTTTTGTTTTCCATTTATGCAACTCCGTTTGTCGATTTTATCTTAATCTTGGGAATATAGAATGAAATACATTTTTCAAGTGGTGCAGCGATTATTCCTTTTAGTAGTTTTTTTATTTTTGATAGGCCCTCAGTCCTATGGCAATCATGACTATGATTCACTTTTTCAGGTCATTGATAGTCAACCTACTTGGGAGGCTAAGCTTCCCTTGTATGATACCTTGGACGTATGGATATACCCCGAAAAGTTGGACCTATACCAACAGTGTCTTTCTCGGGCTATCCAAAACACTAAAGCAGAACAACAGTACGACTTTGCTGCCAAATACGCCATCCGTTTAGCTAAGACTTATTATTCAGAAGTATTCATTCCTGATTCTGCTTTCGCCATTATTAACAGAACACTTCATTGGGATGATCAGTTGTCACCCTCAACTAGGGGGGCATTGTTGATTCAACGGGGGAATATTTACGAATACATAAACGAATATGACAGTTCACTACGTGAGTATAACAATGCCGCTCATGTTTATGAAACGCTCAATGATTCAACTCAGAGAGAATTTGGAGAGGCCTACTTATATATGGCAGCCAGACACATGCAAAAGGGCGATTTTATAAAATCAGGTGAATTGTTAGAAAATGCCCGTGCGATATTTGCCCACAACTATGATACTGTTAGCCTGATCAAAACGATCAATGAGACGGCTATACTATATGGGATGAATGGATTTGCTGAAAAGGCGATCGAGCAGCGAAAAAAACTCATTCAGTTGAGCAATGCGAATACAGAAATAGGACTGATTCTGGTGAACTATATTAACTACGCCACTGAAGCCCGCAAATTGAATAATGACAGTCTAGGGATTCGTTTATTGAAAAAAGCAATCTCACTTGGCGACCCAAAGCCAGACCTAAGGTATTCCGCTTACAGTAAGCTCACGGTTGCATATACCAAAATCAACCGCTGTGATTCTGCGAATCACTATTTTCAGCGCATGCAAGCCGAACGAGACAAGTTTAAGGGATCCAAATGGCTGGATGAGCTTTATTTATGGGCACAGGTCTATTCCCTTTACTGTCAAAACAGATATGACGAGACAATTGCTCTGTCTAAGCAATTGATCGATCAGTGCCGAACACAAAACAAGTACGAAGAGGTGATGGAAATGGAGAATTTGACCTATAAATGCTATTTGGCAAAAGGGGATTTTGAAAATGCTCATATACACCTACAGTCTTCCATTCATATCAAAGACTCCATACTCAGCGCCAGCAAATCCAATGCACTGGTCTATATGGAGACATTGTATGAGAAAGAGCACAGGGAGAGGCAGATATCTGATCAAGAAAATGAAATTAAGGTTCTCGCAACAGCCAATTTATTCAAAACCCGACTGAGCTGGGCTATCGGGATTGGTTTGCTCTTATTCTTTGCGGGAATTTATTTCTATCGCTCATCAAGGTTTGCCATTCAAGCCAAAAAAATGGAAGCCCTCTATTCGCGGCAATTGATCGTAGCACACGAGGATGAAAGAAAACGCATCTCCCAAGACCTGCACGATTCAGTCGGCCAAAGTCTTATTTTGATCAAAAATAAGGTAGCCTTGAATCAAGATGAAAACACCACCAATATGGTATCCAAAGCACTAGAGGAAGTGAGATCAATCTCCAAGGCACTGCATCCAGCTGTATTAGAAAACTTGGGTCTTACAGCTGCCATCCAAAAATTGGTAAGTGACGCAGATGAATACTCCGACATTTTCTTTTCCGAAGAGATTGACACCATAGATGGTTTATTTGACGAAGCAAAGGAATTACAAATTTACAGGATCATTCAAGAGTCTTTGAATAACGTGCTAAAGCATGCCAAGAGTGAGTCTGCTTCGGTTGTGGTAAAGGATGAGCCACGACGCGTGTCGATTCAAATAAAGGATTATGGTGTAGGGTTTGATTTGACCGAAGACTCAGGAGTAGTGACGAGCTTGGGAATGAAGACACTTAGAGAAAGAACCCAGCTGCTGGGTGGCAAGTTGATGATAGAGTCGGTAAAAGGAAAAGGGACAACCGTCACGTTACATGTTTCAAAACCAAATAAAAATGCCTGAATCAAAAGTAGTACGTATAGTGATAGCTGATGATCACCCGTTGCTGTTGCAGGGATTAAAAGACCTATTGCTTCAAAGGGGTGGCATAGAGATATTGGGTGCTGTAAGTGATGGTGCTGCGGCTTTAAAGTTGATTTTGGACAACCCTCCTGATATTGCACTTTTGGATATCGAAATGCCCTATTTGAGTGGGCTCTCCATAGCAGACGAGTGTAGAAAAAAGCAGCTAGAGACTAAGTTTATTCTCTTGTCGTATCACAAAGAACCAGCGTTTATCGCACAGGCCAAAAGCCTAAATATTGCGGGTTATCTGCTGAAAGAAGATACCAGCACAGAAATATTCAAATGCATAGATGAGGTGATGAAGGGCAATTCATATTACAGTCTGTCGATTCTCTCCACTACCCATACCACAGATAGCAAAAAGACTGTCAATTTGGATTTGCTTTCATCATCAGAAAAAAAGATTCTCAAGCTTGTAGCTAGTCAATGTAGCTCCCAAATGATAGCCGAAAGGCTTCATATCTCTGCCCGTACCGTAGAAAAACACAGGAGCAACATCATCAATAAACTAAACCTAGCAGGTCAATCAAATAGTCTTTCGTTGTGGGCAGTAGAGCAGAAGGCGGTCATCATGGCGCTTTAAAGAATGCACTAACCTCTCGTCTCGTTCAAAGCCATGCCTACTCGGCCCAGCTTTGATTTAAATTTAAAACTTGTGGCGGACTTTCCAATCTCCACGAAAATATCCTGATTGATGAAACTCCATTCATGGAAACATTTGTTAGCGACCTCTTTCACCCCAATGAAGGGTATAAAGAGAGTTATGTATTTCTAGAATTTCGATATGAATATTCTTCAAATCTGACGTATTGAATTGTGTTGTCTTATTCAGAATTCCTCCTTTGATTTTCTGATAGTTGTGAAACATGTGGTTGTGGCTATCTTCTACGTTAGTTAACACCAGGCTATGAACCACAATATTTCTTTTCTTTCTTAACTCATCGAGTTCATCAATCAATCTGATAAACTCATGCTTTTTGGGAAGTTCGGACTTTTCGAATTCAATACGTATTGACTGTAGTTTTTTCTCGGTTCGACTGTCAGCGAAGAAATCTATTCGATTATCCCTAAAACCCAGTTCGGATAATATTTGCGAAAGAATAAACTCAGTTCTGACAAATCCATTTACTATATCTCCTAAATAAGACAGTTCAATTCAGGCATATCATTTTATGATTTTGATGTTTTTAATCAGGCTGATTATACCTATGAAAAAGAAGAGTCCAGACAAGAATTTCCAGAAACTAAATCCTTCAGATTTCAATATTAGATTTCCAAAATTTTTGATCTCTGCTATACAGACTAACGACCAGATATGGCACGTGCCTCTGGGCTCATTTAAGTTCTACTAAAATATCGGTCTTGTATATAGGATTCAAGTAACTCAGAAGAGGCATGTGCTATGTCGTTTATTAGACTCTGTAATTTGTTTGTCGTCTTTTTTGCACTATACCCGATAAGGTGTAATTAACTTATATTTTCATTTTTATACCTTAAAGGGTATAGTAGTGGAGATATCGAAAATTTTATACCCGTTATGGTATAAATTGTTATAATTTGCTATATTACACCCGAAAGGGTATAGAGTTATAGAGATGATGAAAACAACATTAGCACAGTTCATCAAAGAGAAAAGAAAGCAAGCCAGAATGAAACAGGAAGATCTGTCATTTGCCGCTGGGGTTGGATTAAGATTTGTTCGAGAGCTTGAGCAAGGAAAGCCAACACTGAAAATGGACAAGGTCAATCAAGTTTTAAATCTCTTTGGATATGAATTGGGACCAATAGAAGTTAACAGAGATGAGGAAAGCAAAAGTACTTTACCAAGATGAGTGGGCTGGGACACTAACCGAAGATGAAGAAGGGTATCATTTTCAATACGAATACGAATATTTCGCAAAAGGGAGAGCACCCATAAGTTTAACTCTGCAATTACAACAAGAGCCGTTTCATTCAAATATACTGTTTCCATTTTTTGATGGTCTTATTCCAGAAGGTTGGATTTTGGATATAGTTGAAAAAAATTGGAAAGTCAGTGAAAAGGATAGAATGGGAGTTCTCCTTGTTGCATGCAAAGATTGCATAGGAGCTGTATCAATTGAGCCATTAATATGAATTGTCTATACTGCTATAGAGACTCAGAAGGTGATTTTCACCCGAATTGTAGTAAGAAAATATTCGGAGTTTCAGAACCTCCAAAAGTGCCATACACTGAGGCAGATCTTCTGAGCCTTGCTAAACAGATGATTAAGGGGAAGACAACAGTTACAGGTGTTCAGCCGAAATTATCCTTGCACATAGAAAAACCAGACAATGAGCCTGAAAAGTTGACAATAGTTGGCCTTTGGGGTCAATATATCCTAAAGCCTCAGTCGCCAATGTGGGAAGAACTTCCTCAAATAGAAGACCTGACCATGCATCTTGCTCAACTATCAAGAATTAGAACTGCCAAGCATTCTTTGGTGCGATTGGATTCCGGAGAATTAGCTTACATAACTAAAAGAATGGATAGAAATGAGGGAGTGAAAAAGCATATGGAGGATATGTGCCAACTGCTGGGAAGACTAACGGAAGACAAATACAAGTCATCTCATGAGCAGATAGCTAAAGAGATCAAACGAAGTAGTATAAATCCAGGTCTTGATTTAGTAAGGTTTTATGAATTGACTCTTTTTAGTTTTCTGACTGGAAATGCTGACATGCATTTAAAGAACTTTTCATTGCTAAAGAATGAGCAAGGTCATTATGAATTGGCTCCTGCTTATGATTTAGTTTCTTCAGCTCTAGTGGTTGAAGGAGATGATGAAGAGCTTGCCTTGACATTATGCGGTAAAAAGAAAAGACTGAGAAAATCTGATTTTTTTAGCGCTATGACTACCTCTGGCATACCTAATAAAGCGGCCGAGAATATTCTAAATAAGTACTCAAAACTTCATAATATCTGGATAGACTTTATAAATCAGTCTTTCTTATCCGAAGAAATGATGGGGAATTATAGTCAATTGATTGAAAGTAAACACAATCAACTTTTCGGTTAATCTGATGGAGTTTATCGCCCCTGTATGAAGCGTGCGTTTTTGGAAAGTTAATCTTTCTGATACTAAATAGCCAAATCTGCGAAATGGGCTATTACTTTTTTCATTTTCTCAATAGGCCAATTCGCAGAATTGGCAGGGCTTCCAGAATACAGAAAACTGTCGTCTAGCACTATCCACGCATGATTTCATCACAGCTTGTTGTAGGTAGTTTATTCATTGTTCACTCTTTTTATTAGAAATTTAGGTGGGAATGATTCTCCAGAACTAATGGCTATCCGTAATTCAGTTACAAATTTTGTGCAATTTGATTTTGAGATATGTTCTTTCCATTTCTCTGATAATAAATCCTCTAAGCTCACTGTTATTGCTCCTAGGTCTGAATGATGATCACCCGAAGCAAGAACAAATGGCTTTTCTTTCTCGTTTAAATCTACTCCAATTATATAAGGTCTTTTTTATTGAGATGAGACGACTTCATAACCTCTTCCAATTTCGTAAAATCTATTACCAAATGTTCCCATTAAATCAATTTTTGCTTCGTTCTTGTTTTACAGTAGCAGCGTTTAGTATTATATCTATATTTTGATTTGCATTAATAATTATTGAATCAATTTCATCTTCATATCTAGATAAATACGAAATAGCCGATTTCACTTGAAATAAATTATATTTAGATAAATCAATTTCCAGCTTTTGAAATTTTAACTCAACAACTGAGTGATTATAATCTTTATCACTTAATATTTTCAAATAATATTTTTCTTGAGTCTTACTCATAATTACCTACAACATCCAGATATCACACACTGGTGGTTGATATATCCTTTATGTTATAGTTTTAAAAGTGTTCTTTTTTTCTCAGAGGGGCTACGGTTAGGCTTGGCCTTAGACAAGAATAAATCAATGTGGAGTAGATCGCAAATCTTGTACAAAGAATTTTGCCTGGTTCAGGACAAGGGTAGGGAGGTTAAATAAAAAGGAGGCAGAATCAAAAGCAAATAAAGCGATCAGGTGAGCAGTACGCACCCAGAAATTCGAAGCCTTGTTACTATCAAATTTCCTAGGGTGTGTAGGCCTTGTGAGTCAAGCTTTAGATGATCAAGCTTTTGAGACGACCTCCCATCATGAGACTATTTATAAGGTTACCAGATGGCTTAGTTTCTACCGCCTCTTGGAGGCTTTTGGTTTTCTCTCATTTTCTTGAATACCACCAGTTGCTCTTCTGTGAGTGTGGCCTCTAGCTCTTCACCCATAGCTTTTCGCCCATCTTTTTTGCTAGACGATTCGTATTTTTTGTGAATAGCTTCCCACTGAGCCACTTGCTCGTCTGTCAGATTGAGGTCTTCTGTAGCCTTGGCTATCATTTCTTCTGCATTTGGGCGCTGAGGACGCTGTCTTCCAGGCCCTTGGGCATAAGCAGTGGCAGTGAGACCCAATACTGCGATTATCATAACGATCTTTTTCATGTCTATAGTTTCTTTAATGAATACCCTATAGACGTGAAGACTTTCTTAATCCCTCGGGGGAGGTGGATTGTTTTTGCTGTTGCGAATCAAAACATCAAACATGTCGTTGATAATCAGCTCAAAATGAGCCTTTTGAGATTCGTTGCAGAGCGC
This sequence comes from Reichenbachiella carrageenanivorans, assembly GCF_025639805.1. Taxonomy (NCBI): domain Bacteria; kingdom Pseudomonadati; phylum Bacteroidota; class Cytophagia; order Cytophagales; family Reichenbachiellaceae; genus Reichenbachiella; species Reichenbachiella carrageenanivorans. The sequence continues at coordinate 4,397,494 of NZ_CP106735.1, read as the reverse complement.
TTTTAGGTCGTGGAAATGCTGGTAGGTTATTGTGATTTTTTGAGCTTCCAAAGATTGGATCTGATGCAGTAGTTGGTCATGGTTTGGTTGCTGCTCAGAAGGAAGAATGAGTGATTTAAAATAGGTTTTCAGCAATTTCTTATGCGATTTGTCGATGACATTCATATGTGTGGCATGCGCTTTCGCTAATTCAAAATAATTGGCTTGTTGCTCGGGAGTGAGTTGCAATTGTTGGCTTATTTTTTCCATGAGTCCATTCTGCTTTGGCGATCTGTCATGGCGAGGTGGGCGAGGGGCACCTTGTACGAAGAGGAAAATGAGTATCCCATTGACCAGCAACATGAGACCCAGACCTATTTGGTAAATCTTGTTTTTCATTATTCGTAGATATTAAAGTTAGCTGTCAAAGGTACGTAGGTTTCGAAAGCAGAAATATTGGAAGTTTGATCAAAATAGTGCGTGACTACCATTACGTTGGAGCAAATCACTAACAAGATAACCGCAGCTACGGCCATCCATGAGAGGCCTTTTGGAGATACGGATATATGGTGTTGTTGGGCGATGGCAGCTTGTATTTTTTGCAATCTGTCTTTGGGTGGTTGGGCTTTTTCCATTCCGTCCAAACTGTTCATGATTTTATCTTTCCACTCTTCCATAATTAACTAGACGTATTTTTTGATGTTTTCCCTCGTTCGGGATAATAATTTTCTAAAGCTATTCTCAAATTAGCTTTGGCACGTTGCAGCAGCGACTCCACAGACTTGCGCGTTATTTTCATAATGTCGGCTACTTCCTGCTGGGGCAAGCCTTCAATTTGGGTTAGGATAAAGGCTGTTTTCTGGTTGTCGGACAGGCGATCGATCACACGAAACAAAAGTTTGGCATCTTCGGAGTTTTCGAGTGTTACGCCAGGATGCACAAAATCTACGGGCTCGATGATGGTCTCATTGCTACCTTTTTTATACAATGAGGAAAAAACACCCATGCGCTTGGCGCTATTTTTTTTCCTTAGAAAATCCAGAGATTTGTTGACCGCAATGCGGTAGATCCACGTGCTGACCGAGGCTTCGTGTTTGAATTTAGCTGCCGTGTTGAACAAGGTGACAAACACATCTTGAAGCACTTCTTCGGCGTCTTCGGCATTTTTGGTGTAGCTGATGATGGTGTTGTACACTTTGGTGGCGTATTGGTTGTAAAACCACACCAAAGCTTCGTCGCTCCCGCTTGCCATCTGCTCCAACCATTCATTTTCTTGAATCATGCTACTCGCTGCCCGTTATAGGATGAAATCTATCGAAGCGTTAGCCTGCTATGATTCATCGCCGTTAGTAATTTACAATTCAAGATTGTAATTGTTGGTTGCAAAGACTTAAAAAATAAATGCTTTTCTGGTCGTGTGAAACGATGAATGGTAATTCGTTTTGGTTCTAACAGGGAGCAAGAAAGAGGGCGTAGAAAAGTACAGGGAGACGGTGCTGCTACTGTCTCCCTGCGGGTGGTCATGAGATATTATTGGTCAGACCAATGACCTAGCTATTCCAAATAATTTTCTACTGCTGTGGCGCGTTGGGTTGCGTGAGTTTTGAGCTCGTTCACTGCCGTTTGAAATTCAGAACTATTGTTTAAGAAGCTATAGCCTGAAGTTTCGGTAGTAGCATAAGGCTCTATCAGTGTGGCATATTTGGTATATGTGGCTTGTATAGTAGCTGTTTCAAAAACGCCATTTATGACTTCCTCTACGTAGGTGTCGTATTGTGCTTTGTACACATCGTCAGAATACAAATAGCCAATCAATGGCCACTGAGAAGCAGAGAGCTTTGCAAAATCCAACGGCAAGGAACCCTCCCTATTTCCCTGTTGAAGAGCTTCATTGTTGTCCCAAGGAATCCATGTGAGTAGTCCGTTGTCGGGATTGTTGTACAGGAAGTAGTTGTGAGTCATTCTACCATAGGTGTCCCAGTTTTGGATCACGGTATTGGTGGCCAAGTACTTCAAGAATACATCCGTATCGAGTGTTTTTTCCAGATTGGTTCTCCAAGTAGTCGCATCCGTGATGCGAGAGTCGTCGTGTAATACGCTAAACAGGCTTTCGATGTCAGACCAGTCTTCATCGTCTTCGTTTGTTTCTTTTACAAAATCCGACTCGCTAAAAGAGCCAGAGGCAAAGCTAGCCGCGTCGCCGTCTGGTTTGTAGAGGTTGCCGTCGTTGTCGGCAAATTGTGTGTCGATCACCGTATCGTCTACTTCTTCTACTAGGGTATATAAGCCAAAGTAAATAGGACCGTCTCCATGGTCTACATATACCGTATAAAAGGCTGTGTGTGAACTAGCCAGACCGGCGTTCCTGAAGATATCGGCAGCTACTTTTTCACGAAGCATGGATTTGTCGTTGTAGTTGTTTTTTAGACTCAATTTTTTGAATCCATAAAAACGCTGGTTGTCTATCTGCGGATAGTCATCTTCGAATTCATCAAAATCTAGTTTGAAGGAAAGTTTCAAGTTGCCATCTTGCCATGTGTTTAGTAGGCTTGAATTGCCTTTGAATCGGACGCCCACTCTATACCACTCTTTGTCTTTGTAAAACACCTCTGCTGGTACAAAAATGGGGTTTTCATCTGCAAAGATACTGCTGTGGTTACTGTGCGTGCCAAAAGTTCCGTATAGGCTCGTCATGTCATCGAGCATGGCTTGCCAGCGAGCTGGTGTGATTACAATATCCAACCGCTTTACGGCATCGTCTTCAAATACTTCTTCATAATTAGGGTCTGCATCATTGCTGTGCGTATCGGCGCTCCAGTCAGTGGCTTCAAAAACGGTGTCGTCGATGCTCTCTGTAGTTTCATCCGTACTGTCTTCGATGTTGTCGTTGTCGATACAAGCGACAAAAAAGCTAAGCATAACCAATAATACAGGTGTTTTAAACCGAATATTTAAGGTTGAATTTTTCATGTTGAATCAATTTTCTGTTTTCTAAAAGATTAGACGGTTTTTATTCTGAAATCCCTCGTGGGATTTACTTTCTTTTGTAGAAAGAGGTGCAGAACCTTGATTAAGGTTTCCAGATTACTAATCGAGAGAATATACCAGATAGTCTTCGGAGAAATGGTATCTTTGGTATTTAGAATATCTTTTCAATATTTCTACCTCGTGTCGAGTCCTTGTAGAAATCTTTTAGTTGAGCTCTTTCAACGATTGAAATTTTGGTGATTCAGTAGATGTGTGAGTCATCACCACTTTTCCACATAACATCTCTCAAGGAAATAATAGCTCATTGTATTAATGAGCAGTTCCGTAAAACTAAAATCATGAATAAGCTAATTTTTGGCGTTATCGGTACTTCTATGAAGGAAGACGAAAACCGCATTCCCATCCACCCAGAGCACCTCAGTAGAATCTCAGAATCCGTAAGGAAACAACTCATATTTGAAAAAGGATATGGCAAACCCTTCCATATTTCTGATGAAGAAATTGCCGCACAAACCGGTGGGATTGCATCGCGAAGCGAAATTTTATCAGATATAGGCTGCGCGATCATTGCCAAACCTATCGTGTCAGATTTAGAACAATTGAAAGTCGGCGGAACGCTGTGGGGGTATCCGCATTGTGCTCAGCAGATGCCAGTGACTCAGGTGGCGATTGACCGTAAACTGACTTTGATCGCATTTGAAGATATGTTTGTGTGGCACCCTAATGGGCAAATGGGAAGACACACGTTCTATAAAAATAATGAGTTGGCTGGATATAGTGCTGTCATGCATGCTTTGCAGCTGAAAGGTATAGATGGCCATTATGGCAATCAGCGCAAAGTGGTTATTTTTAGTTTTGGAGCTGTGAGTAGGGGAGCTGTTTATGCACTGAAGGCACATGGCTTTCGAGACATCACCATTTGTATCCAAAGACCAGATCATGAAGTAAGAGAAGAAGTTCTCGATGTACATTATGTCCGTTTGAGAAGTGGAAACCCAGGAGAACCACGGATGATGATCGTAGAGCACGACGGATCAGAAAGACCACTGATGGAATTGATCAAAGAATCCGAAATCATTATCAATGGAACCTATCAAGATACTGAAGAGCCTATCGATTTTGTGATCGAAGAGGAAAAAGCTAACCTCAATCCGGGAACTTTGATCATAGATGTGAGCTGCGACGAAGGCATGGGCTTTTATTTTGCGAAGCCTACTACTTTCAAGCACCCCATCATATATGTGGATGGGGTAGACTACTATGCGGTAGATCACACACCGAGCTATTATTGGGAAAGTGCCTCAAGATCACTTTCTGCAGCTTTGATTGTCCACCTGTCTTCTGTGATCGCAGGGCCTCAAGGCTGGGATGAAAACAGTACCATCAAGAACGCAATCAATGTCAATCAAGGAACTATCGTAAAGGATCATATCTTGAAGTTTCAAGATCGCCAGAAAGACTATCCACATTTAATCAATGGATAAGGGAATGACTGTGTGGAGAGGATAATTATTTTTCTCTCCATACACTGCCAAACTGTACAACAATTGGACGAAACCTCATACTATAGCCCTAATTCAGGCTATTGTGTTGATGGGAAATCTGTGAATTACTTGGCACTGGCGAATCGTCGGAGCTGATAAGTGAAAGTCAACATGAAATACTGCTGCAGTACCTCTGTACGAACTTCTTGCACATAGGCAGCATTCACACTTTGCGAAAAGCTTTGGTTTTGTCCCAGTAAGTCAAAAACAGAAAGTTCCAATTCTCCTGCATCATTTTTGAGAAATTTACGCGCCACACTCATGTTCCAGAGTACATACTGGCTGTCGAATGAATCTTCGATGCCGTTGTACTTTTGATAGTAGATGTCGTTGCGAAACACAAATCCACCACCAAATATCCAATTGAGTTTGGCTCCAGTCGTTTGCGTGGTGTAATTGGTATTGGAAATGGTCTCTATCGAGTTGTTGACTAGATTGGAGCTCACATCGTAATATACATTGAAATCAAAGTTTTCGCTGATGTTGCTCACCAAGGCCAATTTGATATTGCCTGTATAGGTGTTGGAAATATTGATTTGGTCGTTGGTACGCCCAGGCAATCTACGGTAATTGAATCCTACTGTTGTGTTGAGGTTGGATTTGATCTTGTCGATCAAAAAGCTGTGCGTAGTATTGTTGTTGATATTCCAATACCCGTTCATGTTGATCGGACGAGAGATTTGAGCCCCGCGTTGTACAACGATCCCTCCTGTGTATACGGAATCTTTGGGTGCGTAGGTGGTTTCGTTGGTGATGTAGTTGTGGGTGGTTTCTACTCTGGTAAAATTTGACAACGATCTGTTTTTATCTGGATTTGGTTTATTGAACCGCATCATGAGCGAATGTGTGTAGCTCTGGTTGAGTTCTGGGTTTCCTATCGAAATAAATAGCGGATCGCTATTGTCTATTACGTTTTGGAGCTGATTGATCGATGGGGTAGACGTACTCGTACGGTACCTTATGAATAGATCTGCCTCGCTGCCTAACTGTACTCTTCCCATGGCGGAGGGGAGTATGCTGCTGAATCCATTAACGAAATTGCCAGCATCAGGCTGCACTTGTTGGTTGTCGAGCTTGGCATATTGGTAGCCTAACCCAAATTGATAAAAGGTGGCTGGAGTCCGGTTGCTCAAGGACACCTCTGTTTTGTGCTGAGTATATCCACTGATAAAATGGTTGGACAACTGTTCGTTGAAATCGCCAACGCCAGTGTCAGGGTTGATGATGTAAGTGTTTTTGTCTGCATTGCGCTCTCGATAGCTGAGTTCGTAGGTAGCCGATAGTTGAGCTGTATTGCCTACGGGTTCGGTATAGCCCAGTGTGGTGCCTATGGTATAGTCTATTTCATCAGTCAGGTATTGAGTGATGGAGTCCAAGGAGATATCTTCGTAATAGTTTTCTCGGTCTGTTTCTTTGTACTGCGTCTCTACTTCTAGCGATACAGTTCGGCCGATTTTGTCAAACTTGTGCATGTAGCTGATTTCGTTGTTGACATTAAAGGCTTCATTGCCACTGAGGTAATTGTTTTTCGTTTGGTTGAGTACTGTGCCAAACCCGTCTACGGTAGACCCATCGGTATAGGTTAGGCTTTCGTTGTCCTGATAGCTGATGCTCGGGCGAATGACCAATTTGTTTTTTTTGTTGATGTCGTACGAAATTCTGGAATTAAACCGATGGTTGAGATTGTCAGTATCGGCATTTTTGTTTTCGTCGTAGTATTGAATACTGTCCCCATTGTAGATTTCACGTCCAGTCACTTGGTCGCGGCTGTTATTTGTTTGATTATAAAAATAACTGCCTTCGAATTTTACCTTCTCGCTCCATTCGTCGGTAAAATTCAGTCCGAGCGAATGGGTTTGGGTGATCCCATTTTGTGTGCCTGTCATGAGGTTGTTGTTGCCACGGCGAAAGCCTCCTCCGCCGCCACTGAGTCCTGCCAGGTCTTCTCCGCTAAAATTCTGTTGGTTGATGTTGTTAGTCATTCCGATCACAGTCAGGCGCTGGTCTCCTTTGAAACTGTTGATATTAGCGCCAGCCTTGTAGCGGCTGTCTGTGCCATAGCCGGCATAGGCTTTGCCAAATTGGCCATTGCGTTTGTCTTCTTTGGTGACCACATTCATGGTTCGGGTGGTGTTGCCGTCGTCGTAGCCTGTAAACTGCGAGCGCTCACTTTGCTGGTCGAATACTTCTACCTTCTGTACCACCTCTGCAGGGATTGTGTTGAGAGAGAGGAGGGGGTCTTGTCCGAAAAAACGCTTGCCGTCGAGGAGTACTTGTTCTACTGTTTCACCATTAGCGGTCACACCGTTTTCGTCGATCACGATACCAGGCATTTTTTTTACCAAATCAGCTGTACTGGCATCGGGGTTCACTTTGTAGGCGTCGGCATTGTATAGTACGGTGTCGCCTTTCACCTCCATGGCCACGATGGCACCTTGAATCTCTACGTCTTCGAGCACCTTGAGGTCTTGTTCCAAGAGGAGGTTGCCAAAGTTCATTTCCTCTAGCGAGATCCGAACCGTACGGGTGTAGGGTTTGTATCCTAGGCTTTTGATACTCATTTTGTAAAAAGCCTGTTCGACCTCATTCATCAAAAAGATGCCCTGTACGTCCGTGATGGCGTAGCGGGATTTGGAGGAGTCTTTGAGGTTGTGGATTTGGACGGTAGCACCGATGATCATAGAGCCATCGGTCTTGTCTACTAGTCTGCCAAATACTTTGCTTTTTGTGATTTCCTGTCCGTAGGACGTTAGGGTTATCGCCATCATGGCGATACATACGGTGATACGCTTCATTATTGGACTCCCTCGTTTGGTTGTCTATTTCCTTGTCTTTCTTTCATTCGCTCACGTTGGGCTTTGGTAAGCTCTTCATAGATCGTGTATTGCTCTTCGCTCAGTATGTCAAACATGAGTCCGTCTTTTTCTTTGTTTAAAGCTTCCATTTTGGGACGCATTTCTTCCCTGTTACCACTTTTTCTTACTTCCTGAAAAGTCTCCTGCATCGATTGAGCAAATTCTTCATATATGCCATCAATGATCATTATTTGGTCTTCAGACAAGTTTTCAACTTTGCTGTATAGGTTTTGTTTTTCTCTTTGCACCATGTCGTCAGGGTTCATGCGTCTGCCGGGTTGTGCTTGGGTTTGCAAATAGGATACACTCAATAGGGTGAGCATGATTAGAAGCGTTTTTTTATTCATGGTATTCAATTTTTACTTTAGACGAGTTTATTTACTAAAGCCCTCGCTTGTGCTATTTTTTTACTAATTAATTAGGACTTGGCCTTAGACTACAGGGTTTGTGATTGGTTTAATTCACTGGTAGTGAAAATGTAAAAATAATAGAAGATTAGTTGAGGGGTGCTATTAAAATCCATCCGAATAGCTTTGGGTTAGTTTGTTTTTTTCGGGGGCTGGCGTTTTTGTTGAAGAAACCTCCAGTATGAGTTGTTGGGCTTGGAGTGCTTATTGGCGTTCAGGTTAGTATATGAGAAGTAGGCGGTTTTATAGCACGAACCTATCGGTTAAGCATAAAGTTTAATGCGAGCCAAAACTTTTGATTTTAGTAATTATTCGCCTATTTTTTATATGCATTGTGTGTGCCTTCGCACTTGGATTTGATAATCTCACTGTTTTTTAAAATGTGTCTCCATTGCATTAAGGTTTAAATTTTTCTTGCTCAAGAATATACCTTAAAATATTCTTCGATTTCTTTAATGGTTTGTTTTGCAGTTCTGTTTAGTCCTACGAGGGTAGCCGATGCATACCCTGTCCAGCCACCGTAACCAACTAACCACAAACCATCAACTTCTAGTGATCTACTTTCTTGAGTTTTGGCTATACCTCTTTCATCCGTTTTTACTAATGATTTTAAATAATCTGTGGCGTACCCAAAACCGGTGCACCAAATTATGGCGTCAAATTCCTCTTCCATACCACTGTCCCATACTACACCATTTTTAGTTAGTTTGTGGAATGACCCACTCGATACCAAAACTCCTCTTTTTCGAGCTTCTTTCACAGGTGGTACCATTACTATATTTCCTAAGTTGTATTGTGATGCATCAAAAGGTTTTCCTTCTTTTTCAGCTTTGTATTTTGCAGTGGCTACGTTAAACAGGTAATAGCCGTCTACCTCGTCAGGTAAAAATTCAGGATCCCTTTTAGTTGACCACTTTACGGTGGTGACTTTTGAGGTTTCTGCTACTATTTGCGCACCTGAATTACCTTCTCCTACTACCAAAGTTTTTAAACCTACAAAAGCATCTGGGTTTTTGTAATTACGAGAATGAATTTGAAGGCCTTTAAAATTTTCTAGGCCTTTTAATTTTGGAATGAAGGGATTTTCCCAAGTTCCAGTTGCGGAAATAATTGTTTTACATTTAAAAATGCCTTGATTGGAATGAACTTGAAAAAAACTATTATCCTTTGTGATTTGGATAGTTTCTACTCCACGTTTTACATTTAACTGGTAATGTGCTTCATATTTTGATAAATAATCAATTACCTCTTTTTTTAATGGAAATTTATTTTCAGATTTTGGCATCAACCATCCAGGCAAAGAACTATAATCGGCTGGTGAAAAAAGAGTTAAGCTATCCCAAGCATTTAACCAAGCACCCCCAGCAACTTGTTGTTTATCAATAATTAAAAAATTCAATTTGGCTCTTCTAAGATAGTAGCCACAAGCTAGACCACTTTGTCCTCCCCCAATTACAATGGTGTCAAATGTCTCTTTCATTATAAATTCCTTTAGCTACTTATGATAAACATTCATTCTAAATTATTAATAAACTCTGTTTGATTTCAGTAACTTTTTTCACTGGTGTCGTCTTTTGGGTGAGGCATAGATACGGTCTCATGTATGAGTAGTAGCGGATTTTTACTCACAAACCTTTCAGTTTTACACTAACCTTTGTTTTATGTTTATACTTTCGTTTTATCACTTAAACCGCTATTACTTATACACATTGTTACCACCTGGCTTTATCTTTTATAGTCATCTTTTAATTCAACGAAATCAATAGGTAAAACGGGTTTGGTGATTTTCTTTTTTTTCTCTTCCAAGTTAAGACCAAGTGATAGGTAAATCATAGCCGCTCTTATTAGTTTCATTAAATTTATTGTCTTTGTTTCAAATTCAGCTCTTGCAATAGAATATGTTAATCCATTATCTTGAATAGCACTTTGTCCGATGTCTATTATCTTAAATGATTTGTGTTCTATAAAATTTCTGATTTGAGCTAATTCTCGTGCTTCAGGTTCTATGTTTGAAGAGAACTCCTCGTTTTTGTCGAATAAATCTCTGCTTAACCAATACAAACCTCTTAAAGCCCAATTTTGAGTTTGAATTACTTTTGGGTTTAATTTATGAGATTTCGTTTGTTTATCGTAAAGACTCCAAATATTTCTAAACGTAACCTTTTCTGGTTTAAAACCTAAATTAAGATAATCGTTTAATAAATATCCAATTTTATCAAAGATAGAATAGCATATTCTGAAAGCAATTTTTACTTTCTCGCTGCTGTATGAATATACTGCATAATCTAAAGTGTCAAGTTGAAGATTTTCTTTATCAGAATAGTGCAATTCTCTTTCGTTTATTCCACTATATAGCAAATGCCTTGCAGAAACAAATTCTTGTTTTATTTGGTTGAATATTGTTTGATAAACAGGAGGTTGGTCAAATTTTAAAGTCATTGTAGGTAAGAGGAGACAATCGTGCCCAGCAATGTTTTCTGTTGTAACATCATTGAGCGGATTTATAAAAAGTTGATTTTTTAAACACCATTTTCTGTATTCTCGCTCTTGTTCAGTTGTTCCAATTGAAAAGGATTTCAAATCTTGAATGTTTTCTAATTCTTCCTTTTTAATAATTGTCTCCAATTGACTGACGATTTCTTTAAAGGCTAATTTGGCATCTTCATAAATTTCAGAGTTGATTGATTTCTTTAAATGTTTATGGGCAAATTGAAAAAATAGAAATTGGTGTCCATTGTCGTAAAGCACTTTAGCATAATGAAAAAGTCCAAATCCAATATTCCCGTGAGCCATTGGAAAAGAAGAATCAATTTTCAATACTTTTTGCCAATATAATTGAGCTTCTGAGAATCTCCCTAAATGACTAAAAAGATTACCTAAATTGGTTAGAATTTGACACTTTTTAAAATTGTCTTTACTGTTTTGGGAGAATGAATAGGCAAGCCTTAAATTAATTATTTGTTGCTCCAATTCAATAGAATTAAAGCTCCAAAATTCGGGTGAATTTAACTGTTGCGTTAATTGTTGTGAATAAGACCACCCGTTGGCTATGTTGTAATGAAACGTCATTTTGTCGTCATTGGAAAACTTTTCTAACTTTTGACGCTCTGAAAAATTCAGTCCAACCCTAATTTGCTCTATATCCCGAGATTCTCTACCTGTCTCAAATATTATTGCAAGGAAATTAGTCACTTCTTCCGAACTGAACTCATTTAAATCTTCAAGGTTTAATATGTCTTTAATGGTTAAATCCACGTTTTTTTTCAGCTTGGTGGTAACACCCGGATATCACACACTAGTGGTTGATATATTCCTTATGTTATAGTTTTAAAAGTATTCTTTTCTCTCAGAAGGGCTGCGGTTAGGCTTGGCCTTAGACAAGAATAAATTAATGTGGAGTAGATTGCAAGTTTTGGGTATATCTTATGAAGGAAGTGTACGAGAGCGTAAGGGAACATCAATATTGCATGGGTAGTATTTAATTATCCTGTATGGGACTACTTGGCCTAATAATAGGGGTAAAATACTGCTTGTCTATGGTAATATTTGTAGGATAACTGGTACTATGCCTGTGTACATTTGAAACATTAAAAATTAGAACGGCGTGTGTAATCGCTACTGAGTTCTAATTTGTATAGCGTACACGAAGTGGGGTATCATGGTAGTGTAGTAGGGTATTCTTCTTTGTGAAGTGCATCATGCCGAGCGAAAGTGTTCGTCTCGATATTTCATGGTGAGTCATAAGTAAATTAGATTTCCTTCATTCAAAATCAGCCTATGGAGAAACCATACTAATCAAGAATTTGTAAAGCACAGGACAACAGATCGTTGAGGCTCCTCATTCCGTGCTCATCCAACATATAGAATCGTAGTGAATCATTCGAATTCAAAAAATAAGAATTCGTCAAGAGGAGAGCTATGTCCAATTCGTGTCAACAAGGTGCCTTTGATGTTTTGTGTCAATCAAGGGCTGCTAAACACAGAAGTTGATTTTTAAATAAGTCTTAATAACTACACCAGACATATCCATGATGGCCAGATCTAGGGTATGTGCATGGCAATAATTGCTCATAATAAACTAAAATCTAACTATTAAATGTAATGCAAAAACAAAACTTACTTTTTAAACTTTCAATGCTCAGCCTACTCCTGTTTTGGGGTGGTCAGCGAGCGATGGCTCAGAATCCTTATTACGATCCTAGTAATAACGAAAACTGGGTATTAGTACAGGGCCTGTCCGACGATTTTGAGGGCAGTGCGGTAGATGCCAGCAAGTGGCATATTCAGACCAAAGGCGGTAGCAACAACCGAGCGGGAGCATGGATGGGGAGACCCCCCTCGCAGTACAACTCCGACAATGTGACGGTCCAAGATGGTAAGCTCTATATCACGACCAAGTGGGATGATAATTTTACCAATTGGGCTCCTAATTATTACGGAGAGGCATATGGAAACCCAGCACCGTTGACTACTGGCGGACTCATCTCAAAGTCTCAGCATGACTTTACCCATGGCTACATGGAGATTCGATGCAAGGCCGCAGACGCACCGATTTCAAGTTCTTTTTGGACCACAGGTCCGGGAGGAGAGATCGATTGCTTCGAGCATTATGGACACAATCCTACCAAGCCCTATTCGGATGTGAAACTGCATACCTCCATTCATGATTGGAGAGGGAGCAACAACAACCAATCGAACAATAGAAAGTGGTCGCATGACAACATCTTAGAATTCAGAGTGGCAGATGATTTCCATGTATATGGAATCGAATGGGATCCAGAGTATGTCAAATACCATGTGGATGGTCACTTGATCGGAATGGCTTCTCGCCAAGAAGTGGACAAAACAGATGGCTGGTCACTAGGGCAGGATGCCGCAGGAGGTATGTGGCCTGCACATCGGGTTTGGTTGGACTCAGAAGCGTTTGCTTGGGAAATGGCCAATTCGGCATTGACCAAAAGCATGTTTCCAGATGGCGGAGCAGACTTTATTACAGACTGGGTGCGTGTCTGGCAGAGAGCACCGGGTACATCAGGAGCACTGAACGCACCTATCAACCTGCTGACGAATGGCAATTTTGAAAATGGCTCTATCAATGGATGGAGCGCAACTGGCACCGTACAGGCGATCAGCGGGACGGCTACCAATCTAAAAGGGCAGGTAGCAGGTATCCCCAAGCCTACGCATGGAGACGTGTGGGCTGGTTCGTATGCCGCGCAGTTGAGCGGGGCAGCTACTATGGAGCAAACCGTGACGGGACTCAATCCCAATACCACATATGTATTGACCTGTCATGCCAAATCTCCAGAAACCAACGAAGCAGACTTATGGTACAACGCATTCGTCGGCGTAAAAGGCTATGGCAATGTGGCTCGTGACAATATGATTTTTATGCCTCGATTTTACCAAAAAGGAGTAGTCTTTACTACTGGCCCAAATGCTACTTCTGCGACGATCTATGTGACCAATACGGGCTATAATGCCGCAGGCAATAAGAATGCGCATGAGAAACTCGTAGTAGTAGATGATCTCATTTTGTTTGAATCACCAGACATGAGCGATCCGAGCCTGAGCGTAGCGGTCAACTCACTCACGCTTTCTGAAAGTCAAATTGAGATTTTGGATCGAAACAGTGCCAATGTGAGCGTTTCCTTTTTACCATCCAATGCTACTGATAAGCGCATCATTTGGAGTTCGAGCAACGAGAATGTCGCCAAAGTGAGTGGAGCAGGATTGATCTCGGCAGTAGGACCTGGTACAGCTACTATCCTAGCCATCAGTCAAGACAACAACAGTGCGATGGATCAGTGTCAGGTTACGGTATTGCCTAATCTCAATTTGCTTGACAATGGCGATTTCGAGCAAGGCAGTTTCAATGGATGGTGGGATAATTTTGGCACCTACTCCATGGAAGACAATCCTACTCATGTACGGTCGGGGAACTATGCAGCCAAAATAGAGTCTTTAGCGAATATTGGACAGGTCTATGCCGTCAAACCCAATACGGCGTACAAGGTAACCGTTAATGCCAAGGTAGTCAATCCAGAAGCCAGCAAGCCTGGATATTATATCTTGAAAAGCTATGGATGGGATGCTTGGGGCATTACGATCGACGGTGTTTCGGGGCAGTACAATGAATATGTTACCGAATTTATCACAGCAGCTGGCGACGGTACAACTGCCGTTTATTACGATACCTTGTCGTTATGGAATTCTGGATCGGGCAACCAAGTGTTGTACATCGATGATGTAGAAATACGAGAGGTGACCGATCAGGAGACGGTACTCGTGACGGGCATATCGCTTTCTGAGTCGTCCCAATCGCTGGAGGTGGGCGACAATCACCAATTAACGGCCGTTATCGCTCCAGCCAATGCGAGCAACAAGTCAGTCACTTGGTCTTCAAGCAATTCGGCTGTAGCTTCTGTAGGAGCCAATGGTTTGGTCAGTGCCCTAGGCACTGGATCGGCTACAGTCACCGCGACCACCAGCGAGGGTGGGTTCGCGGCATCAGCAGTTGTGACGGTCACCGCACCACCTGCCAATACCAACAAATTGAATAACCCTGGTTTTGAATCTGGCAATGCGTCATGGACGCTCAACAATCAATCCAGTGTAGCATCCAGCAACCAGCGCTCAGGAAGCAAAGCAGGATACATCAATGGCAATGGAGGCATCGAGCAGATAGTCACACTAGCAGCCAACACCACTTACGTTTTATCAGCTTATGGAAAAGTAGGTGGAGCCAACCAGTCGTTTTACATGGGCTTGGACAATGTAGCTAACGGTTTCCTAGAGAATAGGTCTTTCAACACGACGAGTTATGTTCAGAAATCCATTTCGTTTACCACAGGGTCTACCAATCTCCAATACAAGATATGGTTTTGGAACAATGGAGGCGGACAGTACTACATAGATGATGTGAAATTGGTGGCGGAAGGCACGAGCTCTACCATCTCTGTATCAGGCATCTCGATCATCAACTGTGTGAGCAGCCTCACAGTAGGTGATATAGAGGTCTTGCAAGCGGCAATATCGCCTGCTAATGCTTCCAATCAGGGCAAAACATGGAGTTCGAGTGCTCCTCAGGTTGCCACTGTGACTGCCAACGGTCAGGTCACCGCAGTATCTGCGGGTATGGCAACCCTCACGGTCACTACGGCAGATGGAGGGTTTCAATCAAGCTGCACGGTCACCGTGACCGAAGCGAGTAGTAGTGGCTGCTCGGCACCGGCATGGGAAGCCCAAGGCTATGCTCAAGGCGCGCAAGTTTCGTACAATGGACGCTTGTATCAAGTGCTTTGGGGTAGTGGAACTAAAAACGGCGGATGTGTACCAGGTGTTTGCAACGGATGGCAAGACCTTGGTGTATGCAGTAGTGCCCGCTTGGCTGATGGCTCAGTCGAAGAGGCATCGGCAGTTTTAGCTGTGGTCGTTTATCCTAATCCAGCAGAAGATTATGTAGTAGTTCGCGGAGACGATTCATATGAATTTGAGCGAGTAATCATCCATGATCTGTATGGCAAAGAGATCCTGAGTCAGGCATATACGCAAGGGGAGTTGACCATTGATACCCAAAACCTGAAAACGGGTATTTACCTCCTTCGAATCGAGAGTCAGCAGCAGTCAGTCATCCAGCGATTGATCATACAATAGCAATTGATTGCAGGTATCTCACGAGGAGGTGCCTGCAATCAATACAATTTTTTATACAAACTAAAACGCTTATCACATGATGAAAATTTATTCACTGATATGTTTACTGCTATTTGCAGCTAACATCACGTACGGGCAATCGCCCGCGAAAACGACCAACCCTAATGACACATGGGAGATCAGATGGAGTGCTTCGGATGAATTCAACGGTGGATCGCCCGATTGGGCCAAGTGGATTCGAACCGGAAACTTACCCAATACCTCGTCATGGCTTTGGGACAATACCAACAATGTAAAGGTGGAAGATGGTATCGCTGAGCTGACTATGAGTCACAATGCGGGAAACGTGCCAGCGCAGGGGACTTATTTTAAGTCTGGTATTCTCAAGTCTTACAACACTTTTACCTATGGGTATTTTGAGGCGAAAATCAAAGGTTCGCCATTGTCTGGGTCTGGTGTTTGTCCTTCTTTTTGGCTGTTTAGCAATTTTGATGACAGTGCACCAGAGGGAGAGACTATTTATTCCGAAATTGACGTAGTAGAACTGCAGCAATTCGACTGGTACGAAGGGCATCAAGATGATGTCCGAGATATGGATCTCAACCTGCACGCTGTGGTCAAAAAGAATGGAGCCCGTGAATGGCGTAGACCTAAACAATATCCAGCCGAGCAGCTCAACAAGTGGAGAGCACCTTGGGATCCTCGAAACGATTTCCATATCTATGGCTGTGAAGTCAATGAAAATGAAATCATCTGGTATGTGGATGGCGTAGAGGTGGGCAGAAAACCCAATACCTATTGGAATCGTCCGATGAATGTGACTTTGTCTTTGGGGTTGAGAAAACCATTTGTTCAGTTTTATGACAATAGAAACAATGCCATCAACCCAGTCACTGACCCAGAGGCCAATGCATTGTTGTCTGAAATGCCTACATCGATGTATGTGGATTATGTCCGAGTTTGGGAGAAATCCGGCACCAACAACAACCCGCCGCTTCCTGCTGGAGAGCTAGGCAACGACGACTTCGAATTGGGCAATCTCGATTATTGGGGTGCCAGTTCGGGAACTATCGCAGCCGTGAATAACAATGCACACACAGGCACCTACTGTGCTTCAGTGTCCAATGCTAGCGTGGCTCAGATCGTAGCACTAGAAGCCAACACAACCTATACCGTAACGGCGTATGGGAAGGTAGCCGCTGGAAGCACCAATGCCTTTATGGGTGTTTCAAAGGCGATTTCTAATGAATTGATAGATAATTTTGAATTTACCAGTACGTCGTACAGTCAGGGAAGTATCACCTTTACCACTGGTGCATCTGCGGAGTCGTACCGGTTCTGGTATTGGAGTGGAGGTACCGCATATTGCGATGATTTCGATTTGACCACAGGAGGAACGACCAACCCTCCTACGAATGTAGCAGTATCGGGTGTCTCTGTAGCGCCAACCAACTTGAGCCTGACTGCCGGCCAAACCAGCAACCTCGCGACAACGGTAAGCCCATCTAACGCCACCAACAAAGCAGTGACATGGAGTACTAGCAACCCCACAGTGGCTACGGTCAACGGTAGCGGCATCGTGACTGCCGTAGCTGCAGGGGCGGCGGCTATCACCGTTCAGTCTGTCGATGGAGGGCATACAGCCACTGCAGCTGTGACGGTATCCGCTCCGCCAGTCAATACTAACAAACTGGACAATCCCGGCTTCGAAACGGGTGATATGACCGACTGGACTACAGCAGGAAATGCCAGCGTGGTGTCGTCCAACGTCCATTCAGGTGCTTATGCGGCCTATGTCAATGGCAATGGGTCGGTCAATCAGACCGTGAGCCTGCAGCCAAATACGACCTATACAGCCTCGTGTTTTGCCAAAGTGGGTAGCAGTGGTCAGAGTGTGTACCTCGGTGTCACCAATGAGACTACCAGTACATTTATTATCAATACACTAATCACCAGTACCACTTACGTTAATTCAGAAATAACTTTCACGACTGGTAGCGCTACCCAAGATTATAAAATCTGGTTTTGGAATAACGGAGGAGGACAGTACTATGCCGATGATTTTACGCTGACTGAGCAAGGTGGTGGTACGGGTTCTGTTGCCGTTAGTAATGTCGCTGTTTCTCCAAGTGTTGCCTCACTGAATGTGGGAGCCACCATCAGTGCAATGGCCAGTGTGTTGCCAGCCAATGCGAGCAACAAAGCAGTAAGCTGGTCTTCGAGTCATACGACTGTAGCTACCGTGTCGGCTAACGGTTTGATTACGGCAGTAGCAGCTGGCAGTGCTACGATTACCGTTTCTACCAACGATGGAGGGTATACGGCTACCTGCGTAGTCTCTGTGCAGAGCACTGGTGGTGGGTGTTCTGTTCCAGCCTGGCAGCCTACCTCTTATAGCAAAGGAGAGCAGGTCAGTCACAATGGCCATCTCTATGAAGTGAAATGGACCAGTGGAGTGAAAAATGGAGGATGTGAACCAGGGCCTTGTGCAGGGTGGATAGACTTGGGCAACTGTAGCTCTGCAAGAATAGGCGATGCTGATGTGGAGGAGACTGTCAGCGAAGGCTGGTTTCAGGTTTTTCCTAATCCAGCTAAAGACTATATCCAGATCGAATTGAAGGATGCCTCAGCAGGACAAGTGTCCGTATTGGATATACAAGGCAAGGTGATTTTGAGAAAGCGCCTTGAGCATGGCAAGTTGACCTTAGATACCAATCAGCTGTCAGGATTGTATCTGTTGAAAATAGAAACCACAGATCAATCTTATTTGAGAAAGATTATTGTTGAGTGATTTTGATTTGACAGACTAACTTTTAGTGATTGCGATGAAAGAGGTTGCCTCGGCCTACCCATTGTAAAGGGTGTAGGTGTTGAGGTAGCCTCTTTTTGTTTGTCGTCTCTAAGCCACTATATGAAGAAATGTCTATTAGAATTACCAACCCATCATTATCTAAGCCTTTCGTAAACGTTGTGACTAAGTGCAATTTTTAAGTTTGTTTGCTAATATATCGTCTTGTTGATTTGATAGTTGCCAAAACATTTAAAGATTTCGTCTTTTACTAAAACTTCATTTTTGCCTGTTTGGAAGTCTATGAAAGGTATCGATCAGCGTCTGTTATGTGGATTTTCCTTGAAAAATGCCTCAAACAAAGTTTTCTTCTTTGGCAAATGAGAGAGTTCCCTTTGTAAAACAATTTGAATATCAGAGATGGTAATTTGAGCTTTAGTTATGTACTCATCAACGTTCTGTGTATGGACAGTAGGGCAGATTCGAAGCAGTTCACTTTCGGGTTACCACTAAGCCAAAACAAACGTTTTTTTACTTTTAATTTTTATTTCAACAAACGTCAAAACTTTGTTTTGGCGTTGCCTGCTCAAAGAACAGGACTTTCAATTTAGCTCTAATGCCCTATTGGCTATGCACCTTGTTGGCATTAGTTTTCTTCTTTTAGTTTGTATAAATATCCTTTTCCAACAGATAGAAATATATTTTCTTCATCTGTTATAATACTTGATATTCCTGCTTCACCTTTGGTATTGAAACTCCAATTGCTTTCACCACTTCTCATATTAAGGCAAATCAATTTATTGTCGTCATTCATAAACAAAATGGATTCTCCAACAATTTTAGGTAGGCTTTCAATACTTCCATTAGACTCGAATCTCCACAGTTCCTTAGATTGAATACTTCTTTTACCAAGTAAGTTTTTCTTTTCGTTTATCTCATAGGCATAAAAAACACCTGAACTATCCCCAAAGTACAGATTGTTATTATCAGATATAATAGCTCTTATCGATTCCCTAATACCTGTTTCTATTTGGTGAAGAAGCTTTCCCTTATTGCTGTCATAAATGTTTATCAAACCATGACCACCAACAACAATTAATTCATTGAATGATATCGGATTAAAGATGTAAGTATTTTCTTCTGTCGCTTCCCAAATTAGTTTGCCAGTGTTTAACTCTAAACATCTAATTAGTTTCTCCGTGCATTGATATACTTTTTCATTACTAATCAATGGAATATATGAGTGCCCACCATTATCAAAAGACCATTTTATGGACTGAGAATCTAAATCAAGACAGTTCATTTTTTTAGTTCCTTGAACGCCACCTATTACGATTCTATTGTCACTGATGGCAGAAGAATGTCCACACCTATCCATTTCTAATTCAAGTGTTGATACCAACTCTCCATTTTGTGATTTAAGTTCGTTTAGTTTACCGTCCATGCAGCAAATCAGAACATTCCCATTTGTGGATTCTAATATGTTATTAATCACAAAAGGGTAGTCATATTCCCATTTGACTTCAAAGTCATTTTTATTCAAACAGACCATCTTGCTTGCTACAAAACCTTTTTTGTCAAAAATGAAAGGAACATAAATACGTTCACCTATTATGAGTGGTTTTCTTGACGAGATGTTTCTTTCTCCTTTTAATTTAAATTCAAGAAGTTTACTTGCTTTCATTCAGTTCCTGTAATTAATGCCAACGCCACTGTATCAAGCGTGGCGTGTGATATAGTTTAAGTTTCGGCTACAAGATAGCCAAATCTCTGATTTGCGCTATCCCTTTTTGATTCCATAGTGCTAATCTGAGATATGGCGGGGATTCCAAAATGCAGAGAGCTTTCAGTTACAACTGAACCGCCATGATTTGATACAGGATGTTAGCGATATTTTAATTCGTACGAGTAATTGTTAACTCTTTAATGGCCTTGATTTTCTCTGCATATTGAGGTTTCGAGCTAAAAATATATGCCTGGTTCTTTGTGTCTGTTCCTACATTGTAAATGTTGACTCCATACTTAACAAAATACTCACTGATTTTTCTCATGCTGTTAATTTTTCCTGTTAAGAAAAGTGAGTCTGGAATAATTGCATGATACTCGTTGGGGAAGTCTTTGTCAGTGCCGAACCATATGAATTCATGCATACCATTTCCAATATAGTTTTCTATATCATTTTGAGTTCGAAGGTATCCGTAGGAACTCTGATCTGAAACAGTTCTCAATTCTGATAATGCCGAATCCTTACCGTGAAGTACTGTTAGTAGTTCGTATTTCGAGAAGTTTCCATTCAAGAGAGTAATCGAATCTGGGTAATTCTGCAATAAATATTGATAATGTTGGTTTGCCGAATCTTGTAAGCCAATTCTCTCAAGACTTAAACCGTAAAAAAGATTACAATAAGAAAGTGGAAGGGAATCAAAAAGTTGTTGGCTGAGGACGATAACCAAGCTGTCATTTTTGTCATTAAATGCGTTGTTAATCACTTTAGGCAAAACGTACGTATTGTTAGGGGCAACTGAATATAAGCTATCAATAAGTCGATAATATGCCTTGTTGAATTTAGGTATGGATTCAATACTATCTATTTGACTAATAAGCGAGTTAACAATTTGTTCGTTGGTTGGTGGTTTTTCCGAACAACTAATAATGGCCAACGCCAAAGTTGTGATTAGTAAGTATTTCTTCATTAAGTATTGATGATTATCGCTAACATCCGGATATCACACACTAGTGGTTGATATATCCATTGTAGTCGTTTTTATCCGTTTAAAAATACGGTTTATTTTTTTGTTTTTGGGGAATCGTTGTTGCTTTTTTAGATAACCGCAGGGCGGTATGGCTATTTAATTCGACAGCCGACCGGTCGTTGGTAGGTGAGGGGGACGGTCTTGTTGGTGAGTATGCTATTGAGAGTCATCTGCACGTAGTTTTTTCGCACAGTCGATTCGGATTGTGGGCTGTCATCTATGGCGCCTTGGTATACTTTGCGATAGCCCTCGGATATGGGGGTAAGGATGATTACTTCAGGGTTCTTCTCTACGTTTAGCGCTTTTCTTACTGTGTGATTTTTGTCGGCTAGGTAGAGTACATTTTGGTTTGAAGTATTGGCTTCGTCTTTCATATGCTTGATGGTTTCTTTGTTGGAGGGGTGGTTGGCGTTGGCATTCACAAAGGCAAAGCGCACATTTTGACTGGCATACTGGTCAGACATAGACGAAATCCGTTCCTTGTATAGCTTGGCATAGGGGCAGTGAATACTGGTATATACCAAGACAATGGCACTGTGCGAATCGAATTTGGCAAGCGTGATGTCAGTGTCCGTCAGGACATTGTAGAGGGGGAGCTCTTTGCTTACATAGTTTTGTCCAAAGCTGCGCAGTGTGATCACCAAAGCGATAAATATTAGGTAGAGTTTACGGTTCATAGCGGTTGTTTTGGTTGCGTTCAATAAAGTTATAAACTTTATTGAGTTTTCATCATAATCGCATACCTCAAACGTTATAAACCAGATAATATTCTGAAACTTTTTCGTATTTCAGCAGATGTTTTTTTTCGGCATCGTCGAGCAATATTCTCGCATGTATTTGGTCTCCCCTTATTTCGTCGATGACTAGTTGTTTTGCAAAAGTCAAACGTTTTCTGCCATGGATTTTATACAGTACTTCTTTGGCCGACCAGTGTATGCAGAGCTGGTGGAGGTTGGTGTCGCAGCGTCTCAGTTCTATAGGGTTGAGAAACTTGTGTTTGATGTTCGTTAGTTGTGGGCGTACAGATTCTATGTCGATGCCACATGGCGCTGTGGGATGAATCGCACAGGCCACCATGGGATAGCTGTGTGAGATAGATAACTGATAGTTCGACTGGATCAAATGCGGCTTGCCGTACTCATCTTTTTCGATACCGTGATAGGGGATTTGCTGCGCTTCACATAGGCGCTGCGTCAATAGACGTGAAGCCAGAAATTCCATGCGTTTTTTGGGATTTAGGTGCGCCAGATCAGGCCGAAGGTAGTCGAGGTCTTTGTCGTTTTCGCCAGAGACCTCTGCCAGACCAACGCTGGTTCCATGAGGATTGGGTTTGATCCAATGCACCTGCATTGCCTAAGCTTCTTTGTTTTCCAATCTGCAGTTGGCAATGTCCAGTGCTGCAAAAATGGCTGTACGCATCGAGCCTTCATCTGCCTGATTTCTTCCTGCGAGGGCATAGGCCGTGCCATGGTCTGGCGATGTGCGTACAAACGGTAGTCCAGCGGTAAAATTGACCCCTGTAGAAAAGGTGAGACTTTTAAATGGGATCAGTCCTTGATCGTGATACATGGCCAGCACAGCGTCAAATTTGTGATGTTCTCCAGACCCAAAGAAACCATCAGCAGGGTAGGGACCCATCACGATTTGTCCTTTGGATTTGAATTCTTCTATGGCTGGTCGGATGATGTCTATTTCTTCACTGCCGAGTAGTCCATCCTCGCCAGCATGAGGATTGAGTCCCAGTACGGCAATTTTTGGTTTGGCTATACCAAAATCTTGCTTGAGCGATTTCGTCATCATCTTCACTTTTTTGATGATATTTTCTTTGGTAACCTGTGCGGCTACGTCCTTGAGAGGAATGTGGCCAGTGAGTACGCCCACACGCATGGCGTCGGAGACCATAAACATCAGGCTTTCCTTGGTGCCGGCTTTTTCAGCTAAATATTCGGTGTGGCCAGCAAATTTGAAATTGTCATTTTGGATGTTGAGTTTGTTGATCGGGGCAGTAATTAGTGCGTCGATTCTGCCTTCTTTCAAATCGTTGGTAGCGGTTTCGAGTGCTTGGAAGGCACACTCGCCTCCTGTGCTATTGTCTTGTCCGGGAGTGACCTCCACGGTATCTTCCCAGCAGTTGATCACATTCACTTTGCGGTGGTAGGGTTTGGACAGGTCGTTGATAGGCGAGAAATTAAAATTGTCGAGGTTCAACTGCTTTCTATAAAACGAAAGTACTTTTGCTGAGCCATAAATAATGGGAGTGAAGTACTGAGTCATCTTATTGTTGGCTAGCGCTTTGATGATCACTTCTGGCCCTATACCGTTGATGTCGCCCATGGTGATGCCGATGAGCGGTTTTTGTTTATGGCTTTTAGATTCTTTGTCCATGTCTAATGTCGAAATTTTATTGATCCATTTCTACCAAATTGGCTGTTGGATCATCTACATTTAGGTATGTATTGAATGAATATTTGATCGCAATTTACACGGAATCCTTGAGATACCCTTACGAAATTATAAAGGGATCAAATTAGAAAATATAGGAGGAAACAGTGTCTGTTTCCTTATTAAATCATAACACAAATATGGCCGGAGTAAAGCCCAAAAAACAACTAGGACAGCACTTTCTCAAAGATCAAAACATAGCTGAAGACATCGTAAAAGGCTTGTTTGATGTGACAGAGGCCAAACAGGTACTAGAGGTAGGGCCAGGCACGGGTGTGTTGTCGGATCTGATGGTAGATAAGCCAGAGATCAAGGAGTTGGTTTTGATGGATCTGGACGAAGAGTCGATCGACTACCTCAAGCGTAGATATGTGGGCAAGAATGCAAAAATCCTACATGCCGATTTTCTAAAATGCGACTTTAAAGCATTTTTTGGGGATGAGCCCATCAGTGTCATTGGCAACTTCCCTTATAACATTTCTTCTCAGATATTTTTCAAGGTTTTAGAAAATCGAAATCAGGTAAACTATGTCGTAGGCATGATCCAAAAAGAAGTGGCCGAACGTATTGCCTCGAAAGAAGGTAACAAGACCTACGGCATCCTTAGTGTGCTGCTACAGGCTTATTACGACATCGAATATTTGTTTACCGTGCCCCCTCATGTTTTCAACCCACCGCCGAAGGTCAACTCAGGTGTGATCAGGCTGGTAAGGAACGATGTGACGCATCTCGGGTGCGACGAAGCACTCTTTAAGCGAGTAGTGAAAGAAGGATTCCAAAAGCGCCGAAAAACCTTGCGAAACGCCCTGAAAGGGCTAAATTTGCCCGAATCTATGCAGGAGATGGACGTGCTCAACAAACGAGCAGAACAGCTGTCTGTCGCAGATTTTGTCGAATTGACTAAACTAATAGAGGGATGATAGAGCATATGGAGTTTGAACTGTCCAAAGAGTACTTGGACCGATTTACCCAAGCGGTAGATGGGCATGAGGAGGACTTTATCAAAACTTCGCTCGAAGGGGTCAATCCTGCCGATATTTCAGAGCTGATTCGAGAGCTCGACGCCGATCAGACTAAATATGTGATAGACCAACTCGACGTGGAAGTAGGCGCGGAAATTATCGTCGATTTAGAAGAAGATCGACAAGCCATATTTCTGCAAAATTTTACTGCCGAAGAGCTGGCCGGATTTGTAGATCAGATGGACTCCGATGATGGGGTAGATGTGATCAATGAGCTGCCCATCGAAAAGCGTGAGGAGGTAATAGCCTCAGTAGAAAACGAAGAAAAAGCTGGATATATCTTAGACCTGCTGCGCTACGAAGAGGATGTAGCAGGTGGTCTGATGGGTAAGGAGATGATTCGTGCCAATCTGAATTGGACGATCCAGCAGTGTATAGAAGAAATAAGAAAACAAGCCGAAAACGTAGAGAAAATCTATTCGGTCTATGTGGTAGACAACGATGGCATACTTCTCGGTAGAGTGTCGCTCAAAAAAATCATCCTCTCCGAGCCAGACGCGTTGGTAGCAGATATCTATGAAGCAGATATTGTATCTGTAGGTACACATGCCGACGAAGAAGAGGTGGCGCTTACCATGCAAAAATATGACTTGGAAGCACTTCCTGTAGTAAACGTGAAAGGCAAACTGGTGGGGAGAATTACGATCGATGATGCGATCGACGTGATGACCGAATCGGCCGAAGAAGAACGACAAATGATGGCTGGTATCTCTGGAGATGTGGAGCAAGACGATACTGTATGGGTGTTGTCCAGAGCCAGACTGCCTTGGTTGGTCATTGGTCTGGTGGGCGGTTTGCTTGGAGCCAAGTTCATCAGCCTGTTCGAAAAAGACATTGCGCTTATCCCTGCGATGGCGTTTTTTATTCCGCTCATTACTGCCACAGGTGGCAATGTGGGCATTCAGTCTTCATCTATTGTAGTGCAGGGTTTGGCCAGCTACAATGCCTTTGAAGATTCGCTATTCAAAAAAATGGTCAAGGTACTTTTTGTTGCCATAGTCAATGGAATCATTCTGGCGCTGATCGTTTTTGGAATTGTGATTTTTTCTACTTCAGATCAAGCCATGGCAGCTACGGTTTCCATTGCTTTGTTTAGTGTAGTGCTATTGGCCTCATTTATGGGTACGATCACACCATTGATCTTGGACAAGATCGGAATCAATCCTGCCATGGCTTCTGGCCCCTTTATTACTACCGCCAATGACCTCTTGGGGCTTACGGTTTATTTTCTAGTTGCACACTTTCTATACGGTTTTTAATCTAATGTCAAATCGGCGTATTTTGATCATCGATGAAATGCACGATAGCATTTCTCCACTACTTACTCAGGCGGGTTTTGAACCGGTCTATGCTCCTAAAATTTCCCGAAAGGAAATGATGCAGCATAAAGTCCAGTTTGTAGGGTTTGTAGTGAGGAGCAAGACGACCATCGATCGAGAATTGCTCGAAGGTCAGACCGAACTGAAATTTATCGCCCGAGCTGGGGCGGGCGTGGATCAGGTGGATGTGCCCTATCTAGCGTCCAGAAACATCACCCTGCTCAATGCACCAGAAGGCAACCGAGATGCACTTGGCGAGCATGTGCTGGGCATGTTGCTTTGCTTGTCCAACAACCTGCGCCATGCCGATATGGAGGTGAGAAACAAGGTGTGGGATCGTGAGGGCAATCGAGGCTTTGAAATCAGTGGCAAGACTGTGGGACTACTGGGGTATGGGTATATGGGTAGCGCTGTCGCTGAAAAATTGGCTGGGTTTGGTTGCCGAGTGATCGCATATGATAAGTACAAAGAAAACTATGGAGACCTCTATGCGGAGCAAGTCGCTATGGAAGATATATTTGAGCAATCAGACATATTCAGCCTGCATGTGCCACTCACTACAGAAACCAAGTGTCTCGTGGATTTGGAATACCTAAGAAAATTCAAAAAACCGATTGTATTTATCAATGCTGCTAGGGGAGAAGTAGTACCACTCAAAGACTTGCTAGACGCACTAGACGAAGGAACGGTACGCATGGCTGCACTAGATGTGCTCGAAAATGAAAAATTGAGCTTTCTCAAAGACGACCAAGCCATTACATTCAATCGGTTGATTAAGAACGATCGGGTATTACTTTCTCCACATGTGGGCGGTTGGTCTTTCGAATCCTATCAGAAAATCAATGAAGTGCTTGTGGACAAAATTAAGCAGTTGGATCTACCCTGATCCATGACTGACGGTTCTGCTGATGCCTGTGAAAGGAGGTTCTTTCTTCTCTGGCAGTTTTTATTCCGATGGTCTTTGCTAGTGAGGTCTCGACAAGCAACTAAATAATGGCTACAAGCTATTATATGTAGGAATTAACTCAGTTCTTCGTTTATTTGTCGCACTTAATTCAATTGTTTGGAACAGGCCAAAGACATACTGAAAAAATACTGGGGCTACGACGCTTTTCGTCCGATGCAGGAGGAGATCATTGCTTCTGTGATGGCTGGTCAAGACACATTGGCTCTATTGCCTACTGGGGGAGGGAAGTCGATCTGTTTTCAGGTACCAGGCTTGATGCTCGATGGTATCTGTTTGGTCATCTCTCCACTCATCGCACTGATGATCGACCAAGTGCAGCAGCTCAAAAAAAGAGGCATCCCTGCTGCGGCAGTCACTTCTGGTATGCCCAAGCGAGAAATAGATATTCTGCTCGACAACTGCGTCTTCGGCAAGGTGAAATTTCTGTATGTTTCTCCTGAGCGACTCAAGTCTGACCTTTTTATAGAACGCCTCAAGCGCATGAATGTGAGTCTATTGGCGATCGACGAGGCGCATTGTATCTCACAATGGGGGTATGATTTTCGTCCGTCGTATGTGGAGATTGCTATGATCTATCCTTGGATGGAGGAGGTCAAAAAAATAGCCTTGACCGCTACGGCTACAGCCGACGTGTCTAAGGACATTTGTGAGAAGCTGGAGTTTGAATCGCCAGCGGTATTTCAAAAAAGCTTTGCCCGATCCAATCTGTCATATTCAGCATTCGAATTAGAAAACAAAGGGCCAAAACTGATCGAAATTCTGAACAACGTGAAAGGCTCGGCGATTGTATACGTGAAGAGTCGTCTTGAAACCCAAAACGTGGCGAAGTACCTCTATCAACATGGCATCTCTTCGGATTTTTATCACGCAGGATTAGATCCAGTGACGAGAAACAAAAAACAAGAGGAGTGGATCAAAAACGTCCGTCGGGTGATGGTAGCTACCAATGCCTTTGGGATGGGGATAGACAAGCCCGATGTGCGCACGGTGGTACACTTAGACTTGCCCGAATCCTTGGAGGCGTATTATCAAGAGGCGGGTCGTGCAGGTCGTGATGAGCGAAATGCCTTCGCAGTGTTGCTATACAATACGGCGGACCTTTTTCGCTTGAGCGAAAATGAAAAACACCGCAATCCCACGCTAGACTATGTGCAGCGGGTCTATCAGGCGATTGCCAATTATTTTAAACTTGCCACGGGCAGCAGCCAATGGCAAAGTTATGATTTTGACCTGAAGCAGTTTGCATCTACCTATCAGCTCAATCCCCGGGAGGCTCATTTCTGTATTCAGAAACTAGAGGAGATGGGATTGATTTTGGTCAGTGAGAGTCTCAATAAATCCAGCTCGGTCAAGTTTGCGCTCGACGCCAATGAGGTGTATAAGTTTACGATTTCCAATGGTGGCTATCAGTCGCTGATCAAGTCGATGCTTCGGTTGTACGGGGGTGGACTCTATGTCGATTTTACGTCCATCTCGGAGTTTGAAGTGGCCAAGCTCAGCAAGTCGGCCAAGAGTGAGGTGGTAAAGAAACTGCAACTGCTGGAGCAACAGGGCGTAGTGGTGTACGATCCAATGAAAACCTTGCCACAATTAACCTACCTGACACCGAGACTGCCCGTGTCCGATCTCAAAAGGTACTACAATCAAGTGGCACCTCGCCATGCGGTGATCAAAGAAAAAGTAGAAGCCATGAAGGCTTATGCTGCCAATACTTCGAGCTGTCGTACCCGTATTTTTCAAGAATACTTCAACGAGAAAACCTACCTCAACTGCGGGGTGTGTGATGTCTGTATCAAAGCAAAAAAGCAGGAGAAATTTCTAGCAGCTATAGAGGAAGCCAAAGCGGAACTACTGGCCCTGGTATCTAGCGGTATAACCTATATCGACGATCTCAAAGAGGCTACAGAGACGAAAGGTGATTTCGTGTTTACCGAAGCCATTCGATACCTTGTGGACGAAGGACAGGTAAAGATGGAAGGCTACGATCAGTTGATATGGGTTGGTTGATTACGCTCGGTTAGAAATATTTGGTTTTCCTATCGGATTTCCCTTCGCCTGATCAAGGTATAATTAGAGAAGCGTTGTATTTTTAGGGATACAAAAACACAACGCATGAAACGTATCCTTTACTTATCACTTCTTACACTCATTTATTCATTCGCTACGCTGAGCGCCTATGCCGAAGTGCGATTACCCAAGATCGTATCTTCTAATATGGTGCTGCAGCGAGACGCTACCGTGGCGCTTTGGGGTTGGGCAGATGCGGGTGAGCAGCTGACCATCAAAACATCCTGGCTTGCCAAGGAGCTCAAACTAACCGCCGACAAGCAAGGCACGTGGCGAGTAGATGTGAAAACCACCAATAGCAAAAGCCCACAGACGATAGAAATCAAAAGCAAGACCTCGGAGATCAAGTTAGATAATATCCTTTTTGGTGAGGTGTGGCTATGCTCTGGTCAGTCCAATATGGAGCAGCCAGTCAAGGGATTTAGTGCTCAGCCTACCTATGGAGGATTGATGGCCACGGCCAAGTCGTCCAATCCAAACCTGCGTTTGTTTACTGTGGGTCGTGCGTTCTCAGTTACGCCCTTAGCAGATTTGGAGAAAGGCAATGGCTGGCAAGTGGCCGATCCGGATCAGGTGAGTGAGTTTAGTGCTGTGGGTTATTTTTTTGCTCAGCAGTTGCAGGAGATTTTGGATGTGCCTGTAGGTGTGATTCATACTTCGTGGGGAGGGAGCAAGGTAGAAGCTTGGATGAGCCAGGAAGTACTCGGCCAGTATGAAGAAGTAGCACTAGATGGGGTGGATCTGTCTGATCACACCCAGTGGATACCTACAGTTTTGTTTAATGCAATGGTGTACCCATTGATGCCCTTCACGATCAAAGGTGTGCTGTGGTACCAAGGAGAGTCTAATCGCAGAGATCCAGAGAGGTATAAAAGTACTTTTCCTGCCATGGTCAAAGATTGGAGAAGCCGATGGGGACTAGGCGATTTTCCATTCTATTATGTGCAGATCGCACCCTATAGGTACAAAGCCAACGGGGGCTATCAAACACCGGATAACTCGGCATTTATCAGGGAAGCCCAGTTGCAATGTCTGGATTCAATTCCGAATTCGGGTATTGCCATCACGATGGATGTAGGGGATTCGCTTTGGATTCATCCGCCGAAAAAGAAAGAAGTAGCAGACCGACTGTTGTTTAATGCACTTAATCAAACCTATGGTTTCAAAAGTGTAGACCACGCATCACCCGTATACGAGTCGCAAGAAATCAGTGAAGGAAGCATCTTGCTCAGTTTTGCACATGCCGAGACGGGGCTGTATGCTTATGGACCGTTGAGCGGGTTCGAAATAGCGGGCGCAGATCATGTGTTTTATCCCGCGCAAGCCCAAATCGTAGACCGTATGAAAGTGGAAGTACAAAGCGATCAGGTGCCAGCACCAGTGGCTGTTCGCTATGCTTGGCGCAATTGGGTGGAAGGTACACTCTTCGATACCAACCTACTGCCTGCCTCATCTTTCCGGACGGACAACTGGACAGCAGCTACACGGGCAGGGGAGTAAGGCGAAAGGGGCTAAGAGTAGTAGATCTGCGTAGCTCTTTGAGAATAAAGAAATATATTTTAAGTACAACATAAGGATATATTACCCATAAGTAAGTGATATTCGGATGTTAGCCTTCATTGCGAAGAACTTAAACCATGAACCTATTCGAAAACCCTATTACAAAAGTCCTCTATGAAAACTGGTGCGAGAAAATAAATGAGAGATTCCCTGAACTTGAATTCTCTAATAATAACATTCTTTCATTAATTGATCATAGCCAGACGTTATCATCAAATTCTAAATTCTTCGTATATTTGAATATGGCAACAGTTGGAACAAAATATAGAATAACCCTGATCGAACGAATCAAGTCAATTCAAGATCGAGATATCCTTGATGAAGTTAATCGACTACTTGAAGTTGACATTGACGATACCATTTACAACACTACTAAAGAACAAAAACAAGAAATCGAGCAAGCTCGAATCCAATTAGCAAATGGTCAAGGGGTTTCATCTGAACAGGCAGACAGAGAAATCGAAGAATGGCTTTCAAAATAATTTGGTCTCCTCTTGCCCAGCAAAAGCGAAAAGAAATACTGGTTTACTGGAAAGAACGAAACGGAAACAACAGCTATAGTCGAAAACTAAATGCTCTTTTTGTCGAAGCAGTAAAGCTGCTATCGAAATTCCCAAACATTGGTAAAGACTCCGATATTAAAGATGTAAAAGTAAAAATTGTCAGAGATTACCTTCTATACCGACCTGAACATATTAACAGTTTGGAATAGCCGACAGGATCCCGCCGAACTTAAAATAAGATGATAACATAGTGTAGGCACGAATGCCCTTGCGAGCTTTCCGAATCAATGTCAGAATCAGCACCACCGCTCCTCGCGGAATCTCTACAATACCGAGAAAGCATTCGTGGATTTTTTGGTTGCTAGAGGGGGAGTGCCACCCTGATACTATGCATTCGCAGGGAGTGAAAGTGAGTGTAAGTTACTTCGAGCGTTCGATGGTGAACTGGACGAGCTGCTCTAGGGATTGACGAGCAGGCGAGTCTGGGAAGGTTTTGAGCATTTGGATGGCATCGGAATGGTAGGTGTTCATGACATCCGTAGCGTAGGCTAAGCCTTGTTTTTCTTTCACAAAGTCGATGACCTCATTTACCTTCTTGGTGTTTTCGCTGTGTCTTTTTATGATACGTTTGATGCTGTTTTTTTCTGAACTAGTCGCCTGATTGAGCGCGTGGATCAGTGGTAGGGTCATTTTTTTCTCTCTGATGTCTATGCCTAGCGGTTTGCCGATTTCTTGCGTGCCATAGTCGAATAGATCGTCTTTGATCTGAAACGCCATGCCCACCTTTTCACCAAATTCTCCCATGGTCTGTACGGTCACGGGATCGGCACCAGTAGAGGCAGCACCTACTGCACAGCAGGCTTTGATCAGGCTGGCCGTTTTTTGTCGGATCACTTCATAGTACACTTCCTCGGTAATGTCCAGTTTTTTGGCTTTTTCCATTTGGAGCAATTCGCCCTCGCTCATTTCTCTAATGGCCACGGAGACTAGCTTGAGCAAGTCAAAGTCTTCATTTTCTATGGATAGCAACATGCCTCGCGACAAAAGGAAATCACCGACCAAAACAGCAATTTTGTTTTTCCATAGGGCATTTACAGAGAAAAATCCTCGGCGATAAGTAGAATCATCCACGACGTCGTCGTGTACCAGAGTAGCAGTATGCAGCAGCTCGATGAGTGAGGCGCCTCGGTAGGAGGCCTCAGAGACCTGGCCGGTAGTAGCGGCACTCAAAAAGACAAACAAGGGTCGCATTTGCTTGCCTTTGCGTTTTACTATATATGCCATGATTTTGTCCAGAAGCATTACATTGCTCTTCATGGACTGTCTGAATTTTACTTCGAATTCAGCCATTTCATTGGCTACAGGGGATTGGATGTCTTTTATTTTAAGCGCCATTATTTCGGCGCAAATTAATACAATGAGTGATTAGACTGAAAATAAATAGAAGGTTCTTGTCAATTATTTCAATATTGTCGGTAGGATGTTGATATTTGGTTCAACGCCAAGTAAATGATATGATTAAAAAAGAAATAATACTGACGTCAAAACATCACAACAGATCCTTTGCTGTTGATCTCAGGTATGAGCCTGATGGGACGCCCAAGCCTGTGGTTTTGTTTGTACATGGTTTTAAGGGATTCAAAGATGCGATGCATTTCAATCTCATGGCGAGTGAAGTAGCTGCTGCAGGATATGTCTTTGTGAAAATGAATATGTCTCACAATGGGGTGACACCAGAGCAGCCATTGGATTTTGTGGATTTGGAGGCTTTTGCCAACAATAACTTTAGCATAGAGCTTGACGATGTGGAGTTGGTGATAGATAAGATTACCAGTGAGGGGTTGGGTGTTTCGGCAGAGGAGATCGATACTTCGTCACTTTGTCTAGTAGGGCATAGTAGAGGGGGCTCTGTGGCTATACTCAAAGCTTGTGAAGACACACGTGTAAAAAAGCTTGTGACATGGGCCGCAGTGCCAGACCTAGAGCGATTTTGGACGCCAGATTTTTTGGCTGATTGGAAAGCTAAAGGAGTACAATACATTAAGAATGCCAGAACCAAGCAGGATATGCCGATGTATTATCAGATGGTGGATGATTTTGAAGCCCATGCTGATCGGTTCAGGATCGGGAGTCAGTTGACCAAACTGGCCATCCCATTTTTAGCTATACATGGTGATGAAGATGAGACCGTACCTGTGGAGTCGCTGCTGATGTTGAAGAGTTTTTATCCTGCTGCCGAAACTTTTCGTATCGCTGGTGCAGGACATACTTTTGGGGGCAAGCACCCCTGGATAGATACCCAGTTGCCCGATCACTCGGTGCAATTGCTGTCACGCATGATATCCTTTCTGAAAGCCAGTTGATGCAGCCCATACTACTGAAGTGCTATTTGGGTAAGAGTGGCGACGCACAGTATATGCTGGTGCTTTACGACGGTTTGTTGGTGGTGGTGTTCAAGGGCAAGCGTATGGATTTTCCCTTGTTCACGATCAAAGGCATGATGATCAATCGTAAGAAATTAATTATCCCGCTTTTGGTGGGTGGCATAGGTACTTGTTTTTCTTGGTTGGCCCTGTCACTAGGGTGGTACCATTATCAAACGAATTTGCTTTTGGTTTTTCTGTTTTTTGGATGGATGTATTATGGTTTTTTAGGAAAGGATGGATTGGAGATTAACGAGGGCAAACACCAGCATATGTTTTTGATCAAAGCCAATCACTTTGTGCTGAATACCTTTTTGAAATTTACGAAAGAAAGAATACATCAGATTCCACCTTCGCCAGCTTCTATCTGTTTTCACTTGGTTCACAAAGCTGACTGGGAGGCGCAGGAACTGAGCACGCTCTATGTGCACCCATCGCTCGATAGTGAGGGTTTTATACATACGTTTTATCTATCGGAACTACTCACTAGTTATCACCAGTATTTTAGCCCTACGGACGAGCTGATATTGTTGGGTATAGATCTGGCTCAGGTGGAAGTAGAGGTGAAAATCACCGAAGTGCCTTCACGGCAAGCGTTGTTTCCACATATCTATGGGCGACTGAATAAGTCGGCGATTGTGTTGCTGCGAACAATCCAATCTGCTCAAGATTTAGAAATTAAAACAATTACTTAGTTTTGTCGTAATATTGCGATTATGGGACTATCAAAGACTGAAAAATTCACTACACATCAGAATGAACTGGCGATCATGTCAAAGGCACTTGGGCATCCAGCCAGAATTGCTATTTTGGAATATTTGCTCAAGGCTAATAACTGTATCTGTGGGGATATAGTGGGTGAGTTAGGACTGGCGCAGGCTACGGTGTCTCAGCATCTCAAAGAGCTAAAAAACCTTGGCATCATCAAGGGAAGTATAGAGGGTACGAGTACTTGCTACTGTATTGATTCTGAAAAATGGGAGTCGATATCGGAAGCTTTTTCACGATTTTTTGGGCAGCGAGCTGCTTGTTCGGACGCTTGCTGCTAAACTACTTTTGCTTTTCTTGAAGCAGAGCCAAAGCGGCATAGGCCTTGTGATCTATTCCTACCTTGTATGGGTGTTTTTTGTAAGACATGGCTTTTTCGTAGTAAAATTGAGCCTTTTCATAGTCTCGTCTAGCCTCATAGATATAACCAGTATAGAGGCATGCCGATGGGGCATAGTACCAATTCTCTTTTCCTGATTTTTTGATGGCGTTGAGGTAGTTGAATATAGCTTCTTCTTCTTTATTCATTTTGTCATCGAGTCTGCCATAGCGATAAAAGTATTCTGATTCTTCTTTCTTATCTATCAGAGAGCCTTGTTGTATTTTTTTTAGCGCCTGGGTAGCGAGATCGAAATAGCCTCCGTCGGTGGCCAGTCTGGCTTTCATAAGAAGAGGGTTAGGAAAGGAACCTTCGTTGAGCATGCTGCTGGCATTTTTATCCGCAGCAGCAAAGGTTCTGCCAGTATTCTTGGCTTTGTTCCAGTGTATTTCAGCCATTTTTTCGTTGCCTTCTAGCCAATAACTCAAGAATATTTTGAACCAAGTGTCTTTTACGTAGTTTTTGCCTTTGTATTGATTTATAAACTTGGATAGGTGGTATCTAGCCAGAGGGTATTGTTGCTTTTGCATGTAGATGTCGCCTAGTTTGTAGTACACATTGTCTATGTGTAGATAGTCGGAGCTGGCAAACAGGAGCTTGCGCAAATTGGGAAGGGCTTGTTCGCTTTTGGCGTATTTGATCAAGGCTGTATTGTACAGATAGTTTACAATCAGATTGTCCGTATGAGCTGCCCGGAGTTCGTTGAGCAGCGTCATGGTTTGTTCTTCTTTGTTGAGGATGTTTATTGCGATTAGTGATTTGATAAGTCCAGTCTCGAGCCAGTATGGATTATCTGGTTGGATCTTGTTTAGCTCACTCCAGCCAAGGACTGCGTTGGCTTTGATGCCGAATAGTTTGAGTATCCAATGGTAACTTTCAGGTACGACAGCAAACAAAACGTGCAAGGAACCATATGATTTGTAATTGGTCGTAAAGTCTGGGAATTTTTCAATATTCTTTTCTACATAACTGTAGGCTGCTTTGAGGGATAGGCCAGCCTTCATGTCTTCTTCAAACATGATTTTGACTATCGCCCATTGGATTCTGATTTCGGCATTATAGTATCTGTAATACGGATCATTTTCATCCATTTCTTCCAGACCGTTTAGGTGGTCTTCTTCACTGTCTTCATATTTCTTGTAGAGGGAAGGGTCTTCGGTGATGAGTATTTCTATCACGTCGGCCAGACTTTTCACATAGTGATAATGGCCTAGTTGTGCTTGGTTTGGAATGACTTGGTTGAGTGTAGCTCTGCCGCTTTCGAGTTTGAGTTTCAGTATGTCGTGGTAGGCATCGAGTATCTCAGGGTGATTTTGGATGCTTTGTGCTTGGCTAGGTAGACAAACTAGGCAGGTGAAAAACAAAAAAAGGTGAGCCATGCCCACCTTTAAATTATTTATATGTTTTTGAAGTGCCTTCAAATTCATCTATTTCTTTGCCGCTGCTTTTCTTCTTGTTCTAGTAGGCTTCTTCTCTTCTTCTATCACTTCTTCTACGTCTGCCAATACCCTACCGCAGTGCTCGCATACGATCAGTTTTTTCTTCTCTCTGATCTCAGCTTGCTTCTGAGGAGGCACGATATTAAAACATCCGCCACAAGCATCTCTTTTTACGGGCACTACTGCTAGTCCGTTTCTTACGTTTCCTCTGATTTTGTTATAAGACAAAAGCAAACGTTCTTCAATGCTCTTAGCCGCTTTTTCTCTTCCTTTGAGTAGCTTGTCTTCTTCCTCTTGGCTTTCTGTAGTGATATTATCTAGTTCACCTTTCTTGCTGTCAAGGTCTTTTTGTCTTTCTTCGAGGGCATTTTTAGTGTCCTGAATGGCTTCGTTTTTCGCCTCAATATTGGCATAAGCCTCTTTGATTCTTTTTTCTAGAATCTGAATTTCAAGCTGTTGCAACTCTACCTCTTTGGTGATCGCATCATACTCTCTGTTATTTCTAACATTCATCTGCTGCTCCTCGTACTTTTGGATCAGTTTTTCTGAATCCTTGATGGCAGTTTTGTTGTTAGAAATGGCCAATTCTAATTCTTCGATTTGGCTATTATGATTGTTTACCCTAGTTTCATATCCGGCTATCTCATCTTCGAGATCCATCACTTCCTCAGGTAAAGCCCCTCTGACTTTTATTAATTCGTCTAACTGTGAATCTATTGACTGTAATTTTGTTAGAGCTTCGAGCTTTTGCGCTACCGTACTTTCCATGTATTTTAAAAGTATTTTATAGGATTTGTATCCACCTCGGATAAATTGAGTGCAATATTAGCGAATTTTTCTTTTAAAAAATTGCAAATCAATTCTTTTGTAAATACCTCGCTTTCATAATGCCCGATATCAGCAATGATGGTTTTTTGCTCTGCATCGAAAAATTCGTGGTACTTAAAATCTGCAGTTACAAATACATCTGCTCCCATTCGGAGTGCATGGCCAAGCAAGAAGCTGCCAGATCCTCCGCAAACGGCGATTTTTTTCACTTCATTTTTATGAAAGGCTGTATGGCGAATCACCTGTAGGTTAAATTTATCCTTGAGCAATTGAAAGAAGTCGCCTGTAGCCATAGGGGAGTAGAGCTCGCCTACCATGCCTGCACCTACCTCTTGGTTTTCATTGTCAAGGGCAGTGAGATAGTACGCTATTTCCTCATAGGGGTGTGATTTTTTTAGTGCACTTATTATTTTGTTTTTGAGATGGGATGGAAAGATGCCTTCAATACGGGTTTCTTCTACTGTTTCTCTTGTGTCTGCTTTCCCTATTGCAGGGTTGGCTTGGGAGTTGGGTCTGAAAGAGCCCATGCCTTGGGATTGAAAACTACATTCGTCGTAATTGCCTATTTGGCCTAAGCCTGCTTTGTATAGTGCGTCTAGTACAGTAGAGCTTTGAGTCGAAGGGACAAAAGTAACCAGCTGGGTAAGTAATCCGCTTTTTGGAGCTAGTGTTTTACAGTTGGATAGGCCTATTCGCTCACAGATCATGTGATTGACACCTGTATGCACACTGTCCAGATTGGTATGAATACTAAAAATAGCGATGTCGTTTTTGATGGCTTTGATTACCGTGCGTTCCACGTAATTTTTGCCTGTAAAGGATTTGAGCCCTTTGAATACAATTGGGTGGTGAGCAATGATCAAATTGGCTTTTTTGTCGATGGCTTCCTGCACTACTTCTTCTGTGCAGTCTAGACTGATGAGTATGCTAGTCAAGTCCTGATCTGGACTGCCAGTGATCAGCCGTGCATTGTCGTAAGATTCTTGATAGGATGGTGGAGCCCAATGGTTGAGTGCCCCAATGATTTCATTTATTTTCATATGCCTAAAGATAAGAAATGTCTCGTTTTCGCTGTTGCTAAATTAATGTGCTCTCATAGACCTGTTTAGTGAAGTGGCTATTTAATTTTACCCCATGATTTCGAAATGGAAATATGTGTGGGCACCTTGGGCTGCGATCAATGGACTGCGAGCTGCTTTGCGTGGGCGTTTGTTTGAGATGGGTGTCTGGAAGTCGGTGGAGTTTGAGATGCCCATTATCTATGTAGGTACGCTTGCCAAGGATGATACACTTGAGGTGTCGAGCTATATTTGTAGTCTGCTGGGAGGTGTTTTGCATATACACAGATATAAATTGACCAGCAATGAATGGACTAAGGTAGCCGATGCAAAGACGATGTACGTCACACCACTATTCACCCAAGAGAGTGAAGTAAAAGCATGTTGTACCAGTCATAAAGTATTAGGATTGTCCGAATGGTATCAGTACGAGCCAGAGACTGTCGCTGTAGTGATGGACGATGAGTTTGCTTTGAATGAAATCAGACCGCAGTTGCGCGTGTTGGTGACGAGTCATCATCGCCCATTCTACGAGGATGTTCTTTCGCCTATTGGTCATCTGAACGAACCAAAATCTGCAGCTAGCAGGGCAGATGTGGTGTTGGTTCTTGGTACACCGCCACTTACTGATTGTCATACGATGGAGACAGAAATGCGCCCTTATTTGAAAACCGACACACCTATATTCTTTATTAATGACTTAAACCCAACATCAAATTCATTTAATTCGAAAGATAAAATAGAATTTATAGCAGATCGTCATAACTTTGAGCGCTTGATTTTGAACATCTTGCCAAACGCAAATCCGGATAGTGAATAGATTACTCGTACTTGTTTTAATGCTTTTTTCAGTCCCAGGCTGGGGTCAGATTTTGGATGACTCTACTAAACTGGTGTATGGCCCAACCACTTCTAGGTATATGTATGAAGGTGATCTGCTGCATAGCGATACTTTGTATCATCATATAGACACGAGTATTTATAACCTAGAGCATTTTGAGTTTAAAGACCAATCAGAAGTAGTCTACCAGGATTTAGGCAATAATGGCACGGCGCTTCGCCCCATCTATTATACCGGATCAGAGGTCATCGGCCGTACCACAGGTTTTGAAGCCTACACACCTTATGTGAAGCAAGCAGCAGATTTCAAATATTACGACAGCAAATCTCCCTTTATGGAGTTGAATGTTGGCTTTGGAGGCAAAGGTCGAAATACGGTAGACTTCAACTTTTCCAGAAACATTAATGCCCAATGGAATGTGGGTTTTGATGTACATAAGATATCATCAAACAAACTGATTGGGTCGGCTACGTTGCGCGAAACACAGATTTCAGGTACAGGCGTAGATGCCTATACTTTCCATAGTTCTAAGAATTCAAAATATCATTTGATGTTTCATGCTTATAAATTTGAACATAAGGCGACTGAGACGGGAGGTATTTTGCTGCCAGATGATCCAGAAGAGCGAGATTATTTTCAATATCAAAACTCGAATGTAAACTTGCGTAATGCAGTAAGCTATGATACCAGGACAAGGTTTCATTTATACCAAGAGTATTCAGTGGCAGAATTTTTCGAGGCATTTATGGTGGCAGAGCGAAACAATGTAGAAAACAGATACGAAGACTATCCGCTGTCAGCCACTCCCAATTATTATGATCAAATGTTGATTCGTACGGATTCTACGTTGGATGCTTCACTATTCAACGAATGGAAGGTGAGAGCAGGGATCAAAGGACGTGCAGGTAAGCGAATATTTTACTCGGGCTATGTGAAGCGTCGAGATATAGATTTTAACTACAGTTATCTGGATTCCTTTGGACACATAGCTGAAAACTACATCGGAGGAGATATCACCTTGTATGTCACCGAGACCAATGCACTTAGTGGGCAAGCAGAAGTGATGGATGGAGGGCAGTATTACTTCTCAGGCAAGTATGAAAACAATTTTTTGAAGGCTGCTTACACGTCATCTAAAAGTCTTCCGTCATTTATGTCAGAACGCTATTTTGGTAATCATTATGAATGGACCAATAGTTTCGCAGATGTATTGTCCAATACTATTTCTGGATCGCTCTTTTACACTTTTCCTGTGATTAGGCTAGAGCCTGCAGTGAAGATTTCGACGGTAGACAACTATGTGTATTTTGGAGAGGACAAACTCCCGACTCAAAACTCAGCTGTGGCGCTCGTCAATAACTACTCTGTAAAAGCGGATTTGAGCTTGGGCAAGCATTTCAAACTTGAAAATAAAGTTATCTTCAATAATGTGTCTGGCGATGGCGCAGATGCCATCCGAACGCCTGATTGGAATTTTTTTGGTAAGTGGTATTACGAAAACATTGTATTCAATAATTATATGGAAATGCAGGTCGGTTTTGATGTCAGGTGGCAATCGGCCTATTATGCCAATGCTTACGATCCCATTACACAGCAATTTTATATTCAAAACGATTTTGAAGTTCCTTCTTTTTGGACAGCAGATCTGTTTTTCGTCATGAAGGCACAGAAACTTTCGCTTTGGGTGAAAGTGAAATATTTGAATCAAAAGAAAGAAGAGGGTTACTTTGAAACACCATTTTATCCCGCTACCCGTCGTATGATAGACTTGGGGTTAAGGTGGCATTTTTACGATTGATGGCCATGGAGCAAAATAAGACGACTTTAGGATTGAATCTACCCACAGATCCCCGTTGGGTAAACATTGCAGAAAAATCGATCGATGAAATATTGATAGATCATGCCTATTGTGAGCAAAAAGCAGCTTCGTCTGGTATTTCGCTTATCGTTCAGTATCCCGAATACGAAGAGTTGGTAGAGATGCTGACTGATCTGGTGGCAGAGGAGTGGAGCCACTTTGAACGCGTACTAGAGATGATGAATAAGCGTGGCATCAAGCTGTCTAAAATGCGTAAAGACGAATATGTACTAGCTATTTCGAAGATTGTGAAGGGAGGAGGTAGTAGAGAAGATCAATTGGTCGAAAAGCTATTGCTTAATGCCCTTATCGAAGCCCGTAGTTGTGAGCGATTCAAGATCCTGCATCAAAACATACAAGACGAAGAACTCAGTAAGTTCTATTTTGAACTTATGGTGTCTGAGGCAGGCCATTACAATGGCTTTTTGGATATGGCTAAGAGATTTAAGCCAGAGGCTCAGGTCATGAAAAGATGGTCGGAATTTCTGGCTGCAGAGGCAGAGATATTGAAGACCTTAGAGGTGCGCCCTGACCGTATGCATTAAAAGTAGCCATCAAAATTCACTCTTTTTTTAAAAATTCAAGCTAGGTAAAATACCGATAGGAGCATTTATTATGGGTGCCTGTGTTTGCTGAATAATTCTTGTTTTTTATTTTGTGTTTAGGGGTATTGTCTCTTATGTCGCCTCAGTAGGGCTGTGACGTTTACTTGTTGTCCTTGAAAAGGACTTGTATAAATTTATTAATTAGATAATATTAAGGTTATCTATTATATTAAATATTTATATTTAAATCTCCTTGTTCCATGTGAGATACTTTGCTGAGTACAACTTTCTCACTTCTTTTTTCATTCCTTTTTGTGTGCAGAAAAAATGACTAAACCATTTGGAGGTTGATCAGTCTTTTGGATGTGTGATTGAAAAAAGAAGTGTATATGAAAAATTGGTTAATACTATCGGTAGGGGTTTGCATGATCGCCTGTATGCAAGAAGAACCTGAAATAGGTTCGGATTTTTTTGGTCAGACATCGTTTGAAATCACCTCTTGGGATACCCTCTCGATGAAAATGTACACCGTTGCGTATGATAGTTTGCCTACCAGCTTGGGTGCACGTCTGCTGATTGGTCAAGTTGATCATTCGGATTTAGGTTCTGTTTCTTCTCATTCATATTTTCAACTAAGCCCCAGTGAAGGGTACAGTATCTCGGGAGATCACATTGAGTTTGTGAATGCCTATCTGACTTTGATTTACGATGGCTATTATTATGGAGACACCCTTTCTTCATTATCCTTGGAGGTATTCGAAGTCATTGAGGAATTAGAACTTGATGATGATAATGTCATTTATAATTCAGAAACATTTGAAATAAAATCTGATACATTGGGGACGTATGAATTTAGCCCTAGACCGTATTCGTACGACTCTATCCATATCCCGCTTCACTCCACTTTTGTCTCGGGTCTATTTGATTTTTTGCAAGCAGAAGAGGTGGCTACCAATGACTTTCTGGACCTCTTTCGAGGGGTTAGAATTTCGTCAAAATCAGCAGGAGCTATTGTAGGTTTTCAACCAACCCCTAGGTTGAATATCAACTATTTGGATAAATCAGAGTCACCTTCAATAGAGCGTACATTGACCCTATCAGTACAATCTGGTCAGATACAGTATAATCAGATTACAGGTGAGAAAGCGACTACGCTTTTTGCGGACTTGGACGATGGAGTTTTGAGTACTACTGATTCGGATCACAGGGCCTATGTTCAATCAGGTACTGGTCTAGCTACTCGCATAGAGCTTCCATACCTCAAAACCTTATTGTCTACAGATGAAACGCCCTTATTGGATGAGGTGAAGTTGGAGTTGGTTTTTGAAAACAAAATTCCAGAGGAGGTATATATGCTGGTCGATGGCCTGACCTTATCAAAGGTGAATAAAAACAACGAATTATTGTTGGAATACACCACCATACCTGAGCTAGTAGTGGATTTGGAGTATAAAGAACAAAGAAAAATAGTGATCGACATAAAAGCATTTGTGGAAGAGCAATTGGACATAACCACCCCCGAAAATAATGATGCACTCATGATCAAATTTTCCAATGAAATATATCAAAACAGTGTGGATCATCTGATTTTGATGGATCAGGAAGGCGACGGAAATAGTAAAATCATATTAAGCGAACTAAAAATTAAAGAGTAATGAAAAACACAATAAAAATCTA
This sequence comes from Reichenbachiella carrageenanivorans, assembly GCF_025639805.1. Taxonomy (NCBI): domain Bacteria; kingdom Pseudomonadati; phylum Bacteroidota; class Cytophagia; order Cytophagales; family Reichenbachiellaceae; genus Reichenbachiella; species Reichenbachiella carrageenanivorans. The sequence goes on along the minus strand of NZ_CP106735.1, from coordinate 4,354,828 downwards.
CTTGTCTCTTATAATTATGGCTCTCATGGCGGGTGCCTGTACCGATGATGAAGAGGAAGTAGTCGAAGAAGGAAATTGGATTAGAAGATCGTCCTTTGAAGGCGTAGGCAGGTCAGGGGCAGTATCTTTTGTCTCAGGAAGCAAAGCGTTTGTCGGTTTGGGTTTTGATGGAGATGATTATATCACTGATTTTTGGTCATATAGTGCAGATGATAATTTTTGGGTGAGAGTAAGTGATTTTCCAGGAGTGGGACGTACAGGGGCTGTGGCCTTTGCCGTTGATGGAAAGGGCTATGTAGGTACGGGCTATGATGGAGACGGAGAACTTTCAGACTTTTGGGAGTATGACCTCGCCAGTGATAGCTGGAGTCAGCTTGATGACTTCGAAGGATCTGCCCGGTATCAGGCCATTGGGTTTGCCGTTCAGGGCAATGGTTATATAGGTACAGGCTATGATGGAAATTATCTCAAAGATTTTTGGAAATTCGATACTTCTACGAAGCAGTGGGAGCAAATCATTAGTTTGAAAGGAGAAAAAAGACGTTCGGGAACGGCATTCGTGATAGGAGAGGATGTCTACCTAGGAACGGGAACCAACAATGGACTGTACGAAATAGATTTTTGGCAATTTGACTCGGATGAGGAAGATTGGTATGAGCTCGGCGATATATATGACGAAGACGAAGAATATGTAGTACAGCGTCAAGCTTCCGTTAGTTTTCAAATCAATGGTAAGGGGTATATTTCTACAGGGTCATATGGAGCTAATACAAACACTACATGGGAGTACAATCCATCTTCAGATACTTGGACTGAAAAAAGTGCATTTGAGGGCTCAGGGAGAACAGGGGCAGTTTCTTTTACTATCAATGGGCGTGCATTCGTAGCATTAGGGAGCAATGGAGCAGATAGGTTCGATGATATTTGGGAATTCGTACCGGATCAACTGCTCGATGATGAGGATTGATAAATGAGCCGTATGCATACAATAGAATCAAAATTCTTTAGTCGCTTTGTTGTGATTTTAAGTCTGGTGTTTGGAGTGGATCAAGCGAGTGCTCAAAATGGAGCAGGTTCGGTATACTCCATTTTCGGAATTGGAGAATTGAGCCGTTCTGTTTCGGTTGCTTCTCAGGCCATGGGCAATACAGCCATAGGCCTGTCTAACCCTTATCAAATTAATATTACCAATCCCGCAGCTAATGGCGGGGTTGGTAGTTATTTTAACCATGTATTTGATATTGGGATGTATTATGCCAGTACTAATTATCAAACACAAGAAACTAGCGAAAATGGAAGCTATGGGGGGGTGTCAGATTTTAGTTTTTGGTTTAAATATGGGCAGAAGGGGAGTGCGATTATTGGCTTGTCTAGTTATAGTAATGTGGGGTACAATATCTATAAAGATCAGGTGAATTCATTTCAGACGGGAGATTATGATATTGCTTATCAGGGAAGTGGAGGGCTAAATGAGGCCTATTTTTCGAATAGTTATGCTTTGTTTCAGAATTTTTCTGTGGGGCTCAAACTGGCCTTTATTTTTGGTAGCATAGATCATACAGAAGATGTGGTAGGTAGTCAGTCGTTGTCGCGCTATATGCTCGAAAATCATACCTACATTGCTAACCTAGATTTAGAGTATAGTCTGAATTACCGACTGCCTGTTTCCAAAAATAGTTATGTCAATTTTGGGTTGATTTATAAAAAACCGACACAACTGTCTGGAAATACTTCATCCACTATTTCGGCATGGGACTATAGTGAAGGTACTACCGTAGACGAGGCCGTTCTATATGAAGAAAAGGAGTCAACCTCAGGGTATAAGCTTCCAAGAAAAATGGGATTTGGAGTTTCTCTCAACACGAAAAAGGTAATGTTGGCTGGCGATGTAGAGTTTAACCAATGGAAAGATGGCGAAATAGAAGGGTATTCTAATGATTTGGTGAATACATGGAGGTATTCTGCCGGATTGGAAGTCACCCCAAATCGTTTTGGAGATCAGACACTGGGAAGGATCAGTTACCGAATTGGAGGGTATTATGAAAACTCTTATTTGAAAATCAATGGAGTAAATCCTGAAACATACGCTTTCACCAGTGGTTTGAGTATACCTCTCAGGACAGGGAGTGCAATGAATCTTTCTTATCAAAGAAAATACAATGGAACCACGTCAGAAGGGCTGATATTAGAAAGTTCACATGTGGTCGCCATGAGTTTTAGTATTAGGCGTCGTTGGTTTCAGCGGCCAAAATATGACTAAAAAAGGAGGAGCCTTTCGACTCCTCCTCCACTTACCCAAAACTAATTTTGCTAAAAATCTATTAATCGACTAATCTAAAATCAGTCGTTAACGTTTTTTGGGAATCACCACCTATCATGACTGCAAATCGTCCTGGTTCAGAACCAAAAGTCAAATCCGCACGATAATAGGAGAGTGTCTCGTATGAAATAGTAAATTTAACCTCTTTTTCTTCCCTAGGCTTTAGCGTAATTTTTTCAAAACCTTTCAGTTCTTTTACCGGACGAGTCACACTGCCTACATAGTCTCTGATGTAGAATTGTACCGTTTCCTGACCTGCTACTTTTCCTGTGTTTTTTATTTTTATAGTTGCTGTAATCTGTTCATTATTTCCCATTTCAGTAGATGAAAGCAATAAGTCTGAGTATTCAAATGAAGTATAACTCAACCCGTAGCCAAAAGGATATAGTGGAGAATTAGGAGAATCAGTGTAGTGCGACCAAAAGACCATACCCGCATCATGCGGATTAGTGACTGGCCGACCGCCATTTTTGTGGTTGTAGTAGATGGGGCATTGTCCTACATTTCTAGGAAAGGAAACTGGTAATTTGCCTGATGGGTTGTAGTCTCCAAAAAGCACATCAGCAATGGCATTGCCTGCTTCTGAGCCCAAGTGCCAGACTTCGAGTATTGCAGGAACCTGTTCGTCAAGTTCAGGGATGGCTAGTGACCGACCGTTCATAAGTGTTACTACTATGTTTTTGTTTGCTTTCAGCAATTCATTCATCAACTCCATTTGATCGCCCTTTAGACCAATGTCGGTTTGACTACGGCCTTCACCCGATTGCCAGCAATCTTCTCCCATAGCCAATACGACTACATCTACTTTTTTAGCCAAATCTATAGCTGCTTTGAAACCACTTCTGTCACCATTCACGAATTCTAATTCGTATATGAATGCTCTTCTGCTTTTGGTGAGTGTGTACCCTTTGGTGTATTGCACGTCATTCGGGTCGGCTACTGCATTTCGGATGCCTTCTAGTACGGATACGGCACTATTTTCTACTGCTTGAGCACGCCAGCTACCTAGCGGCACATCTTTGCTACTGGCTAAGGAACCGATTACGGCAATGGATTGACCTTTTTTGGCTAGGGGCAATAAATCATTTTCATTTTTCAATAAGACGATGGACTTTTTGGCGGCCTCTCGGGCAATGTTCAAATGCTCTTTGGTCAGTAGATCCGTTTGCTCTCTTTTGGTATCGCAGTATCTGTAAGGATCTTCGAATAGCCCCAATTGGTACTTCACGGTGAGAATTCTTCTTACGGCATCGTTGAGTATGTTTTCGTCTATTTGACCAGTAGATACCAGTTCTTCGACGGAGTTTTCATAAATATGAGCTTCCATATCCATATCGCTACCAGCCGTCAGGGCTTTGTATCCTGCCTCAAGTGTGTCGGCAGCATAGCCGTGGGTGATCATTTCGCCGATCGACCCCCAGTCAGATACTACAAAACCATTTTGATAGTTCCATGCTCCCTTGAGTAGCTCTCTTTGCAGTAGTACGCTGCCGTTGGCTGATACACCTCCTATTTCGTTGAACGAATTCATGAAGCTGGCAACACCCGCTTCGCTTGCCGCTTTGAAGGGAGGAAGTACCATGTTGTACAAGGTTTGCATACTGATATCCACAGTATTGTAATCTCTCCCAGCTTCAGCAAATCCATAGGCAGCAAAATGCTTGGCACAAGCTGCAATAGTGGCTATATCAGACAAGTCTGAGCCTTGAAAACCTTCGATCCAAGCCTTAGACATATAAGAAGCCAAATACGGATCTTCTCCTGGGCTCTCCATCATACGACCCCATCGGGCATCGCGAGCAATATCCATCATCGGTGCAAAAGTCCAGTTGATGCCAGAGGCAGCAGCCTCTTTGGCTGCTACTGCAGCTCCAGATTTGGCTACACCGGCATCCCAGCTGGCCGCCTGCCCTAGCGGGATGGGCATCATAGTTTTGTATCCGTGTATCACGTCGTAGCCAAAAAGTAGCGGAATACCTAAGCGGCTATTTTCTACGGCTAATTTTTGTGCTTCTCTGGTACCATCTGCTGTGATCACATTGAGCATGGCGCCTACCTTTCCACTTTTTATGTTTTCAAATTTTTGTTGATTGTTTACATCTTTGGGTACAGGCCCTGTAAACTCCCAGCTGCCAGCATATAGGTTGAGTTGTCCTGCTTTTTCTTCCAATGTCATAAGCGACATTAAGCTGTCTACTTGCGCGGCAAAAGGTCCCGTAGTTGATTGCTTTTTTTGCATGTTTCCTCCACATCCTGTTAAGGTGATCGCCATCACGACGATTGCTGTTTGTACCTTCATACTCTTTGTTTTAAATTATTGATAAACAAATAAAACTGATGTCGCTAATTAGAGACCATGGGATATGTAACAATGAAGTGAGGCAGATTTGTCATTGAAGCTATTTATATTTGATTAGGGCTCAATAGACTATAAAATGATTCAATGCATGGAGGACGTAATCTTTTTTTCAACAGCCAGTGAGTTTGGTAAATGGCTGGACTCAAATCATCAAAAATTGACCGAGCAGTGGATCGGCTTTTATAAAGTCAAGTCGGGAATCCCGTCTATGACATGGCCTGAGTCGGTAGATCAGGCACTATGCTATGGCTGGATAGATGGACTGAGAAAATCTATAGACGAGTCGTCTTATAAAATCCGATTTACACCGAGAAAACTTAGAAGCCATTGGAGTGTGGTGAATTTGGAAAAAATGAAAGCACTCATGGCCGAAAATTTAGTTGCCCCTGCTGGACTAGCTATCTACGAGCAGCGCGACAAAAGCAATACGAATCAGGCTTCTTTTGAGCGAAAAGATGTGAGCCTGAGTCCAGGGTATGAGGAGGTATTAAAGAAAAATGAGGAGGCGTGGAATTTTTTTGAAGGACTGTCGCCCTCTGTAAAAAAGGCATCTGTGTGGTGGGTGATAAGTGCCAAACAAGAAGCAACTAGGCAAAGGCGACTCAAGGTATTGATAGAGTCTTCGGCAGCCAGAGAGAAAATACCTATGTTAAGAAGGAGCGGGGAGAAGGGGTAGTCTCCCCGCTTTTTTAGCTCATTACCTAGAAATATTATATTCGCAAGCGTAGGCTCTCGAATCCTTACTGTCTAGTTATTTCTCTTTTCTGTAGTCATTAAACTCACTTAACTCCTTGATCTTGCCATTGGAAGTTTCCATGGTCAAGTCCTCCCATTCGATGAGGTAGACTTTGTCTTGGGTGTCGTAGTAGTACTTTACATACAGCTCGTAGCTGTTCGTTTTGTATTGTTTTACTTGTAGCGGAGTGTCATTTTTGAAAATGACGTGGGTCAGTCGGTTCGCTGATTTATTGATATAGGCAAGACCTTTCGTGTCTTCTAGGAAATGATATTTTTTAGGAAGAGAGGAAGTTTCGTATTGAAAGCTTACTACCAGACTGTTTTCGTCTTCAGACTCAATCGCCCAGCTGTCTGCCAAAACCTTGGCATTGACACCGTCCTTTTTTGTATTGTGATATTTGTAAAAAGTCTTGAATTCTTTTTTAGTTGGCGCTTCGCCGTCTTTGGCTAGGATCACCCACTTTTCAGACACGGGAGCCTCTGGATCAAAAGCGGCTAATTGCACTGAAGTGTCTTGCGCTATGATGGTCTTTATTTTGGCATCGAACCTAAAAGTTGCATCCGAATCTTTGAGACCTGACTCTAGGTCTGCGGGCGTCACGTTAAATTGGGTGATGTATACCGATACTGGTTTGTCTTGAGCCTGAGTTGTAGTGGCTAATAGCAGACCAAGCGATAAAAAGTAGAGTGCTTTTTTCATTGAAGATAAAGTTTGTGAGTGACTAAGTTAATGGGTTAGATGAATTCTATTGGTTTGTACTTCTATCTTTTTTAGGTTATTGATTTGCAAATTAGTAATGTAAAGTAATTTGTGTTGTGGACGGTTTTTTTATTACTTGTGTTAAATAGAATGTGAAATTTATGATCAAAGAAGCTTGTGTTGAAAATTTAGCGGAAGCTCTGAAGGCAGAAGACAATGGGGCAGATCAGGTGGAGCTGTGCGGCAGGCTCGATTTGGATGGACTTACGCCTGAGCGTGATCTCGTCGAGCAGGTACTTAAGCAAATCTCCATTCCTGTCAAAGTAATGGTGCGACCTAGGGGAGGAAACTTTGTCTATTCATCGTCCGAAGTGGAAGAGATGCATGCCACCATCGAGCTTATGAAATCACTCGGGGTGCAAGAGGTAGTGTTGGGGCTCTTGACGGAGCAGGGAGAAATTGCTTGCGCAGCACTCACTCGTTTGGTGCAAACCGCACAACCCATGAAAGTCACTTTTCATAAGGCAATAGATGAATTAGCAGATCCTGTGACAGGAGTGAAACAATTGTTAGAAGTAAAAGGTATTACTTCTGTGCTCACTTCTGGAGGAGCGCCAACTGCCGAAGCAGGAGTTAATGTATTACAGCAAATGAAGGTTATTGCTTTAAATCAAATTCAAATCATAGCGGCAGGAAAAATCACTAATAAGAATCTCGTTGCTGTAGATCAGCTCATAAAGGCAGATGCCTATCATGGTAAACTCATAGTGGGTAGTTTGAAATAAAAAAGGCCGTTCCTGACGAAACGGCCTCTAGATACTAAATCAAACAATTGTGTTTTTGGGGGTTGTATAATCAAAGAGCGTATTGGTTTTTGCTGATCAAGTGATCAGCGATTTCTCTTCTGAGTTGTTTGATGTTGACAGGGTTGATTTTAGTAAACCTTTTCAATCCCATCAGCATGACTTTTTGTTCGTCTCCAGTGGCAAAAGAAGCGATGGCATCTTTGCCTGCTTTATTGATCAATTCTACGGCCTCGTAGAGATACACTTTAGCGGCATTGATTTGCATTTTGCTGGCTTCTTCTCCTTGGATGCTTACCAGTTTTTCGGCTCTGAGGAGCGCAGATTCGGCTGCATAGATTTGTATCATCATATCCGCTGCATTCATCATGATCTCTTGCTCTTCTTCCAGCTTTGGCCCGAAGGTTTGAGCCGCTTTTCCCGCTACCATCAGCACTGCTTTTTTCAATTTGACCAGTACATCTTTTTCTTTGGCAAATGGTTTAGAAAGATCAGGCACTTCGAAAGAAGGGACCGAAACCAATTCCTTCGCTACAGCCATGGCAGGCTCCATGATGTTTAGCTCACCTTTCATGGCGCGCTTCATGATCATACCTACCATCAACATTCTGTTGATTTCGTTGGTGCCTTCATAGATTCTGGTGATCCGAGCATCTCTGTACGCTCTGGCCATAGGGGCTTCTTCTGAGAATCCCATGCCACCGTAGATTTGCACGCCTTGGTCTACTACATAATCCAATGCTTCAGATCCTAATATTTTGATAATGGCACATTCGATCGAAAATTGCTCGAAGCTCTTGAGTTTGGCTTCAGCTGGATCAGTGCCTCTATCGATTAAATCAGTGATTTTGTCGTCGATGTTTTGTCCACCTCTGTAGCAGGCCGATTCTGTGACCCAAGTTTGGATCGCCATTTCAGCTAGTTTGTGTTTGATCGCACCAAAGCTAGAGATAGGTGTGTTGAACTGCTTTCTTTCGTTGGCATAATTGGTGGCCTGAGAGATCACCGTTTTACATCCGCCGAGCACACCTGCGCCTAATTTTATTCTGCCAATGTTCAGAATATTTACAGCGATTTTGAAACCGTTTTCTCGTTCGGAGAGCATATTCTCTACGGGTACTTGGCAGTCGTTGAAGAAGATTTGACGTGTAGATGAGCCTTTGATACCCAGCTTCACTTCTTCGTCGTTCATGGTGATGCCACCGTATGTTTTTTCTACCAAGAAGGCAGTCAATTTCTTGTCGTCGTCGATTTTAGCAAATACAATCAGCAGGTCTGCAAATCCTCCATTGGAGATCCACATTTTTTGGCCGTTGATCACGTAGTGCTTGCCGTCAGCGCTCAGGGCTGCTTTGGTCTTACCAGAGTTGGCGTCGGATCCTGCGTCTGGCTCGGTGAGACAGTAGCAAGATTTCCATTCGCCGCTAGCGAGTAGGGGCAAGTACTTTTTCTTTTGCTCTTCGTTGCCATAGTATAAGATCGGCAGAGTGCCAATGCCCGTGTGCGCGCCATAGGCCGTAGAAAATGAGCCTGTAGCTCCGATTTCATCAGCGATGAGCATGGAGGTGTTGAAGCTCATGCCTAGTCCGCCGTACTCTTCGGGGATAGATATGCCCAATAGGCCAAGCTCTCCAGCTTTTTCCATCAAAGACGGCATGATGCCATCTTCTTGTTTTTCAATTTTTTCTATGTTAGGGTTGATTTCTTTTTCAATGAAATCCTGAGTGGCCTCAGCCATCATTTTTTGCTCCTCAGTAAATTCTTCTCGGATGAAGATGTCTTGGGCTTGTGATTCTCTGATGAGGAATTCTCCTCCTCGGATTGATCGTTTTTCTGCAGTGGTATCCATATCTTTAGGTGTCAATTTTCTTAAAGTTAAACACTTTATTTTGTTATGCATGCATAACAATTCCAAATATATGAAAATATGTTATGCATGCATAACATATTTGATTTCTTTTTCAATTTAGTATGGTATATCAATGCCATTGATTTAGAAAAAAGAAAAGCCCTCGCTGGAGTCTGTGATCCTACGAGGGCTTTTTTTGAGTTTTCTTCAAGCTTTGATTCTGACTTTTATTTCTTCAGTTTGTCTTCAAATACCTTCTTAAATTTTTCCACTTTGGGTCGAATCACGTAGTTGCAATAGGGCTGCTCCCCATTCAGGTTGAAATACTCCTGGTGATAGTCCTCGGCAGGGTAGAAGGTGCTGGCAGCAGTAATCTCGGTCACGATAGGGTCGGTCCAGGCTCCAGAGGCATCGAGTTTGGCTTTGTAGGCTGTGGCTAGTTTATTTTGTTCTTCGTTGTGATAGAAAACTACCGAGCGATATTGTGTGCCTACATCATTGCCTTGGCGGTTGAGTGTAGTAGGGTCGTGTGTTTTCCAAAATACTTCTAGTAGCTCATCGAAGGTGATGACTGATGGGTCGTAGGTGATCTGCAGGACTTCGGCATGGCCTGTATTGCCACTGCATACTTCTTTGTAGGTGGGATCTTTGGTCTGTCCGCCCATGTAGCCGGATATGGCTTTTGATACGCCGTTTAATTCTTGAAAAATGGCTTCTGTACACCAGAAGCAGCCATTGCCAAAAGTTGCTATTTCCATGTTCTTTTTTTGAGCTGATATTGTGTGAGCAAATATGAATAATAATAGGAAAAGGTAAATACGCATAATTGATTTCGTTTGTTGGAGATACGGTTTTTAAACAATGTTGGATTGAAAATAATTCCAAATATTGATTAGAGATGGTTTATAAAGTCTATCTGTCTAGCCATTCTTTAAACTGTGCGACCCGCTCTCGCGAAACAATAAGGTCGTCTGTATTGAAATGAAGGAGTTCGAGTTTTAGTCGGCTGCTAGAGTAGGAGATGATGTCTTTGATACTGTTGATATGAATCAGGTATTTGCGGTTGATTCTGAAGAAGGCCTTCGGGTCTATTAGATCTTGGATTTGATCTAGGGTAAAATCAATAATGAATTTACTGTTGGTTTTGGTGAGGAGGTAGGTTGCTTTATTCTCGCTGTAGAACACTTCTGTATCCTCAGTCATGACGGACTTTAAGTGTTCGCCTACTTTGATGACAAACCGCTCCTTGTAGTTGCTATGGTCTCGTTGTAGCATTTGCATTAGCGCAGAGGTATCTATGCTTTGTGTAGGTTGCTTGTATTTTTCGAATTTGGTCATGGCTTGACGCAAGTCTTCTTCCATCATGGGCTTGAGTAAATAATCTATGCTGTTGACCTTGAAGGCTTGTATGGCATACTGATCGTAGGCTGTGGTAAAAATAATAGGACAGAAGACATCTACTTGTTCGAAAATTTCAAAGGACAAACCATCGGCCAGTTGTATGTCGCAAAAAGCAAGGTCAGGCGCAGGGTTGGTTTGGAACCACTTGATGGCGGTTTTTACAGAATCCAGGTGAGCAATGATTGTAGGAGAGTTGGTCGTACTCTGGAGCAATTGGGTCAATCGGTCTGCGGCTATGCCTTCGTCTTCTATGATGAGTATGTTCATGATTCGAATTCGAGTATGGGAATAGTGACTTGAAATGAGGTGTCTGATGGATTGACTTCCACTTTTTGGTTGGACAACATGTGGTATCTAGATACAATATTGTTTAGCCCGAGTCCGCTGGCGTCCTGTTTGGCTGTATGAATGGGGTTGATATTATTGGCCACCGTGATTTGATTGTTTTTTCTTTCTACTGTAATCAATAAGTGCTTTTCTTTAGAAATTTCATTGTGTTTGATACAGTTCTCTATCAACATCTGGAGTGCGACTGGTGGCACGGTCTCTTGAGGACTGAAAGTGTCTAGGTTTTTGTAAATCACCTCAAAGTTGTCACCAAATCGGATTTGGTTGAGGTATACAAATGACCGTAGAAACTCCATTTCGATTTGGAGAGGCACGACTTCATCGTTTTGATGATCTAGGACGTATCGATACACTTCGGATAGTTTTTGGATGAAATGAACGGCCTTGTTTTGGTCTGCATAGACCAATGAGGTGAGGGCGTTGAGGCTGTTGAATAGAAAATGAGGATTGACCTGACTCTTGAGAGATTCGAATTTCGATTTGAGGTTTTCGTTTTTGAGTTTTTCTACATTGATAGCTGCTTGGCGCCATTCCAATAGAAACCCTTGGCCATGCTGTACAATAGTGATGAAAATAGTGATGCCTAGTGGCATGGCTAATAATGAAGGGAGACCTTGGCTCTGGATGACATCGGTTATAGAGTAGCCCAGGATCCATTCCACATAGATGGCAAGGATAGAAAGCGATGCGATCGGAGTATAGACCAATAGCGCTGATATGCCAAATATGACTCTTTTGATTGGGTGTTCTAGCCATGTCCATCTCAGGTCTAGCCAGTTTATGATGAGATTGTTGCCATTGGCGAGTACGCTCCAAAATACGCTAGAGATCAAGGTGCTTTGAAGAAAGGTCTGGAAGCTGCCTTCCAACATGCGTGTGTGACTTTCAATGGTAGCGATGACCAACCCTCCGATGGTAGGTACAATGACCCAGTGTTTCAAGAATTTGAAAGGCGTATTGTAGTCGTTTTTACAGATGTTGGATATACTCATATGGCCGCTTAGATGGTGCAAAATAATGGGATCGTTGCTCTTTACAAACGATCCCATCTTTCTATTCTTGGCTTTCGGTTTTTACCAATGCCGCTTTGCATTGTTTCTTGTACTGATAGGCACTTTGTTTTCCCCAGCTTGGCGCAATGGAGGAGGCTGGTTTTTCTGATTCGAATAGCACAATGGATTGGTCTACTAGCGCACAAGCATCGTCTACTCCTGTACCAAAAAACTCAGCCGTTCCATACAACATCTGACCCATGAATAGATTTGCTCTGGGATTGTTGGGATCTAGTTTTAGGGATTGATTGAAATCGGCCATGATCTTAGGAGACAAACTTTGGCCTCTTGTGGCTGGGTCTACGCCGATCTTGATCATGTTGACAAATCCTCGCAGTGCTATGATTTCGGAGTTGTTTTCTGACAGGTCACCTGCTTTGCTCAGTGCCGTGAGCGCCTGATCTAGTGCGGCATCTTTTATTTGCAGGTCGTTTATTTTAAAAGCCTTGAAAGTATGCGTGAGTGCAGCATAATAATAGGGTTCCCACTGGTTGCCTTCTGCCTGTCCGATGCGGTCAAATTTATTGGCCATCGGATCATAGTCCGTCAGGGTCTCAGCTTGGTAAAGACTAGCAATGCTAGCCTCCATGGTTTGTATGTATTTTTTACTCTGGGCTTGAGTCAGGGTAGCGTATACCGTGAGGATGATAAGGAGTTGGATGGACTTCATGGTTTTGATTTTAAAAGTTGAATGATCGATTATTTGATGTTGATTTCTATTTGTTTGTTGTCTGAGATTTCAAACGTGCACTCATCGAAGTCGGCAGGGCCGAATAGGCCTCGGGCGTCGTTGGAAAACCCGTAGGCCTCCATGGGAATACCAAAAGCACCCGTGTCGAGTTTGTCATTGCTATTTTTGTCGTGATATACGGATACGGCATAGGTGCCTTTGGGCAGGCCGTCGAAGGTAAGCGATACAGAGGGGGTAGTTTTTACTGCTACTCTTTGGCTTTGACCGCTTTTGAGCCAGTTTCCTTCGGAGTCGAAAAGGCTGACCGTTAGTATACCTTCGGTACTTTCAATGTTGTTGACGACGATGGTCAATTGATGATCTGGGTTATTAGCGAATAGCGAAACAGTAGCTACTATGATTCCCAAGAGGGTTAAAAATGACTTTTTCATATCTGTATGGTTTGATGTTTTTTTTGGATTAAAGATTTTCTAGATTGTTCTTGTTCTTATCTTTTGTGAGGGTGATGAATATGCCCACGAAGTAGAACCTTTTGGCGGGTTGCCCGATGGGTTGGGAGGCATAGACGCCATTGAGGTCTGGGTTGTCCGCATATTGATAGCCAAATACATTGTCGCGCCCCAGCAGGTTACTCACCGACGAGTACAGGATGATATGAGGTCTAAACAAGTAGGCAAAGTTGAAGCTCAGGTCTGAGTAAGCGCTGGTTTTACTTTCATTAAACCCATCCTTATTAGGATCTTCATACGGACGGCCATTGTTGTAGGAATATGAGGCGCCGATTTGCGTGCGAATGTCTGGGATGAAGTGCTTGTAGACTACTGAGAAGTTGTGCCCCGCGGCAAACGTAGGGTTTGCTTGAGAAGGGTAATCTCTATAATCTCTTTCAGTATCGATATAGGAGTAGGATATCCAATAGTCTACGTTTTTGAGTGTTTTGCTATCGCGCCAAAAGAGGTCTATACCACGCGCATATCCGCCACCTGTATTTGTGAATTTGGCAGGATTGTATGGGTCGTTGGTTGCGAATTTTACAAGGTCATCATATTTTTTGTAATAAATCTCAGAGCGAAAAGTTCTGCCGTTTTGGATGGTCTGGTAGCTCATCATGTAGTGATCGGCCCGCTCGAAGCTCATCTGTTGTGATCGGAGCAGTAGGTCGCCAGTGGGCAATTGGTGAAATTGGCCATAAGCCCAAGAGAGCTGTGCGTTTTCTCCAGTCTTGAGCGCCATAGATAGTCGGGGAGAGAGTGCGTCTTCGTCGAATATGGAATAGTAAGAATAGCGCAAGCCTGCACGTAGCGTCAGACTATTGGTCAGGTAGTAATCGGCCTCTGCAAATCCCGCTGACAAGTGATTGTTGTAATCTGATTCGTGTGTGTCAGTGACAAGTGAGGCTTTTTCTTCATGATAGGTACTCATCACTTCTCCGCCTACTCTTACCGACAGGTTATTGATATCTGAGGTGAAGTAGCCTTTGGCATGTGTGCTGTTTTGTGTGTCTTTGACATGGGTTTCGTTGTATATGACATCGCTATACGAGCGGCCATAGGAGGTGCCGAGATAGGCCGTGCTGTTTTTGCCTAGGGCTCTTTTGTAGCTCGTGTTGAGGTAAAAGTTGTTGTTGCTCAGATCTGTATGATCGTCTTCTGGTTGGTTCACACTGGGTTGGTTGACTACAAAGCCACTGTGGTCGTAGTTGGCATAGACTTTTAGCATGTCGTTTTTGCTCAGTTTCTGTCGGAGCATAAATGTGCCACTTTCCGACGTATAGCCATCTTCCCAATCGTAGGCCTGATCGACTAGGCTCATGTATGGGTCCAGATTGGTGTAGTTGATCTGACCGTAGATAGAGCCGTTGTCCCACTTTTGTGTGTGAGAAGCGTCTACGCCTACCGTCATCAGCGAGAAGTCTGTTCGGGTTTCATCAGCGATATCGTTGGAGTTGAGCGACAAGACCGAGGAGAGGGCTTGTCCGTATTCGGCAGAATAGCCTCCAGTGCTAAAGAAGGTGCCTTTGAATAGAAAAGGAGAGAAGCGGCTTCGTGAAGGTACGTTGTTGGGGGTGGGGGTGTAGAAGCTGTGTACCAAGATGCCGTCTATGAAAGCCTGAGTTTCGGCGGCAGTACCACCACGTACGAATAGTTTGCCAGATTCTCCATTGGTGGACGTACCAGGGAGTTTGCTGAGCGCGCCGGGTATGTCTGCGAGGGCACCGGCGGTCATGGCGATGTCGAGCGGTTTGAGTACTACCGCTTTTTTCTCATCACTGGCTTCAAAACTGCCCGCTGTGATGGTGATACCAGAGAGACGGTTCACTTCTTCTTTCAATTCAATGTTTAGCGTGATGGGTTTTGATAGGTCAACCGCTTCTTCATGTTTTTTGTATCCTATAAAACTGGCTATGATCGTCTGTGTGCCTTTTTCGAAGGTATCGAACGAGTAGTATCCGTAGAGGTCTGTAGTGGCGCCGTCGTAGGTGTCTTGGATGAACACATTGACACCTGGCAGGCCTTCGCCACTAGGGTCGGTGACTTTTCCTTTGATGGTCGTGGCTTCGGTGAGTAGTGAAGCGAGTATGAGTGTGAGCGTAAGAATCGATTTGGTCATCTGAGTTTTTATTTTTTGATGACTCAAAACTCAGCATTGGCGCAAGCAATAAGAATAGGAAATCGGTAAGTCGGGGTTTGATGAGGATGAGTTGGGGAATAAGGGAGCTCAGTCGGAATGGCGATTGGAGGAAGTCGGAAGAATCCAGTTTCGCCGATTGGCAATATGGTGAAAAGTGGGGCGTGGAGGTTACTTCGACGCATACCTGCCATAACCAACCTAAAACCCATGAGTGAAAATACAAAGTCCGAGATCAATTCAAACTGTATTTCATGACTTTCGCTACTGTGGGGTGGGTGATGTGTTCACTCGTTAGGTTTCATGCCGTGACGCAGAATAACCCTCCGCACATTTTAGCACATTTGGTTTTTGCTCGCACACAAATCCAACTCCAAAAAATCAAAAGAGCTAAAATCTCTCCACTCGCCACACGAGGCAAGTAGTGATATTAATACTCATTTGGTGAGACATTGAAATATAATCCCTATTTTGGCTGACTGAAACGATAGTTCGACCTGACCTATTGAAAATGATAATAACAGGTCAATAAATAATTCAAAAATGAACCGAATTAAAGAGGTTTTAGAGCAGAAAGGAATAAAGCAGATTTGGTTGGCTGAGCAGATGGGAAAGAGTTACAACATGGTGAACTCTTACGCTCAAAACAGACGGCAGCCAAGTTTGGAAGACCTATACAAGATTGCAGAAATCTTAAATGTAGAAGTCGCAGCATTACTCATTGAAAGAAACATCCAAGGTAAAAACGATGAGAAATAAAGAAAAAAGCATTTTGGATTTCAATCTGACCATCTAAAAACCAATACCTACAGATTAAAAGCATTATAAAATATGGACGGAGCAAGTCTAACACCAGAACAAGAAAAACTAAATGCCTTAAAGCAAATTTTACCCGAAGCATTTAGTGAGGGGAAAATTGATTGGGAAAAACTAAAAGCCACGCTAGGTGAGGACATCAACTTTGCCAACGAACGCTATGTGCTGAACTGGGCTGGAAAAAGCGATGCTTTTAAGGTACTGCAAACCCCAACCACAAAAACATTAATTCCAGCCAAAGGTGAAAGCGTAAACTTTGACGAAACAGAAAACATTTTCATCGAGGGTGAAAACCTAGAAGTGCTGAAAGTGCTGCAAAAAAGCTACTTCGGTAAAGTGAAAATGATTTATATAGACCCTCCTTACAACACAGGAAACGATTCTTTTATTTATCCTGATAAATTTTCAGAAAGTAAAGCCGACTATGAGAAGCGTGTAGGCGACAAAGACGAAGAAGGCTACATGACCAAAGACGGCATGTTCAAAAAAAACAGTAAAGAAAACGGACAATACCACAGCAACTGGCTCAATATGATGATGCCACGTTTGTATTTGGCTAAAAATCTACTGCGACAAGACGGAGTGATTTTCGTTTCGATCGACGATAACGAAGTGCATAACCTTCGCTTATTGATGAATGAGATATTTGGAGAGGAGAATTTTGTTGAATCCATTATTTGGAAAAAAAGGTATGGAGGTGGAGCAAAGGAAAAATATTTAGTTAATCTGCATGAATACATTCTTATGTTTTCAAAAGGCAAGGACAATCTTGACCCCATTTTTGTAAGTAACAATCAGGAATTTATTGATAAGTATTATACAAAAAAGGACGAAAAATTTGTCGAAAGAGGCCCCTATAGACTTCAACCTTTGGAAGCGGCAAAGAGCATGGGGGAAAGGAAAAATCTTGTCTATGATATTCCTGGGCCGAAAGGAGTCACTATTAGTCCGAAAAGACAGTGGCTTTGGTCAAAGGAAAGAACATTGAAAGCCCTCGGAAAGAATGAACTAGATTTTAATCAAGATAAAAATGGAGATTGGACTGTTAACATCAAACAATATTTACGGGATGAGAATGGTAAAGAAAAGGAACTAAAAGTCACCTCTGTAATTGATGGAATCTACACACAACATGGTACCAAAGAAATAGAAAATCTGTTTGATACAGTAGATTATTTCCCATACCCGAAACCTAGTTCTGTCATTCGCCAATTATCAGAATTCTCAACAGATACAGATGATATTGTTCTGGACTTCTTTGCAGGTTCAGGCACCACCGCCCACGCAGTAATGGATCTAAACAAGGAAGACTGTGGCAACAGAAAATACATTTGTATCCAGCTTCCCGAACTAACAGAAGAAAAAACTGAGGCTTACAAAGCAGGTTACAAAACCATAGCCGACATCTCCAAAGAGCGCATCCGCAGGGCGGGAAAGAAAATCAACGAGGATTTAAGAATGATGATTGTGGATTTGGAATTGCAGATTAAGAAACTTGAATTTGAGCTCCCAACGGATGAAACACTAGCAGAAATTCAAAATCTAAAATCCAAAATCACCAATCTACAATCTCAAGACACAGGTTTCAAAGTTTTAAAATTGGACGACAGCAACTTCAAACAATGGCAACAGATAGAAGGTAAGGATGCCAAAGTATTGGAAGAGCAAATGAAGTTGTTTATTGATCCTGTTTCGGCATCAGCCACTACCGAGAACATGGTGTACGAGCTATTGCTAAAAAGTGGTAAGGACTTGAATAGTAAGATTGAATCCAATGACGGATACTATTTAATCAACGGCAATGAACTGGCATTGATTTTAGAAAAAGTAGATCAATCCATTGTGACAGAAGTGATGAGTGAATCTCCAAAAAAGGTGATTGCTTTAGATAAGCTATTCAAAGGCAATGACCAACTCAAAACCAATACAGTGCTGCAGATGAAGGATGCGGGTATTGAGTTTAAAACCATCTGATTTGTGAATGATGATTTAGGAATTGGGAATTGGTTCTAAAAAATGAAGCTCTATGAGTAAACAAGTCAAAAAAATAGAGGTAGAAGAAAAAATCATTTCTATTACCAGTCATAATGAAAATGATTATATCTGCCTTACAGATATGGTGCGAGGGGAGGAAGGAAATGACCATATCCGCAACTGGATGCGCAACCGCAATACCGTTGAATTTTTAGGTATTTGGGAGCAGTTGTATAATCCACATTTTAAAGGTGTCGAATTCGACAGGTTTAAAAAAGAAGCGGGTTTGAACTCATTTAACCTAACACCAAAAAAATGGGTAGAATCGACCAATGCCATAGGAGTTATTTCAAAAAGCGGGAGATATGGCGGCACTTATGCTCACAAGGATATTGCTTTTGAATTTGGCGCTTGGATCAGTCCTATGTTCAAGTTGTTACTCATTAAAGAGTTTCAGCGACTCAAGGAAATTGAAACCAATCAATACAACTTAGAGTGGAATGTGAAACGCGTATTGAGCAAGGTCAATTACACCATTCAGACAGATGCTGTTAAGGATTACATTTTGCCCCAATCAAACCTAACTAAAGAAACAGAATGGTTGGCTTATGCTGAGGAAGCTGATGTTTTAAATGTCGCCCTATTTGGTTGCACAGCCAAACAATGGAGAGAAGCAAATCCCCAATTGACATTGGAGGGAAAAAATCTTCGAGATATAGCGAGTATCAATGAATTAGCCATCTTATCTAATTTAGAATCGGCCAATGCAGATATGATTCGTGAAGGAGTGAGTAAAAAAGAACGCTTCGATAAACTCTATAAAATTGCACGATACCAAAAGGAGATTTTAGACAAGCAAGATTTTTTGAAATCACTCAAAAAAACATCCGATGATATATACCTAAAGGAATGATGATTTTTGATTTTGGAATATTGATTTAGGAGATATGAATAAGACTGACTTACAACATAGAACCAAGAAATTTGCTTTAGAAATAATAAAGCTCGCCGAACACTTACCCAATAATAGAGTGGGTTGGACTTTTACTGACCAAATAGTGCGTTCGCCCACTTCGGTCGCTGCAAATTACAGAGCAGTCTGTAGAGCTAAAAGTGACAAGGATTTTGGATTGAAGGATTCGAAAATTGAATCAAATGAGTTGGTTTCAATATTTGTAGCTTCAGCAAAAACAGTAAAATCCCGACTAAATCAGCAATCAAAAATCAGCAATTAAAAAATAAAACAGTGAAGTTAACCTTTGAATCCAATCTGCAATACCAGCAAGATGCCACCAAATCCATTACGGATTTATTTGAGGGGCAACCTTTAGAAGATTCTATTGTGGAGTTTAACCTAAAAGAAAAGCAAGCCTCTTTAATACAAGGCGTAAGCAACAACCTTGTACTATCGGAAGAACAAATCCTTTCCAATCTTCAATCCATTCAGAAAGATAACGATATCACGGTTTCAAATGAGCTTGATGGTATGCACTTTTCTGTGGAGATGGAAACGGGAACAGGAAAAACATACGTCTATCTCAGAAGCATCTATGAACTGAATAAACTCTACGGATTTAAAAAGTTTGTAATCGTAGTTCCCTCAGTAGCCATTCGGGAAGGGGTACTTAAAAACCTGGAAATCACACACGAGCATTTTCAGACTCTGTATGACAATGTACCAGTCAACTTTCAGGTGTACGACAGTACCAAAGTCTCTACTTTAAGAGGTTTTGCAACCACTAACAACATTGAAGTGTTGGTCATTAACATTGATTCTTTCGCCAAAGACGAAAACATTATCAATAAGGCAAATGACAAACTGAATGGACAAAAGCCGGTGGAATTCATTCAGGCCACCCATCCGATTGTAATAGTAGACGAGCCGCAAAATATGGAAACAGAAAAGCGTATTGCAGCCATCGAAAATTTAAAATCACTTTGTACACTCCGCTATTCAGCAACTCATAGAAATCAATACAACTTAACCTACAATTTAAACCCTGTAAAAGCTTACGATTTGGGTTTGGTAAAACAAATAGAGGTCGATTCTATTATTGAAGAAAATGCCTATAACGATGCATTTGTTTCGGTGGAATCCATCACCGCCACAAAAACAAAAGTAACTGCCAAGATCTCTATCAATAGCAATGAAAATGGAGGTGTAAAAAAGAAAACACTCACTGTAAAGGTTGGTGATGATTTGTATAAGCTTTCTAACGAAAGGGAAATCTATGCAGATGGCTATATCATTGAAGAAATTGATGCTGCAAACCAATGTATTTCTATTTCAAATGGAAACTTGCTTTACAAAGGCGATAGCCAAGGCGGATTGACCGATGAAGTAATGAAATTTCAAATCCGTAAAACGGTTGAAGAACATTTAAAAAAGGAAAAACGTCTGAACAAGCTAGGCATTAAAGTTTTGTCCCTGTTCTTTATTGATAAGGTAGCTAATTACCGTTCGTATGATGCCGCAGGAAACCCAATCAAAGGAAAATTTGCCGAGTGGTTTGAAGAAATCTATCAAGAGTACATTTCAAAACCTGCTTTTAAAGAATTGGACAAATTTTCAATAGAAGAAACCCACAACGGTTATTTTTCACAGGATAAAAAAGGAGCATTCAAAGACACTTCTGGTGAAACGAAAGCTGAT
Source organism: Reichenbachiella carrageenanivorans (assembly GCF_025639805.1). Classification (NCBI taxonomy): domain Bacteria; kingdom Pseudomonadati; phylum Bacteroidota; class Cytophagia; order Cytophagales; family Reichenbachiellaceae; genus Reichenbachiella; species Reichenbachiella carrageenanivorans. Next base: position 4,334,496 of record NZ_CP106735.1, on the reverse strand, counting down.
GATGATACCTATAGTCTTATCATGAAAGACAAGGAGAAGCTATTGAATTTAGATAATTCTCTTCGTTTCATTTTTTCACATTCGGCTTTGCGTGAAGGTTGGGACAATCCAAATGTATTTCAGATTTGCACCTTGAATGAAACAAAATCAGATATTAAAAAACGTCAAGAAATTGGTAGGGGTTTGCGTTTGGCAGTTGACCAAACAGGAACACGTACCTATGACCAAAACATAAACCGATTGACAGTTATAGCCAATGAATCGTATGATGATTTTGCAAAAGCACTGCAAAAAGAAATTGAAGACGATTGTGGTGTGGAATTTAAAGGCAGAATAAAAAGTAAAAGAGAACGAACGGCAATCAAATACCGCAAGGGATTTGAAGCCGATCCAAAATTCTTAGAGATTTGGGAGAACCTCAAAAAGAAAACAACCTATCGGGTTGACTATAAAACGGACGAATTAATTGTTCTGGCAGCAAAAGCTATTAAAGATTTACCCGAAATCAAGGCTCCTTCTATCCGTTCAACCAAAGTGCAAATCAGCATGACTGATGAAGGTGTAGATACCATGTATGCAGGTGATAAAGTAGAATCATATGGTGGCTACTCCTGGAAAATACCTGATGTGTTAGGTTACATTCAAAGCAAAACAGAATTGACCCGTTCCACTATTCAAGAAATTTTAAGTAAGTCGGACAGAATCGGAGATATTTTAACCAATCCTCAGTTGTTCTTGGACTTATCTACCCAAGCCATTAAGCGAACGCTTTATGATTTGATGATTGATGGAATCAAGTATCAAAAAATTGGACGGTCCGACGTTTCGGGTTCTGAATATGAAATGGCTTTGTTTGAAGCACAGGAACTAGAAGTATATCTCAACGAATTTTCCTTTAAAGTAGCGGATGCCTCTAAAACTATTTATGAAGAGTATGTTCCTTTAGATTCTGGCGTTGAAAGCAAATTTGCTCAAGACTGTGAAACTAGCGACCAAATAAAATTCTATTTCAAACTGCCTAATTGGTTTAAGATTCCCACTCCTATCGGCAATTACAATCCTGATTGGGCATTGGTGTTTGAAGATGACAAGAAAATCTACTTTGTAGCTGAAACCAAAGACACAGGAACTCCACAAGTGGATTTGTCTAAACTAACAGGAGACGAACAAATGAAAATAAAATGTGGCTTAGCTCATTTCAACGAGTTTGAAACATTGGAGTACAAAGTGGTAAATAAAGTAGGACAGCTGATTGAGTGATGCCAGCCCTTCATAGTCATACACATAGCCAAGTCGCTCATGACAGCCGCACAAACCAAAACTTGTCAAAGAGTATAACTGCCCAACGTACGGAGCTACCCAGAACGGAAAACACGAAAACCTAACCAAATGTATAATGAATGCGCTTATGAGCTATTTTCAACTTTTTCTGCAATTCGATCTTTAGTGATAACGGGAAGTGCAGTCACACTCACCACACATAGGCGTTGGTATTACAAGGATATTTTATTGGACAGCATTCGTTATTGCGGAAGAAAGAGTTTGTTGGAAATGAAGTGGATTGAATAATTATAAAAAGGCTAAATCTCTAGTATTTGCTGATCGAAAAGCTCGCGATCACCTTTGGTGCGGTTTTTTATCTGAGCACGATAGTTATAGATGGTATTTACGGAGTATCTGAGCAATCGTGCGATTTTAGCACTATCGGTGATGCCAAGCCTTGTTAGAGCCAAAATGCGCAATTCGGTATTGAGTAGCTCATCTCCTTTCAACTCTATTTGCTCTGTAGGTTTGAGGAGGTTGTTGATTTCGGCTACAAAAGAGGGATATATGGCAAGAAAGGATTGATCGAAGGTTCGGTAAAATTCCTTTTGTTCATTTTCGATGAGCCGATTCGATTTGGTCAATTCGAAAAGCTCCGCGATTCTTTTGTTTGCCAGGTCTTTATGTACCATTTTCCGGTAGTTGTCTAGTTTTTCGATGTACTTCGAACAGATCTCTAGAAAGTGCCCAATGTATTGCTCTTTGATATGGTTGGTCTGCGTCAATGAAGTGTTCGTTTTGCTTAGCTCCAGATTAGAGTTTTTCAAAGTAGCATAAGCTTGTTTGAGCTCATTTCTGGTGACCGACAGTTTTTTGATGTGTATAAAAATAAACACCAGTGCTATGAGAAGCATCAAGGCCAGACAGGTAGAGACGAGGCTAAATATCCTGAGATTATTTTTCTGATCTCTGATTAATTGCTGGTAAGCCTCGTTGATGATCGGCAATGACTCGGATAAGTGCAGAAATCTAAATTTTGAATTGTAAAAACGAGCGTCCTCCATAGTGAAGTTGATGTACCTATTGGCTCGGTCTAGTTGGTTTTTATAATACAGGATGATGGCCAGTTCGCTCAAGGCTGCGTTGTTTTTTCGGGACAGCTCGATGTCTCGAATGGCAGTCATGATGAGATATTTTTCCGACAACTCAGGTTGGTTGAGTTGTCGCAGTAGCTTGGCTCGGTAAAACATGATTTGTGGATAGTAGTCTGACTTGGGGTCAATCTGCCCCATGCGAATGGAGTTGATTTCAAGGCTTTTTTCAAACACCCCGTCTTTGAAGTATTGGAGTTCTTGGATATCCAAATACGGTCCAGAATCTACAGGAGTAGTCAGCAACAAGGAGTCGTAGTATTGGCGCGACAGTTTTTGATAATGTGACTTGGGTACATTGGCCGTGCTTTGGGCATGTAGCCGAGTGTATGCGTCGTAGTGCAGTCTATAGTAGTTGTAAAGCAATTCTTTGGGAATATCAAATCGGTCAATAGAATCGATGATATTAAAAGCTTCCATTTCCCTACCAGAGTTTATCAACTTCCTAGCCATCGAAATACTAGATGCCAATATCAAATGCTGGTTGTTTAGCTCTTGGCCTATGCTCAGGTTGTTTTCGAGGTATTTCAGGGTGGAATCAAAATTATAGGAGTGATATTCGGCAATGATTTTATTATTGATCTCATACCTGTTTTCGGGAGATAAATCAGAGGCCATGAGCAATTTATAATTGCTTATTTTTTTTTCTTTTAACCAATCATAGTCCTTGCGGTTGAGCATGGCCTCATCCAATGCCGTGTACAGCGAATCTACATCCGTAGTCGTATTTGGATCGACAGCACTCGTGAAAGACAAGAAAGTCAAAGCGTAATAAAGCAGCATCATATTGGGCAAAATATAGCACACATAATTCAAATGCTAATCCTGTTTGATTTTTAACATTATTTTAATTTTAGTTCGAATACCGAAAACGTTTTCCTGCAATATGGCGCCTATTGGTGTCGTGTTCCATTCACTTTTAGTCCACTTGCGCTGGTGAATTTAAATTCGTTAAGTATCATATTTTCAGTGTGTTAGTTTGATAGTTGCCTGAAATATATCCACTTTATTCCCTTCTGGATATTAGTTGTGTGTTGGGGGCTCTTACTTTTGTTCAGAGGTTGAATGGCTACTTGTAAGCTGATGATGGTATACTGTCAATATAGTAAAAGATGTGAGCAGGCTGTATCGTTATTGCTAGTGGTGATTAAAGCATAAGAGTAAAATTTAACGATTATAAATAACTAGACTATGAGAAGGATTTTTGTATTGACAGCAGTTGTATCCTTGTTTTTTTCATCTTGTGATAAAACAGAAGATGAACTAAAAGTAAAGGATGAGGTAGTAGTAGATGAAGAACAAGAACAAGAAGAAGAGACGGAAGAGAAAGACGATGAAATAGTGGAAACCGAAGAGGAGGAAACTGAAGTAGTCGACGAAACGGTAGAGGAAAAAGTAGCTAAGTACTTGCCTAGTGCAGGGGTCGATAAAAAATGGGTGCTACAAGAAAATGTATCTAACGAGTTTGACGAAAGTCTAACCTCGGACGCATTTGTGACTGATTGGCAAAATAAATTCTTCAATGGATGGAAAGGCCCAGGAGATACTAGGTACACACCCGAGAGTTCTACGATAGTAGATGGAGAGTTGATATTTACGGCCAAGGTAGTAGGGAGTACGATACAGACCGGATGTATTTCTTCAAAGGAGAAAGTAGGCTACCCGATGTACATGGAAGCGAGAGCGAAAATCAGTAAATCTGTATTGTCTACAGCTGTTTGGATGCTGAGCGATGACTCTACAGAGGAGATCGACAACCTAGAAGCCTACGGCTACGAAGGCCACGATTGGTACGCCAAGCGTTTGCATTTGAGCCATCACGTTTTTATTCGTGACCCATTTCAAGATTATCAGCCTACCTCCGATGCTACGTGGTATTTTGACAATAAGAATACCATCTGGTCAGACGATTACCATGATTATGGTGTACTTTGGATGAGTCCTACAGAGTTGAGCTACTATGTAGACGGCGTTTTGGTGCGGACTGTACCTACCAATGAGATTGATCCTAATAACTTTACCAACGGTAATGGATTGACCAAACCCATGTATATCATACTCAGTCAGGCAGCACAGCCTTGGAGAGAAGGAACTGCTTTTGACGATTTCTTCGAAGAAGAGTCTGTGACGAATAGTGACATGACCAAGACCTATTTTGATTGGGTGAGAGTGTATCAGCCAGAATAAATAGGCAAGAGTATAATAAGAAGTCAATAAGGCCTGAGTTTTCAAGTTCAGGCCTTATTGTTTTGAACTTTATCAGTTGTTGAGTTTTTTCTCAGTTCAGAATGGTTACAAAAATTTAAAATGAGACTTCAAAATCTTACTTTTGGTGAATGTGGGATTTTAGAATGGTAGGATGTGTGGTTAAAAGTGTGCGACTCTCAACGCTTGTGCTTTTGGGTGTGTATGGTTTGGCTACTTCTACCTTTGCATATCAAAATACAGACTCCAATCTCTCGATTCAGAAAGTAGAAGGCATCCCCCAATCTGATATTAGAAATGTATTTAAAGACAGCAAGGGCTTTGTCTGGCTGGCTACTTTAGACGGCTTGTTTCGCTTCGACGGTTATACGTGCAAAAACTATAGGATCAGCCAAGATCCCAATAGTATCAGTAGCAACATGATCGGCAAGATAGGAGAGGATCATTTAGGCAATATTTGGGTGACCACTTTCGGTAAAGGACTATGTAAACTAAATCCAGTCACAGAGGAGTTTACCAGTTATAGGATAGAAAATAGCAGCCCGTTTAAACTCCGAACCAATGATATTTCTGCTTTTTTGCTTGATGGTACTACCCTTTGGGTAGGCAATTGGAAAGAACTCATTCGAGTAAAGCTCGACAGTACCATGTCAGAGATTGTATCTCAAGATCACATTAGTTTGCATAAGTTTAATCCATTGGTCAGCAATCTCAATGTGCAGACCATCTTCAAAGACCGTGAAGGCAAGATCTGGCTTGGGTTGAATGTGAACCTGATTAGAATCAATAACCCTACCTCAGACCTAAATCACCTGAGTTATACCAAAAAGTCAGGTAATGTGTCGGTATTCCAATATTGCGACTCTATACTAGTAGCTGCGGGTGAGTTTGTTTCTGAGGTTCAGACAGACAAACCCTATGAGATTACCTTGTTGCCCATATCATATACATCAGCTTATGCCATGCAGTACGACAATGGTATCATGTGGCTTGGCAATAGGACTGGCGTGTACGCCTTTAAGAAGCAGGAGGACTCATATCAGCAAATCAGTCATTTCACACCTAGTACTGCAGACGGATTGTCGAGTTTTCCAGTGAGTCATTTGTGTACGGATGGTACTAGCGTGTGGGTGGGGACCATAGGAGGTGGCGTTTATCTTGTGTCTCCCAACGATCAATATTTCAAGTATTATAAAAAGACCAATGAAAGTCGCTCGCTTAAGGACGATCACATCAAAGCCATATTTGAAGATAGTAAACAAGACCTGTGGGTGGGCACAGAGCAAGGAGGACTAAATTTTTTAAAAGGAGAGGATAAGTATAACTATGCCGAGGGATTTGGGCAGATTTCGATGGAGAATTACCCAAGGGAGTATAATCGCGTTTATGCCATTGCAGAGCAGTTTACCCCTCGCTCCAAAATCAGGGAGCGGCTGATTTGGTTAGGCACTAGTTTTCCTACCTTTCTTGTCGCGCTAGATCCTAGTACGATGGAGTTGTTGCCACAATCAGACCATATGAAGGGTTTTAGGTTTGTTTTTGCTATTGAAGTACAAAATGATTCTACGCTATGGGCGGGTACTTATGGTGCGGGAATTTGGCGGCTCAAAACAGATGAAGATGGAGCCATCATCCAAAGTCAGCAATTCCAACCAGAGAGCGATGATCCACACTCTATTTCATCTACGATTATTCGAAGTATCTTATATGATCGAGCGGGAAATCTATGGATAGGTACAGACAAAGGGCTGAATTATGTGGCTCAGGAAGAACTCAATAATGACGTGCCCACCTTTCATGTGTTTAGAGAAGGGAAGACCGAAGGCTCGTTGATCAACGAATACATCCTCAAGCTCTTTCAAGCGAGCAATGGAAAGGTATGGATGGGCTCGATGGGAGGGGGGCTTATAGGAGTGGATCAAATGATCGGTAAGGATTCGATCCTATTTAATACCATCACTGTAAAAGACGGCCTGCCTAATAATTCTATCAAATCAATAGAAGAAGATCAGGAGGGCAATCTTTGGCTGAGTTCAAACCAGGGATTGTCTAGGTACAACCCAGTCACTCAGGACATCGTGAACTATGACAAATCTGACGGATTGCAAGGCAGTGATTTTGAAGAGCTGGCCAGTAGTAGGAGGCAAAATGGAGAGCTGCTTTTTGGAGGGATAAATGGCCTCAATACTTTCTATCCAGCGCAGATCAGAAAAGACACCATCAAGCCGAAGTTGTATTTCTCTGAACTCAGCATCCTCAACGAAGTGGTGCAGCCAAGGGTGAAATATCAGAATAATGTAATTCTAAAAAATAGCATCGAGCACACAGACCTCATCGTATTGACCCATGAGCAAAACAGTTTTTCTGTTGCGTTTGCAGGCCTGCATTTCAACTCGCCACAGAAGGTAAAATACCAGTATATCTTAGAGGGGTTTGATAAAACGTGGACAAGAGCCAACGTGGATCATAGAATAGCCAAATACACCAATGTCCCAGCTGGAACGTACACCCTCAAAGTCACCGCGTCCAACAGTGACAATGTAGAAACGGATGAACCCATCCGATTGGCCATCCGAATAAAGCCTCACCCACTTTTGAGTCCCTTGGCCTTTATGATTTATGCTGTGCTTTTTGTTTTGATGATTTATCTATTGTATCGTATTTATAAAAACATAGCACATCGCAAAAAAGAAGTGCTAATCTCTGAAATAGAGAAGAGAAACGCAGAGGAGGCCACGCAGTCCAAGCTTCGATTCTTTACGAATATCTCACACGAATTTCGTACGCCCCTCACGCTGATTTCCATTCCATTAGAAAAATTGCTCAAAGGTGGAAAACTCACCGAAGGCAGCGAAAAAAAGAACCTCAACATCATTAAACACAACTCAGACCTCATGTTGAGATTGGTCAATCAAATCCTGGATTTCAGAAAACTGGAGCAAGACAAAATGCAGCTGAGCTTACAGTCACTCGATATTGTAGCGTTTATCAAAGACATCTTACAAACATTCGAGCCACTGGCCGAACAAAAGCAAATAGATTTAGACTTTCAGCACAATAGAGAAGCGATCTACCTTTCATTTGATCCAGATTGTGTGGAAAAAATCGTGTACAACCTCCTCTCCAATGCCATCAAATTCACACCAAAGGATGGCAAAGTGTCGCTAGAAGTCAATCAGGAAAAAGAAAGGATTTTAATTCAGGTGAGCGATACTGGCATAGGTATCAAGGATAGCGACAAGCCCTACTTGTTTCAGCGATATTTTCATAGAGTCCAGCAAGACAAAATCATGAATAGTGGCACGGGCATTGGCCTTTCGTTGATCAAAGGCCTTGTAGAACTCCACAAGGGAGATATAGAAGTGCAAAGCCAGGAAGGTGTAGGGACTAGGTTTAACATCCATCTGCCCATGACAGGCGATGGCAAAGCGTCGAATTTTGTCGCCATGGAGAGGCAGGAAGATGTAGCGAGTATGCCAGTGATAGAAAGCGAAATCAAGCCTGTACTTGATAGGGGCGAAGAGCATAGGTACACCCTATTGATTGTAGAAGACAATCAAGAATTGAGAGAAATCATCGTTTCTATTTTCAATGAAAAACATGAGGTATTAGAAGCTGAAGATGGAAAAATAGGTTATGACCAATGTTTGAAACACAATCCTGATCTCGTGATTAGCGACATCATGATGCCCAATGTAGATGGCATTCAATTGCTATCCATGATCAAGGACGACGAGAAAATAAGCCATATCCCGATCATGCTCCTTACCGCTAAAAGCACCATCGAAAACCAGATAGAAGGGTTTGCAGCTGGTGCCGATGCGTATGTTTCAAAACCTTTTAATGCCGACGTTTTGTATTCGAATGCTTTGGCGATCATACACAATCGAGAAAGGCTCAGAGGCACTTATGTCAAGGAGATTGAAATCAACCCTATGCTGTTGTCCAACTCTCCCACAGATGTGAGTTTTATTGAAAAAATACTGACCCTGATAGAAGAAAATCTATCAGATGCAGACTTTAATGTAGACAAGATGGCGGAGGCTTATGGGCTGTCGAGAAATCATCTCAACCGTAAGATCAAGGCCCTCACTGGTGAAACGACCATCAACTTTCTCCGAGACATCCGACTCAAGCATGCCGCAGAACTTCTGACGAAAGGAAAGTACAACGTCTCAGAAGTGACCTGGAAAGTAGGCTATACCGATTTGGGTGCGTTTCGTAAGCGCTTCAAAGACAGGTTTGGCGTGAGCCCATCCGACTATATCAAGCAGCAAAAACAATGAGCTGAATTCAGCTCCCTCCCCAAAACAATAACAGTCTCCTGCACCACCATTTTATCATCAGAGTTAGGTCTTGTTAGGGATCAGTCTGTAAAGTTGGGGGATTACTATATTGATAATTGATGTCCAATCAAAAAGCCATCCTTTTATCTTAGGTGACCATACCCATTTTTGCAGTGTTCACATGCGCGAAGGTGCATCTTCACAGACTCTAATCTATTGAATATCAGGCTTCATGCAGCGCATGGTGCAAACGGCTAGCATAATGGTACCATTTAGCACCGCTCTTGATTAATCGTAATAATTACGTTTGAGGCTATTGAAATTTACTAGGCCGGCCAGCTATGTCAAAATGATGACAAGAGAAGCCTAGGTACTTGCCCGATAAAGGCGAGTATTTGTGATCAATTAATTACTACTGTATGATTAGAAATTTTACAAAAATGATAGGCTTATGCCTATGTATGAGTTTCGCATTTAGCGTTGCAGCTCAAGTTGACGTAGACGTCAATTTGAATATCAAACACTCTGTAGATGGAATCTCCGATTTTGGTCGGGAGCGGCACATGACCATTCATTCCTCGTGGACAGATCAGGAGTGGAACGGACATGAAGACATGCTGGATTATTTAATCAATGATCTGGATGTTTATTTCGGTCGTGACAATGGCTCCGCGACTTGGAAGAGCCGATTGATGAAAGAAGATCCTGCAAAACCGCACTGGCCTGATGTGGAAGACATGGCTGTGCAGGGTGCCAATTTGAAAAATTGGTACGAGACAGACGCCAATTTCAAGAATGATTACCAATACGAAGGCAAGGGAGATATGATCATGGGAATAAATCCTGCGCCTATTTACCCTACGCTCGCATGGGATAATAATGGATGGATGAGTGGCGATTGGCAAACTTGGGATGTAGATGCCTCTGCTTTCTTGGTAGCCAATTATCTGGATAAGTATTTTGCTAAATCTCTGGGTGACCTGGGAGAACCACTACCTACCTATTGGGAATGTATCAATGAGCCAGACATGGATATGTTGACCAGTCATTATATGTTTTTGACTAGCCCTGAGAAGCTTTTTGAATTTCATAATCTGGTGGCTCAGGAGACCAGAGCACTTCTGGGTAGTATGGCTCCTAAGATTGGAGGAATGACTTGGGGACAGCATGATTTCCATGCTGGAGACTTGGTGTATCGTCGAGATGCACAATTCTATTATGATTATTCTACACCAGATATATATCCGCAGTATGACAACATGCTAGCCAGTGATATTTGGCCCAACCGGAAAGATGCTTGGTTTCAGTGGGATGGGTTGTGGCAGTCCTATATCGACGCTACCGGGGAAAACATGGATTTTCATGGCGTGCATATATACGATTGGCCTCAGGCCAATGATGAAGGTGTCATCCGAACAGGAGGTCATATAGAAGCTATGCTGGATTTGATGGAGTGGTATGACACATTCAAACACGGAGAGAGAAAAGACATCGTCCTCTCAGAGTTTGGGAGTGTTTCTCCATTGGTGCATGACTTGCCCTACAAAAGAAGAGATTGGGAGAATATTCGCCCCTTCAATCAGATGTTTATGCAGTTCCTTGAGCGTCCATCTCACTTGGTGCTCACCATGCCATTTGCCCCTGCTAAAGCACAATGGGGAGATTGGTTTCATGAAGATGGTACACTGGGAGAAAGGTATCAGACTACCTTGATGGATCCAGTCGGCGAATACACCGAAAAACCTGGGGAAAGCCGATACGATCACAAAGACTGGGAGTGGAGTGCCAATATCCTCTTCTTTGAGCAATGGAGCGATGTGAAAGGTACGCGTATCGATACCAAAGCCAGTGATCGTGACATACAAGTGGATGCCTATGTAGACGGCACACATGTTTATCTGATACTCAACAATCTTGAGTTGGACCCGACTACGATCAATCTCAATCTATTTGACGACTATCAGAATGAGATCGTAAGTGTAAGCACCAAACACCTTTATTTAAACACCAGTATAGATGAGCCCGTGCTGGATCGTGAAACCATGAGTGCTGCGCCAGGATCTATTCTTTTAGAAAAGAGCGCGACTATGATTCTCGACTATGAGTTTGCCAATGAGGTCATCATTGATCAGGAATCGGTAGAGAAAAAATTCATGGGCGAACCTTTGACAGACGAGACCAATGCCTATGGGAGTCAATTGTGTCATGTGAAAGTGAATGGACGTGCCAGCTTTACAGCCAATGTAAACGGCGTAGAAGTACCAGAAAAAGGAGAAGCACAATTGCGTATTGGTCTAAAGACAGCTAATACAGAAAAAATGGTCATCTCTATCAATGGCCATCAATTGCGTGCAGAAACAGATCCTTCTGATTGGAGAGGCCGAGAAAGAAAAAGAGGGGCTTTAGGCTGGTTTGGCGTATTTGAACTCGATGTGCCTTTAGAATACCTTCAGACGGATAATGTGATTGTTTGTCAAAACAATGGAAATACCTCTGAATACTCATCTTTCCAGATACAAACATGGGATTTTACAAAGGAACCCAGCCGTTCGGCGAATGGTGATCAAATCGCTGTAACGGGTATTTCGCTAGGAGACCCAATATCAATAATGCAAGGCGTGGAGCAAGGATTGTCTGTTGCTTTCACTCCCATAAATGCATCTCAAAAAGGAATCACCTGGGCGTCGAGCAATCCTGCAGTAGCCACTGTCAATGACAATGGAGTGCTGACAGTACTCGCTTCGTCTGGTACGACGACCATTACTGCTACCAGTATCGATGGAGGGTTTGCCGCTACCCAAACGATCACAGCTATCGCCTATGAGGCGACTCCCGTGACGGGCGTTACCATATCGAATGGCGATAACATTACGATTGAACACTACACCGAAACACCTCTGGAAGCTGTCGTTTCTCCTCTAGATGCATCCGTACAGCAGATCGTATGGTCATCATCTGATGAAGATATCGTTCATGTCAATCCTGCCACGGGAAAGCTAAGAGGCAAAACGCTGAATGCGACGGCTACGGTTACTGCCACGGTGATTGATACTGAGTCAGGCGACGCAGTGTTTACCGACGAGATTGAAGTGTTTGTGTCGATTGCTGGCTCAGAGACGGTGTACTGTAGAGACTTACCAGCTACACTACAGCCATTCGAATCCTTCTCTGTCAATGTCCCCGTACGAGTCACTGGTGCCAGAGAGGTGGTCGTAGAATTGACCAAAGATGCAGGACTATTGGGCTCAGGTACTACGTCAGTAGATGATTTTGGAGACGTTTCCACTAGTGTGGAGTATCAATTGGCCAGCGTGCCTGCTTTGGGTACAGGATATACCCTCACCGCCAAATTGATGGATGGCAGCACAACATTGGATGTTTGTAGCCAAGAGGTGGAAATGGTCGATCACTTCCGAGCAGAATCGATTTCAATTGCCGAAGGAGTCAGTGCGGTGCAAGTAGGTGAAAGTATTCAGCTGGAAGCCAATATTCTACCTGAAAATACTTTCAATAAGGCCGTCGTTTGGAGCACATCTGACGAAACTAAAGCCACTGTTGATGCGGTTACAGGAGAAGTAACAGGTGTGGTTACGGGCGAAGTGACAATCACCGCTACTAGCGATGATAATCCGAGCTTGTCCGATGAGGTGACCATCACAGTACAAGCAGGAGAAGTAGTAGTGCCTATCGAATCTATTGAATTAGCTACTGATCATTTGAATTTGTACTTAGGGTTTGAAGCCGACATAGCTTATGACCTATTACCAGCATGGACCACGCAGACGGAGGTTGTTTGGTCTTCAAGCGATGCGTCCATTGCTACAGTGGATCAACTGGGGCATGTCACAGCCAGTGCGACCGAAGGAACAACTGTCATTAAGGCAACTGCTGTAGCCGATGAGACTATTTTCGCGGAAGCGGTTGTCCGTGTATCCAAAACCCTAATCATTGAGGCAGAAGAGCTAGGCAGAACTGGTGGGCCATACGACGGCTGGAGTGCCAATGCCGTTGAGATCAACAACAATCAAACAGGAGACTGGGGCGAATACGATGTTGACATCCCAGTAAGTGGAGAATACAGCATCAAATATTACATAGGTGCGCCAGCGACCAGTACAGATGCAGGGGTCAATATCTATGTGAATGGAGTTTTGCAGCAGCATACCGTAGTGCCCGCAGGTACTGGCTGGGAAAACTACGTGGCTATTGATGCGACTGAAAATATTCAACTATCAAAGGGAGCGGCCAACATACGAGTGGAGTCTGTCGGGTCTTCAAACTGGCAGTGGAATATGGACAAGTTCGAATTGACTAACCTAGGATCTACGAGCGTAGAAGGCGTAACGGTAACACCAGAAACCTTACTGGTAGGTGTTACTCAGACCCGATCACTGACAGCCGAGGTTTCGCCAGTCAGAGCGATCAATAAGAACCTAAGTTGGAGTTCGAACAATACATCTATTGCCACTGTAGACCCTGTGACTGGTGAAGTGACCGGCGTCGCCGTTGGCGAGGCGGTCGTTACGGCTACCACAGAAGAGGGGAGCTTCACCGATTTTTGTACAGTCACCGTGCAGTCAGAAATCGTCGCTATCGAGGTAGAAAGCATTTCGGTAACGCCAAGCGAAGTGACTTTGGCCATAGGCCTCACCAAACAACTGACAGCTGCTCTTTTACCAATAGATGCGGATGACAAAACCGTTACTTGGTCTTCGAGCAATAGCGGACTGGCTACAGTATCTGCAAGTGGGTTGGTCACAGGCGTGGCTTTGGGCGAAGTGACGATCACCGCTACGGCTCATGATGGCACGGGCATATTAGGTACGAGTACCGTATCGATAGTCAATGAAATACTCTCGTCGATTGCCTTTGATGACGCTGCTAAATATGTGAACACGACCTATGAAGTAGGAAGTACCTTGGACGTGAGCTGTACCTTCCAAGTAGGTGCTGGTGGTGTGCTCGACGCCAATGGAGTCACGTTCTGGTTGAGACAAGTCACTGCAGGTTGGGCAGGTATTACCAAAGACATAAAGGTCAATGATGTCTCTGTAGCAGGTCTGCAAAACGGCACGGCTACAGCCTCTATCTCACTGGCAGATCTATTGCCCACAAATGAAATAGGCACAGATTTCTATTTTCTATGGATCACATTTACTCCTTCTGGCGGACAGATGTACAACAAGTTTTCAGGAGCATCGCCGATCAATATCATAGCGGCTTCCGATGTAGATGTGACCGGCATTGCTATAGTAGACGCAGCACAGACGATCCAGCTGGGTAGTACTTATTCGCTGACCGCTACGTTTGCACCTGCCCATGCGACCAATAAAAACGTGAGTTGGAGTACTCAGGATGAAGCCATTGCTACGGTAGTGGATGGAGTGGTCACGGCTACTGGAGTGGGCACTACCACCATCACGGTGACTACAGCGGATGGAGGCTTTACGGATACTATAGAGGTTACTGTACAGCAGGCTGTCACTTCGGTGACTAGTGTTTCGCTAAATGCGACCGCAGAAACGATCAAAGTCGGGGAGGTACATTCCTTGATAGCCACAGTGCTACCTGCAAACGCCACAAATAAAAGCATAAGCTGGAGTTCTGATGATCCTTCAATCGCCACTGTGGTGGAAGGTAAGGTCACTGGTATAGCAGCAGGTACCACCATCATCACAGTCACCACGGCAGATGGTAGCAAGTCCGCCTCTTTTGAGATCACCGTAGCAAGTGAATCTGGTACGGTGACTGCTATTGGACAAGAAGCGCATCAAGTGAAAGTATATCCTAATCCAGGGTCTTCCAAAATCTTTATAAGAAATGTATTGGGCTACAGCCAAGTTTCTATAGTCAGTTTATTGGGTACTACAGTGCTCGTACAGCCCATCACAAAAGAAGGGATGTCGATAGATATTTCTCAAATAGAGAATGGGGTGTACCTGATGAATTTTTATGGAGAAAACGGCACTGCGATCATGAAAATCATGGTGCAACACTAACTAATACTGCAAGAGGGGATGAGTGCCCCTCTTTTACCTGTCATGGGTTTTAAAATTATGAATAAAACAAAACGATTTGAATGATGAGAAAGTTTACTAGAATTTTATTAATCCTTATCATGGGGTTTTCGATGACCAGTGTCTACGCACAAACCCTATTTGAAGTGTCTTTAGCCAACCAATCAGAGGTTGAAAGTTTTGTTTCCAGTTTGCCAACAAACTTTGCTAGTTCGGGTACAATGGAAGCAGCTTCATGGGGAGGTACATGGGGAGCAAAACTGAGTGGTGTCAGTAGTTTAACTTATACGGCCACTGATCTAGCAGCAGGGAATTATCTGATTGAGGGTACTTTCATGGTTCAAAACAAAACTGTTCTTCCTTTTCATTATGGTGTGTGGGCAGTAGGCGATGATGCTCCTACAGCTGCTATTCAGGATGAGGGCACCAATAGTACATTTGTTGCATTCAGTAAAACGGTGTCTGTAGCAAGTGATGGAGATTACATTTTTGGAATTCTAAGAGGAAATCATGGCTCTCAACTATTTGTGAAGGAATGGAGTGTGACTAAGGCAGCTGCCACTGTACTGGTTACTGGTGTTGAGCTTGATAGTGATGCTGGAACTTTGGGAGTTGGGGCTTCACATACGTTGACAGCTACTGTATCTCCAGAAGATGCTTCCAATAAAGAAGTGACTTGGTCTACAAGTGATGAAGGGATAGCTACCGTAGTAGACGGTGTAGTTACGGCAGTTGCAATAGGTACTGCCACCATTACGGTCACTACTACAGATGGCAGTTTTACCGATACCTTCGTAGCTACTATCGAAGCTCCAAAGGCCGTGACTGGCGTGACTTTGGATGATGACGCAGAGACGATCATTATTGGAGATGACTATACGTTGACAGCGTCAGTCCAACCTGTAGATGCGGCTAATAAAGCAGTGACTTGGGCTTCGGGAGATGAAGCGATTGCGACTGTAGTAGATGGCGTCGTCACGGGTGAGGCCGTAGGTAGCACTACCATTACAGTGACAACTGAGGATGGTGATTTTGAGGCTACCTTCGACGTGACTGTAGAGTCAGCAGCAGTTACTGGACTCACAGTAACTCCAAGCACTGGAAATGCATTTGTAGGAACTACTACACAACTAACAGCGACGGTAGCGCCAGCCAATGCAACAAATAAGTCTGTTACTTGGAGTTCAGATGATACAGATATTGCTACGGTGAGCGCCTCAGGGTTAGTCACGGGTGTAGCAGAAGGTACAGCTATTGTTACCGCTACTTCGGTAGATGGCAGTTTTACAGGGACGAGTACCATCACTGTAGGTGCGGCTCCAGCAGTAGGTGTGACTTTTGATAATATAACTAACTATGCAGGTGCTTCATTCAGAACGAACGGTACAATGGCCGTGACGGTAAACTACAACCTAGGAGGGGAGACCATGAATGGTAATGGCGTACAAGTAGTACTCCGACATTTAACTTCTGCTTGGGGATTAGTCACAGACTATGCAGCACCACTAGATCAGACTGGCATAGGTACTTCTACGGGTTCTTCTACGGTTTCTATCGACCTGACAGATGTAGTGCTGTCAAACGAACTACCAAGTGGAGATTTTTATTGGCTGTGGGTACGCGTACACAGTACAGGCGGTTTGAAAGAGGTTTCTACTTTTCAAAATAATGGCCCGGTGATCGTTCCTGAATTTGATAGCTCAGAAAAGGAAATCTTAGGTTTTTCTCTAGGCTTGGTTCAGAGTGGAGAGGTTGTGATAGACAAGACCAATTTCACCATTACGGCAGAAACGACCTTTGGCACAGACAATACAGCCCTTTCGCCTGTCATTACCGTGTCAGATTATGCAACTATATCACCTGAATCAGGAACACCTGTAGATTTTACCAATCCAGTAAGTTATACCGTTACAGCCCAAGACATGAGTACGCAAGTATGGATGGCTACGATCACAGCAGCGACTAGTGAAGTAGATGTGACTGGTGTAGCAGTGACTCCCGCACCCGCATCTGTCAAAACAGACGCTACAGTGCAGCTTACAGCAGTTGTGTCTCCTTCTAATGCGACCAACAAAGCAGTGACTTGGACTTCTAGCGATGATGACATCGCTACAGTAGATCAGACTGGTCTAGTGACTGGAGTATCCAGTGGGGAGGTCACCATCACAGCCACATCGGATGAAGACAATACCTTGAAAGGAACGAGTACAGTGACGGTAACAGCTGCCCCCAAAGCGGTCTTTGATGATCTGAGCAAATACACGCAAGGGACTTTCCAAAGTGGAGGAACAATGGAAGTAGTCGTAGACTATAACGCAGGAGAAGGACAGACCATAGCGGCAGAAGGCATCAAGTACATGCTTCGTCACCTAGATGGCTCTTGGGCAGTTACAGGAGAAGACTTTGAAATAATAGATGAGTCAGTGGTAGGTACATCTTCGGGTACTTCTACTGTGACTTTAAACCTGACAGATGCTACGTTGACTTCTGAATTGCCTACAGGTGATTTTTGGTGGCTTTGGGTACAGGTCTTCACTACAGATGGCACACTCGAAGTGAGTGCAGCCAATATAAAAATAGTAAGCCAAGGAGCAAGTGAAGAAACAGACATTACTGCATTTGCACTTGCAGCGCAAGACGAAGCGGCCACCATCGATACGGACAATCATACCGTGTCTATCGCCGTGCTACATGGTACGGATGTGACGGCACTCACACCTACGATTACGCTATCTCAAGGAGCTACTGTGTCGCCAAACTCTGGAACAGCACAGGATTTTACAAGTGCTGTCACCTACACCGTAACGGCCGCAAGTGGCGCAATACAAGATTGGGTAGTCACCGTGACGGAGGCTCCTCTGGTCAATGTCACAGGCATAAGCCTTGATGACGACGCAGCATCTATAGAAGTAGGGAAGACCCATGCGTTGGTAGCTACTGTATTGCCAGCTAATGCATCCAATAAAAAGGTGACTTGGAGTACGAGCGATGCCTCTATAGCGACTGTCGTAGATGGCGTATTGACTGCCATAGGCGAAGGGGTAGCCACGATTACTGCGACAAGTGAGGACGGTAATTTCACTGCTGATTTTACGGTGACTGTACACAAAGTAACGGCTATTGTAGGCGAAGTCAATCTGATGAGTGTATATCCTAACCCGGTTTCTTCTATTCTGAAAATAGATAATCCTATTGGATATCATACGGTTTCGATTATTAATCTAATAGGAGTAGAAGTGCTTCGCAAGTCACTGACTACTTCTGAGAGTATAGATGTCTCGTCGTTTGATAACGGCGTCTACCTCTTGAAATTCACTAGTGAAAAAGGCACTGAGTCTGCAAGGATCGTTGTCAGTCACTAAGCATCAGGAATATTAAAACTGCATAAAGCAGGTTAAAATATATAAGTCAAGTATTGTATAGGACTTATTTTTCTTAACTCACGCAACAGCTAAAGGCACCGATGAAAGTCGGTGCTTTTTATGTTTTATAGCGTGGCATCTAGGGGTGAAGACCAAAACAAAGAGAGCCAACACAAGTGCTGGCTCTCTTAAAAAGAATTAAACCAATTAGTTATGCCGCTATTTTTGCTTCTGTTTTCAGTGCTAGCTCCATCGCTTCTAATTTCTTTTGTTCGGCTACAGCAGCTTCCTCATCTGCTTTAGAGAATTTGATACCCAATCCTAAGAGACTGATAGCGACTACAGCTACACCGAAGTACATAAAACTGTTTTCTAAGGTAGAGCCACTTCTGAGTAAGAACTGGGCGTACATCACAGCACCCACATTGCCACCAGCGCCTACGATACCAGCTACGGCACCCAGCGATTTTTTATTGATGAATGGTACGACAGAGAAAGTAGCTCCTTCGGCCATTTGCACGAAAAGTGAAAAGATGATCATGGTCATGATGGCTGGGCCGAGTAGATCCATTCTTGAAAAGAGGATCAAAGCAAGTCCTTCTACGAACAATACCATGACAAGCCATTTTACTCTTCCGCTGAGTCCACCAGTTTTGGAGAAGCGATCTCCTAGCCATCCACCCATAGAGCGGGCAAATAGGTTCATCAAACCAAACAAGGCCGCGATCAGTCCTGCGGTGGTTTCGTTTAGTTCAAACTTGGTCTGGTAGTAAGTGGCTGCACGGCCGTTGACAAATAGTTCTAGTCCAAAACAAGCACCATAGATGGCAAACAAGATCCAGACTCTTCGGTCTAGGACGGCAGACATAAACAGGCCAGATTCACCTTTTTCTACTTGGGGTTTTTCTTCTGGTACATCTTCGAAATTGCCCTTGGGCGTGTCTTGTGTGTATTTCCAATAGAGATAGGCTACGGCCAACATGATGAGGGCAGGCACAAACATGGCTGGTCTCCATTTAGATAATTCTGATTCTGCAAAACCAAGCGCAAGCATACCCGAAGCGATGAGTGGCATCATGGCCTGTGTGACTCCACCGCCCAGGTTACCCCAGCCAGCAGTGGTGGCATTGGCGATTCCTACTACATTGGGGGCAAACATTTTGGTGGTGTGGTACTGTGTGATCACGAATGAGGCACCGATTACGCCGATCGCCATTCTGGAAATAAGGTAAGTCTCCCAGTTGTAAGCGAATGAAGATCCAGCCACGACGATGGCACCGAATACCAAGAGATAGGTGTAGCTTTTTCTAGGGCCTATTTTGTCGCAAAGATTACCTATAATGAGTCGAGCAAAAATGGTGACTCCTACTGAGGCGATAAAGG
This sequence comes from Reichenbachiella carrageenanivorans, assembly GCF_025639805.1. Taxonomy (NCBI): domain Bacteria; kingdom Pseudomonadati; phylum Bacteroidota; class Cytophagia; order Cytophagales; family Reichenbachiellaceae; genus Reichenbachiella; species Reichenbachiella carrageenanivorans. Next base: position 4,314,829 of record NZ_CP106735.1, on the reverse strand, counting down.
CGGTGATCTTTTGTGCTTTGCTTAGATCCATGTCTGGGCCAATGGTGGAGTTCATCAGGGGCGCATGTGCAAACCAACCAAAGAAGCAAAGGAAGAAAGCAACCCAGCTGAGGTGAAAAGTTCGCATTTGTACCGATCGGAAGTCGAATAGGTTGATCTTTGTGGCTTTTTCTAAGGAAGAATTCGTGTACATATTGTTATCAGTTAGTTTTCGAATTACGTAGTGTGTTTTTGTTAATTACGTAATTGTTTATGCAAAACTAAGTAGTGGTTATGCGCATAAAAATGGTAGAAGCCATACAGTAAACATTCTTTAAGCAATAGAAAAGATGCTAAAACGCAGTAATTTATTTATGAGGATCTCTGAGGCTAGTAAGAGGAGGGTACTAAAAGAAGAATGGATATATAAAGAAAATTGATTCCTTGAATATTGGTGATCTCGGAGAATATGCGTCTTTTTGGCTAAATCTTAACTCATACATACTAAGTCCCCACTCATGAAGAATATCCAATATCAAATGATTGCGCTTTGTTTGCTTTTTTTAGTAGCAGGGCAGGTACAGGGGCAAGATGCCGTAGACAAGAAACAGGCGAAAAAGGAGGCCAAAGCGGCAAAAAAGAACAAAGTACCAGAGAAAGGCGATATCTATTTGTCTCCATTGCCAGTGATCGGTGCCAATCCCGCACTTGGGTTTATCTACGGTGCAGGCCTGGCAGCCAGCTGGTACATGGGAGATCCCAAGACCACCAAGATCTCATCAGCACTTGCCGGGTTAGCATTTACCACACTCAACCAGACGGTGTTTACCATCAAGAGCACGGCCTATACCGAAAACAACAACATTATCCTGATGGGAGATTGGAGGTTTCTCAACTCCTCGCAGCCTACTTGGGGACTAGGTACGGGGCCTCAGTCGGCCAAGCTCGTGAGCAATGGCTTTGAGTTTAACGATGGGATATCCGAGGGCATTGACGGTGCCCAAATGATGGAGTATAAGTTTATCAGGTTTTACCAAACGGCTCTTAAAAAAGTGAATGAAGGTTTTTATGCTGGTATCGGAATCCACTTCGACAGATTCTATGATGTAAACGACCAGCTCCTAGATGTGGCCAATGGAGACATTACTAGCTACTATGCGTACAACGAAGCCTATGGTTTTGACAATGAGTCTACCACCTTGGTCGGGCTTTCGCTCAATGGGATTTATGATACTCGTGACAACCAAAACAATCCATATAAAGGTAGATATGCTTACGCTTCCTTCAAGATGAATCCAGCGTTTATAGGAAGTGAAAAATCCTCTACTACGCTGTGGTTGGAGTATAGAGACTATTTTAGCCTGACGCCAGACAATCACAAAAACATATTGGCCTTTTGGACTTGGGGCAATTTTAGTACCTCAGGAGATCTGCCTTATTTGCTCTTGCCAGCGATCGGGTATGATCAGTTTGCCAAATCAGGTCGTCCATATGCACAGGGAAGATTTAGAGGACAAAATATGGTATATGCCGAAACGGAGTTTAGAAGGCATGTCTGGGGCACAGACAAAAATCCTGACTTGATCGGCATGATCGCTTATTTCAATATCACCACGGCTAGTGCATCAGACAACGACATCAAACTATTCGGTGAGATCAATAAAGGCTATGGCCTCGGAGTGAGAATAAACATCAGTAAAAAAGCAAGAACCAACCTGGGCGTAGACTACGGCTGGGGAGACTATGGTACACAAGGTGTTTATATTCGGCTAAACGAGACTTTCTAATAAATCTGCTATAGAAGTCAGCCTTCTGACCGATATCCTTCAGCACTATAAAAAGACAGCCAATTACTATTATTAGTGGTTGGCTGTCTTTTTTGTGATTTCTGCACTGTTTTTCGTTCTCCCCTCATGCATAGCGCTTTTTATGGAAAATATGAGAGATAGAAATCATGATGCGCTACGAAATCGAAATAAATCCTTTAATGTAAAGATCAAATTCCCGAGACTCTTTACACTTTTCTTTATGCTATGCTATCGTTTCTCGAGTTCAATTTTGTACGTCCCTATGGGAATGGTAACACTTACACTGTTCGGCTCAGAAATATCTACTGGAATTTTTTTGTCGTCTATCTTAACGGCTGAGATGTCAGAGTCGTAAAAAGTGACTTTAGCTCCAGAAGAAATAATTTTACCAACAATTTTTTTCTCCTCGCTTTTTCCATTCATATAAATGGTAATCGGTGTCTCGGAGCTAAAACCTATTGGAATGTCCTGTCCTGATTTAAATGATGTACCCTTTACAAAATAAGTAACCAGCTTTCCTGCAAGTTTTCGGTATACGATATTCGCAGCCTGAAAAGATTCCGTTTCATTTGTCCCCGAGACAGAACTATCAGAAGTAAGTGCAATATCTACAACATTCCCTTGAGTGATTTTACCACCAGTATATACTTCAGTTGTAATTCTAGCCATACTACCAATCTTGTGGTTCTGATCACCTGGGAAAAGTACTGTTAGTATATCCGCTTTATTATTGCTTGTAGAATAGTTATTATACAGGTACCCTGCTCGGTAGTGGTGTTGTCTTCTCTGATTTACCATTTCTTTCTTTTCAACAGAAATTGGTGGTGTTCCAAGGAAAGTGGCTAACTCTACGGTGTTGTTGCTATACAGCACTGGACCTAGCGCGCCTTCTTTTACTTTGAGTGCTGAATGATAGTGTTTTTGATCCTCAACCGTTTCTATGATTGCGGTATTGGGGTGCCAAACGATATTAACCGTTGCTCCAGAAACATCGGTCTTTACATGATCCATAACAATATAATATCCATTTGCTCCATTTGCAGCCTGAACAAACATTACATCTCGGAAATGCTCTCCTTTTATTGCCGTTTGGCTAGAAGCCCTGAAATATTCAATATTGGTATCAGTTATTCCTTCTTCAATTCCTTGCCCAAATTTACTGGTGTGTTTTTCTCCGTCTATCATTAATACATTCCCAGATTCAGAGTTGTACTTAATGAAATCCCACGAACTTGTGAGTCCTTCTGCTGACACGTCGTTATTGGGGCCATCATAACCTGAATTTCTTAAAATTCTTTCTCCATATCCTGACAACCCAATAGAATTGGCTTCATACTGAGCATGCCAATCCACTTTTTCAGTCATAGATAGAACACTTAAATACAAAGCGTCCTTTGATTGATTATTTCCAATTAATGCAGCGTAATTGTCGAAAATTCTACTGGGAGCCAATTCGGCATCATCTAAATCAATTTCAATAGGATGGTTGTTTGCAGCAGAACCTGCCATCATAACATAGGACAACAAATAACCTTGTAGTGTTGCTGTTTCTTGTGAAAGCCCCGCTTGTTCCTTTAGTCTCCACATGGCCCATTTATAAGCATTGTCAGAAAAACGAGCGGCTCTTGCTATTGTTGGAGTAGATATTTGCGTACCATTTATAGTCCAGTCTATTCCGCCACCTCTAGTATCACCATAAAACATATTCGCTCCAAATGGAGCCGCCGCATAACCATACATAAACTCATGCATATTACGGAATCCTAGATTACTAAAATATTCGTTATAGCCCATATATTCCATAAGGTCAAAAACTGAATTTTTTGCTCCGCGCCCGATGTGGTTAAACCGTCCTATTACATACCCATTTCCAGAAGGAGAATAACCATCGGGAAAAAAATGTATCGCTAAATCTATATCGTATTGTTTTTTTGCTGCGGCAAAGTTTGCTGTATCATTTGCATATTTGTACCACATCATCCTCATGGCTATACCATGAGGTTTCCATCGATGAGTGACTAACTGAAAAATTTTATCCTTTATATCGTGTTCATAGCTAGATAGGTCTGCTTCATCAAGCTCGTAGCGAATTACGTCCAGTGCTAAAAGTGCATGCAAAAGCTCATGAGATGGTACGGAAGAGGTAGCTGCTCCTGTACCAATTTTCATGGTTCGGATTCTGCTCTCGAATTTATTTTTAATAGCATTTATATATTTATTCTTATTCGAAGGGTCGAGAATATAGGCTAGTGCATTTGCTCCCATCACGTCTCTGGTCTCTCCATCACCCTGGTTTGCTATAGTAATGGCGCTGGTTTTCATAGCTTCATACATTTCTGAAGTAAGGGCTAATTTTCGCCAGTATGAGTAATCTGTAGTGTCAATAATGTTTCCAGCTATACTATTTTGTAGTGAAATGGTAAGGCTGAAAACTACTACAGCAATAATTATTTTAAGATTAGAAAATGTTCGTTTCATATGATCGTCAAAGAGTTAGAATATAGTTGAGGGCAAGGCTGCAAAACCTTTACAAGATGGTGATTCCTGAGAAGAAAACTTGTAAGGAAGTGAAAATTTGGAGTATTGTAACCTTCTCGTGTTGTGTAGTCTCAAATATGTATATGTTAGAAAAAGGGCTCAAAAACATATTGAGGATTGAGAATCAAAAAATAGTAATAGACCACGTTTGCAGATTTGACTATTTTATTACCTTCACCAAAGTGCATGAACTCATTCATTGACGTTAAATAATTACCACACACTATGACGGAATTTTGGGAAGAAAATTTTGTAGAGAAGCAAGAAATGTGGGGTTTGGAACCTGCTTATTCTGCGGTGCTCACCAAAGACTTATTTGTAGAAAAAGGACTCAAAAACATCTTAATACCAGGGGTTGGGTATGGACGGAATGCTCAAGTATTTTGTGACAGTGGCATGACAGTCACTGGGATAGAAATATCCAAAACAGCTATCGAAATGGCTAGGAAACACTACGGTGAGCAGATGACTATCTATCATGGTTCGGTGTCCGATATGCCTTTTGATTCCATCAAGTATGACGGCATATTTTGCTATGCTTTAATTCATCTGTTGGATCAAAGCGAGCGCGAAAAGCTAATCAGAGGCTGCTATCACCAGCTGTCGACCCAGGGCTACATGGTTTTTACGGCAATCACCAAAGGTGCTCCTACTTATGGCAAGGGCAAGCAAGTAGGCAAAGATCGCTATGAAATACATAAAGGGGTACAGATGTATTTTTATGACAAGGCGTCTGTGCAGGCAGCTTTTGAAAATGTAGGTTTATTTGAGATTGTAGAGATTGAGGAAAATCAACCTTTTTATTTAATTAAGTGTAAAAAAAGCGGATGAGCTATTTAGACCTGATGTACTTCCACTTAATCACAGTGGTGCCGTGTTTTGTGATCGGTACTGTTTTGCTACTGATCAAAAAGGGGACTGATACCCACCGAAATATGGGAAGAGTTTACATGTTTTTCATGATGGTGACGGCCTTGATTACGCTCTTTATGCCTGCGCAGGTGGGGACAAGAATTTTCAACCATTTTGGCTGGATTCATAGCCTGAGCTTTCTCACTTTGTATACTGTGCCCACGGCCTATTTTGCAATCAAAAAAGGGAATGTAAAGTCTCACAAAAGAAAAATGATCCTGCTTTATTTTGGTGCGATTCTGATTGCAGGGGTGTTTACGTTTACTCCTGGTAGGTACTTACACGAGTTGTTTTTTTAAATGCTTGCAGTTCTATAAGGTTGTTGCTTTTCCTTTCCCTGTGCTGTTCTCAGTTAGAGTTATCATTTTTCTTTCAGGGTCTTTTGCAAATAGAAAGTATCTTTGTTGGTAGACGATAGGTTAAATTTGAGAAGATGAAAAGTGTACTGGATGACATTTGGGTATTTGCAAAAACCACTTTGGTTGGGGGCTTTCTCCTCATCGTACCCTTTGGGATTTTGTTTGTGCTTTTTGATAAAGCCTTAAATCTTTTTCGTACTATCGTAGCACCTATTGCGGGCCTTATCCCCATCGAACATATTGGAGGAATTACACTAAACCGTATTTTGGCTTTTTTTGTATTGCTGTTTTTGTGCTTCATCGCTGGGCTATTGGCTAAAACTCGTGTGGCGGCCGAAAAAAGAGAGTGGTTGGAACAAAAACTTCAATCCGTCATACCAGGCTATTCCCTTATCAAAGGAATGACCGAAACCATTGCTGGTTTAGAATCCAACAACATGAATGACGTAGTGATGGTAGATATAGAGGAAGTATGGCAGATTGGTTTTTTGATGGGGAAGATAGATGATGACCTCAGTACGGTCTTTTTGCCTGGGGCACCCAGTCCACTATCGGGCGATGTGGTATTCGTCAAAAATGAACGGATACGAAAACTAAATATCAGTGAAGTGAACGCCATATCCATCCATAAAAAACTCGGACAAGGGGCAGAGAAGTACTTGAAAGGAAAAGTACATGCTGGTATGTTTGATAAGAAAGAAAAATAGGCTTGACTTTCTTGATAGAAGACTTTTTTATTCCTTCAAGAAAAGATCAGTTTAATAATATAACCCCGTAAGGCAACCTAAACGCAAAGGAATCGTGAGCTAAGGGGTATATCAAAAAATAAAAACCATAATAATATCAAGAACTTTATGAACCGTATTCAACTATTGCTTGCCAGTGCTTTCTTTTTGTGGTCTTGCCAAGGCAAAGTAGCCAACGAAAACCAAACCAAATCCACTTTAGAATTTCAAAACAAAGGACATGAGCTCGTCTATCAGATGACCCAAAAAGTAGGCAGTTATCAAGACTTACTGGATTTGAAAGATGTGGTCTATACCTATACTTACCAGACGGCAGATCAAAAAGAGGACATCTCTACAGAGAAGTATATATTCGATGGAGAATGGTCTTATGGCAGCTATGAGAAGCACGAAAGAACGCTGCCTGATATGGAAGGTACAATAGAACAGGGCTACAATGGTCAGTCTTTTTGGCTCAAACATAATGGCGAACGGGTAGAAGATGAAGCCGCTATAAAACGAGTGACTTTCAATAGAAAGACCAATTTTTATTGGTTTGCTATGTTTCAAAAGCTGCTAGACCCAGGGCTGATTTATACTTATATGGATGAAGCTACAGTAAATGGGCAAGTGTATGATTTGGTAGAGGTTTCCTTCGACACAGACCAGCCTTCTGATCTTTACCGATTGTATATCAACAAAGAGACCCAGCTAGTAGATCAGTTTTTGTTTACTGTTGTGGATTTTAATGTGACCGACCCGCTAATCATGAAAGTGGAATATGAGAAAGTGGACAACATACTGATTCCATCCAAAAGAAAATATACCAAAGCCAACTGGGACGGGGAGAATCTGACCGACAACTGGACACAGGTACAGTGGACGGGTATCAAGTTCAACAACAACCTACCCAAACAGTTGTTTGAATAAATCATTATTGTTTTAGCTCTCACTATCCCGTTAGTAGTGAGGGCTAAATCGAATTGGATTTGGCTCATTCGCTAACGGTGTACATATGGGCTGGGTCGTTCTCTCTTTTCGTCGGTACTTTCCTGTGACCAACAACTATGGCGTAGCACTTTTGTGCAATACAGCTACCCCCTCTTCATATAATATAATGGCTTTTCTGCAACCTTTTCCGTGTACTTGGCCGACTATTTACAGATCACGGAGGTTTTGTGTCTGATGCATACATGTTTATTTATTGAAGAGTGGAAGGATTTCGCTATCTTTCTGATATTCAGTATGAAATAGTGTTTTTCATGAAAACATGATGCTCAAACTACTCTGATTATTAAAATTAATAGCCATTAATATTTATAAAAATGAAACTAAAAAACAAAACCTTATTTCTTGGGTTATGCCTTTTGAGTGTTAGTCAATTGAAAGCACAAGAAAACCTAAACAGAGAAATTCTTCCAATTACTAGGACAGAGCCTAAAACCTACAAAGCACTGGATGTACGAAATACCAAACCTCCCAAACGATTTCAAGTTACTCCTCCAGAAGGAGCTCCCAATGTGGTAATTGTTTTGATCGATGATTTGGGTATTGGTGCGACCAATACCTTTGGTGGGCCAATAAAAACGCCTACGATGGATAAATTAGCAGGAAATGGACTGAAATATAATAATTTTCATACCACTGCACTTTGTTCACCCACTCGAATGGCTCTTAAAACGGGGCGAAATCATCATACATGTAATACGGGTTCGATTATGGAGACAGCCACTGCTTATCCAGGGAATACAGGTGCGCTTCCTAAGAGTGTAGCACCGCTAGCAGAAATGCTGAGGTTAAATGGGTATAGTACTGCTGCTTTTGGCAAATGGCACGAAACAGCCGCTTGGGAAACCAGTGTGTCTGGCCCATTCGATAGATGGCCAACGCATCAGGGTTTTGATAAATTTTATGGATTTATTGGAGGTGAGACAGATCAGTGGGCGCCGCTTATTTATGATGGGGTGAAAAAGGTGAACCCTCCAGTCATGGAGAATTACCATTTCACTACGGACATGACTAACCAAGCGATCAACTGGGTGAAAGCTCAGCAATCAATGACACCTGACAAGCCATTTTTTGTTTACTTCTCTACAGGAGCTGTGCATGCTCCCCATCACGTATCTAAGGAATGGTCAGATAAGTACAAAGGAAAATTTGACAAAGGGTGGGATGAGATAAGAGAAGCTACCGTGAAACGAATGAAGGAGATAGGTGTCATTCCTAAAAACACCAACCTGGCTCCTAAGCCAAAAGACATCAAAGACTGGAGTAAATTAACAGATAGTGAACGAAAACTTTTTGCTCGTCAAGCCGAAGTGTTTGCTGGGTTTATGGAGATGACCGATTTTGAAGTGGGTAGATTGGTCGAAGCCATTGAAGAGATTGGAGAGATGGATAACACCTTGGTGCTATTTATTGCGGGAGACAATGGAACCAGTGCAGAAGGCGGAATGGTCGGTATGTTTAATGAAATGACTTATTTCAATGGAGTAGAAGAAAAAGTGCAAGACTTACTTCCTTTGATCGATGATTGGGGGTTAGAAAATACTTTTCCACATATGGCAGCGGGATGGGCAGTGGCTTTTGATGCCCCTTTTACTTGGACCAAGCAGGTAGCATCAGATTTTGGTGGTACACGCAATGGAATGATTGTACATTATCCTCAGGGCATTAAAGAAAAGAGTGGGATCAGAACACAATTCACTCATGTCACAGACATCGCACCAACTATACTAGAAGCCGCAGGGCTACCTGAGCCTAAAGTAGTAGATGGAGTGCCACAAATACCAATGGCTGGCACCAGTTTATTGTATACTTTTAATGATGCAGCAGCAGCGGAAAGGCACACTATTCAGTATTTTGAGATGTTTGGGAATCGCGCAATTTACAATAATGGGTGGTTTGCTAGAACCATCCATCGTGCGGCATGGCAAACGACCAATTTGCCTCCATTGACCGCTGATGTGTGGGATCTCTATCATGTAGATGAAGATTTTAGTTTGACGAAAAACTTGGCTTCAAAATATCCCGAAAAATTAGAAAAAATGAAAAGTCTTTTTATGGCTGAAGCTGAAAAATATCATGTGCTTCCGATCGATGACCGAACACTGGAGAGAACAAACGCTGAATTGGCAGGAAGGCCCGATTTGCTAGGAGGTCGCAAAAGTTTATTGCTTTATGAAGGGATGGAAGGCATGATGGAAAATACTTTCATGAATATAAAGAACAAATCATTTACAGTGACAGCCGATATAGAAGTGCCTGAGGGTGGTGCAAAAGGCGTGATCCTGACACAAGGTGGTAGATTTGGTGGCTGGTCTGTTTATCTGAACGAAGGAAGACCATCTTTTATATATAATTTTCTTGGGCTTGAAAGTTTCGTGGTCGCAAGTGAGTCAAAACTTACCGAAGGTAAAACAACGGTTACATTCGATTTTGTGTATGATGGAGGAGGCCTTGGTAAAGGCGGTGAAGTAACTGTGCTTGTAGATGGGAAGTCAGTTGCTAATGGTAGGGTTGAAAAAACACAGCCTTATATCTTTTCTGCAGACGAAACAGCGGATGTAGGGCTTGATAATCAAACACCTGTAGCCGTGACGGAAAACATAGGATATGGGCCTGTTGAAACGAAATTTACTGGTAAAATTCATAAAGTGCTTTTAGAAGTGAAATAAGCACGTAAGAAACAGATTGAAATAGATTTACTTCTGAGGCATTTTGTTTCAAATAACTGTTATTCCGTGTTAGAATAAAAAACCATCACTCGTAGCCATTAGCAGTGGCTGAGAGCGATGGTTTATCATTTTGAGTAAATGACCTATAGGATTTTGTACTGCGACTGAGAACCAACTACCTGTCGATCAGCAATCTCTACAGGGTAAAAGCCTGGCGGCGTTGATCACCCTGAAACTTCTTTTGCGAAGTTGGCAGTATCACAACTAAACTGGCTATGAGAAAAACTAAACCTGAAATAAAAACTTACTTCAATGTCTGGGCTTATGTCAAAATGTGTGCCGATCGTTGTAACTAATAGTATATCAATGAGTTGTGTGTAATTGGGTTTTGCTGATTTGTTCGATATCGTGCAGAAGGTGTACGGTATACACTAGATCAGAGATACGGGATCTCCCAGTCTGACCTCACCACTCGAGACGACTCTGGCCGTAATTCCCCCGTGTCCACGCATGGCGCTATAGCCGCCTGCGCCTAGATTTTCTTCCATTCTGTTGCATGGTGCACAGATACCAGAAGTTTCTAGTATTACATTCCCGATTTTGAATTGTTGTGACTTGAGCGCAAGCAGATTGATGCCAGATACTACTATATTACGTCTGGTAAGTTGGGGGTTGATGTGGTCTTTGCCTAGCATCGAAGCCACAGCGTCCAAGTGTTCTTTTTGGATCAATGTTACTTGTCGTTTGCCTGATAGACTACCCGAAAAATGATCGCCTTCGAGTCCTGTTTTCTCTTTTACGATGACCTGATCTACAGGGGTAGGTAGGGCTTTTCGTTCTTGGCGAATACCGATCCATTCGACCTTGCCCACTTGTGGGATAGATCGCAGCAATTGCTTCATTACAGGTTCTTCGTACGACATCAGATTTTTTTACAAACAAAAATAAAATACTTGATGTAATATAGATATCGGTCTATTGAAAAAATGAGACTGCCTCAAAAGTTTACTTTCGAAGCAGCCATCATCAATAATCAACCATCAATCAAAAAAATCTTATTCGTCTCTGAGGCAGTCGATAGGGTTGATCTGAGCGGCGCGTAGGGCCTGAGCACCCACAGTGAGCCAAGCGATCAGTAGCGAGAGGCATCCCGCTCCAATGAAAAACCACGCCTCCAGACTGATACGAAAGGCAAATTGATCTAGCCATTCGCTGACAAGGAAATAGCTGATGGGTAAGGCCAGTAGTATGGATACTCCTACCAGTTTGGTGAAATCAGAAGAGAGTAGGTAGATGATGCTAAGTGCGCTGGAACCTAATACTTTACGAATGCCTATTTCTTTCTGGCGTCTTTCGGCTGTGAAGCTGGCTAGCCCAAATAGCCCCAGACATGAGATCGCAATGGCCATGCCAGCAAAATAGCGAGAGAGCATGGAGACCCTTTCTTCTGCGGCATACATGGAGGCATATTCTTTGTCCATAAATTCATAGTCTAGAGTAAATCCAGGGTTGAAATCCATGTAAAAAGACTCTAGATCTGAGAAAGTTTGTTTTTCGGCACCTGCCTGAATTCTGGCCATAATAAACCAGGTATCTTCTGGTGCAAGCATAAAAAAGAGTGGCTTTACTTCGCTGTGTAGCGACTGAAAATGAAAGTCTTTTACCACACCTATGATTTCCATTTTGTTTTCTTCCCATAGGGTAATGGTTTTACCGATCGGATCTTCGAGGTTCATGACTTTGATAGCAGCCTCGTTGAAGATGATTTTTGATGTGTCTGTACTAAAATCACGAGAAAACGGTCTGCCTGCTTTGAACTCGATATCTAGTGTTTCGAATAAACCATAGTTGGTACGCACATTTTCAAAAAGGATATTGGCCTTTGGGTCTTTGCCTGTCCATTCTAGTCCAGAGGTGCTGTTGTTGCGGTGGAGTAGGGTGTGGCCAGTACTGGTAGCCGATACGATACCAGGGATGGCTTGAAGTTGCTCTAGAAATACGTCTACATTTTTTTCGACTTTTCCTTCTTGTACAAAATAGATCATGTTGTCTTTGTTGTATCCTAGGCTTTTGGATTGTACAAAGTCGATCTGTTTGTAGATCACTACTACCGATACGATCAGAATGATAGATAGGGTAAACTGAAAGACGACGAGCCCTTTTCTTGCCCAAAGTTCTGCCCAAGAGCTTTTGATTTCGCCTTTGAGAACTTTCACTATAGTGAATCCCGAAAGATAGATGGCAGGGTAGCTCCCTGAAATAAGTCCTGCGAGCAGTGTGAGCGAAAGGAAAGAAGAGATTGTGTAGAGGTCAAAATCACGGGGTATTTCCTTGTCGGTGATTTCGTTGAATTGAGGTAGAAAGAAGTAAACCACTAGCATGGAGACTAGAAAGGACGCCAGCGAGAGCAGCAAGGATTCGGTGAGGTATTGTGTGATAATTGACGATTTGGGTGCACCGATAGCTTTTTTGATACCTACCTCTTTGGCTCTACGGGAGGCTCTGGCAGTAGAGAGGTTCATAAAATTGATACAGGCGATCAGTAGAATGAAAATGGCAATGATCGAAAACAACCGAACGTATTCGATACGTCCACCAGCGAGTACACCATTTTCGTATCTGCCGTAGAGATAATTTTCCGAGTATTTTTTGAGAAATAATGTTACGTTAGAGTCTTCATTTTTGATTTTCACAAAGTCTGCAATTTTTTCTTCTACATGAGAGACATCGATATTTTCTTGTAGTGTGATATAGGTTTTGGGACCGTTATTGCCCCAGTGTGTGACCCACTCGTTGTCATCTTTAAATCTTTCGAAATTCAAAACAAAGTCAAAAATGTAGCTTGAATTGGGGGGCGGTTTTTTGAAAATACCTGTAATCAGGTGGGTTTCGTTGTGGTTGAGTTTGATTGATTGTCCTACCACATTGGCCGTAGTGCCAAATATTTTCAACGCTAGTTCGTCAGAGATCACCAGATCCATTTTGTTTTTGAGAACCTCTTCGGGTTGGCCGTCGATGAGCTCGTATGAAAATAAGCTAAAGAAATCTTCGCCTACATAGTAGCCATCGGCTTTTAGGTTCTTGTCGTGATTAGAAAGTGTGAATCTGTTGATCCACGTGGTAGTGGCGGCATATTGGATTTCTGGGATTTCTTCTTTGAGGGCCTCAGCGAGTATGCCAGGGGTGGAGTTGGTAGTCATGATATGATCAGCGTATTGCTGATGCTCCATCACTTGAAAAAGTCGGGTATCCTTGGAGTGAAAATCATCCATACTCCTTTCGTCCATCACCCATAGGTATATGAGCATGGTACAGGCTAGCCCTGTAGATAGTCCAAAAAGATTGATGAAGAAGGAACTTTTGAATCGTTTGAAGTTCCTAATGGTTAGAAGGAGATGGTGTCTGAGCATGATTGAGTTTTTGATTATCTGACTTATAGATAATCCGTCCACTCAAATAGTTGCAATCACCCCAAGAAATTATCTCATTTCGTAATCGGCAGGCTTTTCTATCATGTCGAGTGGCAAGTACTTGGCTTCGGCTTTGCTTATTTTCTTTACGCCGAATATACCACCAGATGCCTCTGCTACCACTTTGGCTATGTCTAGCAAAAACTGGTGCAATTGAGAAGCTACTTCGGGTTGCACTTTGGGCAAGATGCCATTGAGCTGACGCAAATAAGAAGTAATGGCATGCTGCCTGGTGTCCAAGTGATCAGGCAAGTCTTCTATGTAATTCTTAAAAATATCTTCAAACTTGTCGGCTACGTCTTGAAAATACTCTCCTAGCTTGTCGTATCGATGCTTTGCCGTGGTGGCATAGTGTATGGCTTCAGCTATTTCATCCTTGTCTACATCGTCGTCTGCACCCGCAATTAGCATTGCCACCATCGCTGGGGCGTTTAGTACGATTTCAATTTCATCATCTCTAAGGGTTCTAAATACGCTGGTCATATCTTTTTTGTTTTTTTAAATGGCTAATTCAATAATGATAAAAAAGTGCAATTTGATATCGATTTATTTTGGTGAAACAATCGAGCATTCACTAGACCCGTTAGGTTAGGTTTGCTATTGGTTTTATTATAAAAAGCCTTGTGTAGTAAAATTAGTAATATTTGATAATGATTGGATAGAAGCTTGTTTTTTCAACGAAAGTTCAATTATACTTAAAACTTCATCTTGAAATAATTATATTAAGTAGCCGATATTAATCTGTTTTTATGCTGAATTGAGGCTTGATCTATTATGAGAAATGAGGGGTAAAACTTTAACTCAGGAAGTGGCATAGCCCTTAAGGCTCATTATCTTCGCTCAAAAAAACTGTGATTACACTTTTCTCATACGAGCTCACTTATCTGTCTTTTGCTGCTTTTTTACTTACGGGTTTGCTTATCGGAATGTCCAAAACAGGAGTGCATGGTATGAATATGATTGCAGTGCCCTTGCTGGCGGCTACTTTTGGCGGCAAGGAGTCTAGTGGACTCATGTTGCCCATGCTTATCATGGCGGATGTTTTTGGGGTAGCCTATTACCATCGGCATGCCGAATGGAAGTACCTGGTTAAGCTGTTTCCATGGGCCATAGTGGGTGTACTGCTGGGCACTTGGACCGGCAACTATATCGACGATCAGCTTTTTCGTACCATTATGGGCGTCATTATTTTCGCGAGTTTGGCTATCATGATTTGGCTAGAAAAAGTCAGCAAGGACAAGATTCCTGACTATTGGTGGTTTGCTATGCTGCTGGGTATAGCTGCAGGGTTCACTACCATGGTGGGCAATCTGGCAGGCAGTGCCATGGCACTCTACCTGCTTTCTATGCGTTTGCCAAAAAACGAATTTATTGGAACGGCCGCTTGGTTTTTTATGGCTATCAATTGGTTTAAAGTTCCTTTTCATATCTGGAGTTGGGAGACCATTTCGCTTCATTCTTTCTTGCTCGACCTTACTGCGCTTCCTATGATTGGACTGGGTGCTTACCTTGGTGTAAAAATGATTAAGAAAATGTCTGATCAGGGGTTTCGTTGGTTTATCATGATTATGACGGCTGTAGCTGCCGTATTCATGGTGTTTTGACCACTGGTATAAAAATAAATGGTGCTCAAGTTGTCTTTTTTATCTTCGCCTATATAATAACATATAGTCCCATTTATGAAAAAGATATTTTTGAGTTTACTCACCCTAGCGGCATTGAACGTGCAGGCACAGCAATCTGAACTTGCAATGAAATATGCCAACACCATCACTACCGATGATTTGTTTGATTACTTAGGTATTTTGGCCTCAGATGCACTCGAAGGTCGAGAGACTGGCGAACGTGGTCAGCGTATGGCTGCTGCACTGATCAGTCATCATTTTCAAAGTGAGGGGCTTGTTGCTCCTGTGAAAAACGGAGACCAAATGAGCTATTATCAAAATGTGCCATTGGTGTCTTCTAAGATTACAAAGGCCTATTTGAAAATAGGTAAAAAACAATATGATAACTTCAACAAAACAGTATTTGTAGGTACTGGTGTAACCAACGGAGAAATGGATACTCAGATAGTATTTGTAGGCAATGGTGATGCCGCTAACTACGAAGGTATCGACGTAGCTGGCAAAGCAGTCCTTTTGTTTACCGAAAACAATTATAGAAAAACGGTAAGTGCCTCTAAAGTAGCAGCAGAAAAAGGTGCCAAGCTGGTATTGGTAGTGCGTACATCTACCGACGAAATGCTGGAAGAGTTGATCACTTCATACAGAGGCTATCTGGAAGCAGGAAGAATGAGCGTAGATACAGGAATAGAAGCCGACGAATATTTGGGGATGTTTTATACTGCACCTAGTTTGATGAAAGATTTGGTGGGTAAAAACTATGAAAAGCTAAAAGAGCTCACGGACAATGGATCTGTCAGTGAAATTCAAAAAGTGAAACAAGGAAAATTCGCTTTTGGAATCGAAAAGGAAGTTAAAAAAATCAAATCAGAAAATGTGATGGGCTACCTAGAAGGTACTGATCTCAAAGATGAACTGGTAGTGATCACCTCGCATTATGATCACTTAGGAAGAAGAGGAGACAAGATTTTTAACGGTGCTGACGACGATGGATCGGGTACGGCCGGAGTCATGGAATTGGCACAGGCTTTTGCCATGGCAAAAGCAGAAGGAAATGGGCCACGTAGAAGCCTCTTGTTTTTGGCGTTTACTGGAGAAGAGAAAGGTTTGTTAGGTTCAGAGTATTATGCGGATCATCCAGTGTTTCCATTGGCCAATACCATCACGAATCTCAATATGGACATGATTGGTAGAAATGACGAAGACAATTACAAAGACAAAGACTATGTGTGCCTTGTAGGATCAGATAAACTTTCGCAAGAGCTGCATGATATAAGTGAGCAGGTCAACGCTACGTATACCAATCTGGATTTGAACTATGTGTATAATGATGAGAATCATCCAGAGCAAATTTACTATCGATCAGATCACTGGAATTTTGCAAAAAATGGTATTCCAGTTATTTTTTATACCACTGGTTCTCATGATGACTATCACAAGGAAACAGATACCATAGAAAAGATAGAAAAAGATGTGTACTTACAGCGAACCAAATTGGTTTTCTACACAGCCTGGGAATTGGTAAACAGAGATAAACGTCCTGCACTCACTGTAAAGTAGAATCATCAAAATTTTCTAAAACAGAAAGCCCACCAAAGAATTGATCTTGGTGGGCTTTCTGTTTTGTAGGCTAGACTAGCTTTACGGTGTGAAGCTTAAACGTGCCTTATGCAATAAAACTTCTATTCCAGACTTAACTTGTTTAAAGTCAGTCGCTTTGCTATGCTTTCGAAACCTAACTTCCTGATTTATTACGATTTAAGTCCTCATAACGAATCCTATCGTATAAAGCAGATTAAACACTCGCCAATTCAGGTGTTTTTTCTTTCTTTGTAATCACTATTTTCTGCTTGCGTTTGGCTTTTTTCTTGAGCTTATTGATCCAAATGATCGTGCCTGTGATGGGTAGGGAAGTCGCTATCAGACAAGAAATGAAATAAATGATCTTAGTGAAAGTGCTGAATATTTCTCCTGTATGAATCGATCGAATCGAATGCATAATCTGATGGTTGATAGGCTCGTCGGAGAAGAGTTCTTTTTTGGCAACGGCTGCAGTGTACTTGTCTAATTCTACTTTGTCTCTACCTGCCATCGCAAAAAAACCTACTTTGGTTTTGGATATGGATACGGTTTTTTTGTTTGGAGCTGGTAGGTCTATTCGGTAGTCTCCGGTATAGTCTAACTCTGATGCAGCCACTTTCAAATAATCTGCTAGTGATAGTGTGCTAGCTTTAGGTGGTTCAGCGTCTTTCTTTTTCTCGTTGTTGCCTCTAGGTCCACGTGTGGGCTGTTCTACTCCTAGTACATCGTACAACCCACTTCGGTACCAATCGAATGACCAGTAGAGCCCAGTGATCGACATGATCAAGAGAATAATGGCAGAGTAGAACCCGAGGGCATTGTGCAAGTCATGATTGATCCGTTTCCAATTGGCTGTCCATTTTATTTTCAAGCCTTGTCTCCAAGATTTTACTTTTTGAGGAATCCAAATCACCAATCCTGTAATAGTTAAAAACAAAAAGATAACTGTAGCCCATCCTACAATAGGTCGTCCTATTTCTATGTCGAGCATGAGCCATCTGTGTAGCCGAAAGACTATCATGAAAAAGTCGCTGGTGGCAGTCTGGCTACTACCTTTGAATTCTGCAGTATAGGGGTCGATCATGTAGTTAGTTCCTCTGCGTTCGCCTTCTTTGCGGATAGATACGGCATAGGCTTTTTCTGGATCGGCGGGTATGGTGATCGAGGAGGCTTTGCCTGCTCCAGCTTTTTCTTCGACTTTTGCTACGAGTGTTTCTAAAGGCAAAGTAGATGCCCCTTCTGGGACATCTACTTTTAATATACTGGCATCAACAATCTCTTCTATCTCACTGCGAAAAGTGTATATCGTGCCTGTAAGACATACCACGAACAGGATCAGCCCTGCCCCAATGCCCAACCACAAATGAATGTCGTTGAACAGTTTTCTGGTTTTTTGCCAAGGGGTTTTCTTTTTACTTTTAGTCATCTGATCTTGTTCGCTTCTAGTTTTTTAGTAAATACCGATGTAGTAAGAGTCAGCCGCAGATTCGATAGATGCTGCTGCTGTGATGGCATCTGCAGACTCTGAGTTGATGTCAAATTCGTAGATGTATCCTTTTTCGCCTAGTGGAGCTAGTGCCATGTAGAATTTCCCATCTACAGCTACACTGTTTTGGTATTGCTGTAGCCATAGGTTGTCTGGTGTGTTGAGTTTGAGTGCTGTCTCTTTGTAGAGATCCACTCTAGCTACAGACCATACAGCGTCTCCAGTTCCTCCTTGGTCAGAGTTGGCATAAGGCACGTATCCGATACCATTGCCTACATAGAACCAGCCATTAGAGATTGTATTTACACCTAGTTTGTCTGATAGGTTAAATTTAAAAGTCTCATCATACTTACCAGCTGTGATTTTGAGAATGTAAGTATCCTTTGTGTTATTTGGTACGGTGATGATTTGATAAACATCATCTTGCTCGTCTGTATAAGCTACCGTGGTACGGTATCCGTTAGTTGCTCCACCAGCGATGTTTGTAGAAAGGATTGTAGGGTTTTCTAAGCTAGGAAAATCCAATACGAGTGTTTCTACGGTATTGTAAGCTGCATCAGCATTTTCGTCTGGGTTAGAAGGGTCAACTCCTCTTTTGCCCATGCCGTAGTAGATTTTGTCGCCAGATACTACAGGAGCATCGATTCTGAATACATAGTCTCCAGTTGCTTCGTCAGCTGTGGATCTTGGGATTTCAAATTCCACATTGGTACTCATCCCCAAATCTTCTAGGTCTACCAATAGCAGGCGAGCAGTGGCCTTGGTGTATGAGTAATCGCCACTCGTTTCATCGAATACTTGCTCTGTAGCAATAGAGTGCAACATCGCATGCTCATCGTTCAATCTTGTCCATCTTGGATAAGCAGTACCCATGGCAAATTCAATGTTGGTTTTGTCTACTTCTTTATAGTCTTGGCCACCATTGTTTTCAAATTTATAAATACTGCCCCCACCATAGTCTAAGCTGTACATAGTAGCTCCGTCAGACGAAGTAAAAAGTCTTGCCGTACGAGTAGAGGGCACTTCAAAACCAAAGTCCTTGAAAGTAACATCTACATCGCTCGATAGATCGGTGTGGCTTTGTACGTAAGTAGCCGAAGGGTTTCCTGATCCATCTGCAAAGCCAATGGTATATAGCCTTTCGTTGCTGTCTACTTCAGGGTCATTGCCTGATTCGTCGTCACAGCTAAAAGAGGCAAGCAATACACCAGCGACTAGTGCTTTGCTAAATATGTTTCTTGTTGATTCAAACATTGTATTTGTTATTATTGATTTTAAAAAATATTGTAAGTGAACTTTCCGTAAAATGCTCTTCCGGGTTTTTGTAAAGCCCAGTTGTCAAACACCTGTTCGTTGAAGATGTTTTTGGCATCACAACTTAGGGTGATTTTTTTGCTAGGGAAGGTGTAGGATACGCCTAGATCATGTACTGTTTGGCTAGGAATAATGTCTTTGCCAGCACCTCCTATACCAGGCCAGTTTTTATAAAATTCATGCACATACCCTACGTTGTAATAGGCTGAAAAATGTGCATTTTGTTGAATGAGGTCTTTTTTAGAGTAGCGCAAATTTGAATTGGCAGTGAGGTAAGGTTCATTTCTTAAACGATCCTTGTAGTAGAGATAGGGGGAGCCATTGGCGTCAAATTCTGTGTTGAATCTGGGGTTGGCCAAAGAAAACCCAGTTTTCCATGTCCAGGTGTCTGTGTAGCTATAGCCTAATTCTATGTCGATGCCAGAGCTCAGTACCGAGCTTACGTTTACATAAGTAAAGGTTTCGTCTTGTTGATCTGGTACACCTGGCATGATTCGATCCTGAATTCTTCTATAGAAAACATTGGAGTTGAGAGATACCGCGTGGCCGCTGAAACGATAAGGCCCTAAGTTGAAACCGAGATTGAAATTGACGCTGCGTTCTGGTTTGAGGGCAGAAGAGGCTGATTCTACGTTGTCAGATACATCTCCGAATAGTTCTCTGCTGTTGGGCATTCTCAGGGTGTTTTCTCCAGATGCGAGTAGGATGGTGTTGGGCCATAGTTCATAAGAAAGAGCTAAGCCATAGCCAGAATTGTTGGACTGAGCATCGTATGAGTTGATGACTATGTTATTGCTGTTGTCTTGGGTGGGCTCGTTCATCTCTACATCCTGTGCATAAAACTTGTAAAAGAGGGAGGACTTGAGTCGTTCACCAAAGGCCTGATAATCCCACGAGACCCCTAGGAGATTTTTCCAAAGCATACGGCTGTCCGTTAGGTCTTGTAGTAGTTGAGGATCGAGTGCATCATGCGATCTTCGAGTGAAATGGGTAGAGAGTATATTGGCAGACAAGCGGCTCTTTTTGCCCAATTGATACGCTACATTGAGACGAGCTGTATATTTTTCTTCATTGTCTTTGTTTAGGGTAGAGTCGCCGCCTTCTCCACCTCCTAGCCAGCGGTAATAGTCACCAGTATTGGGGTTGACAGTTCTTTCTCCTAGCCAGTTGTACATGTAGTCTACTGTGTCCACAAGGTTTCGATGGAGTTTAGAATATGAAGCAAAGAAGTTTACATCTAGCCCTGAGGTGAGCAGATCTTTCTTTATATACGTGGCTTGGATCATGTTTGTACTTTGGCCTACCCATCGATTGCCATATACGATTTCCATCGTAGTGGCATGTTGGATGTCTTTGCGCATATCAGAGACTAGCACACCAATAAAAGCCTGATCAGCCCACTTTACATCAGTAAAACCGAGATCGAATTTTATCCCTTTGGATTCATAACTGTCGTGAAATCTTTTGGTGGTCACGTGTTGATCCTTGCCTCGGTCGTCTACTACATATACATTATCTCCCCAGACTTTGTAGCTATTGTCTGAGTAGTTGTAGAAGGTAGATACTTTACTTGTTAGCCCTGAATTTTCAGTTCTAAATGCGCCGTTTATACTGGCCTGATGTGTGTTGAATGATCCGTAAGAGTAGGAGACATTGAGTGTGTTTTTTGAGCTTTGTTTGGTGACCACATTGATGGCTCCACCCATAGCATCTCCGCCAAATTCGGCAGGCACTACGCCTTTATACACCTCTATTCGTTTGATGGCAGATGTGGGAATGCTGTTGAGTGAATAAGATGAGCCATAGTTGTCTATTGGGATGCCATCGATGAAAATTTTGATGGAGCTACCAGACAATCCATTGATGTTGTAGCGTACCCGAGAACCTAATCCGCCTGCTTGTCTGATACGCACACCAGCAGTTTGGTCTAGCACATCGTTGACTTGTATGGATTGGAGCTCCAGATCTTTTGCTTCGATGGCATTTACAGCAAAGCCTTTTTGCTTGAGTAGTGTACTTTCAGATTTGCCATAGACAAATACTTCGTCCATCTCCTTGGTGTCTTCTTGTAGCTGTATAGTTACCTCCAGCTCTTGTCCTGCGCGTAGCGTATGCGATTTGCTTTGTTTTTGATAACCAATACCACTGATGTGGAAGGTATGCGTACCCGCTTTTAATTCCTTGATTGAAAAAATGCCATTGACGTTTGTTGCAGCACCTATGCCTGTGTCGTTTAGTCGGATACTGATACCAGGCACGGGTTCATTGTTGCTATCGAGCACGACCCCTCGCACACTGCTATTTTGCGATTTTGCCACATGGGCAAATATCAAAAGGCCAATAAAGAGGGATAGAGTTGTATTCTTCAACGCTTATTTAGACTAGTTAAAAATAACGAGCGCAAACATAAGTATCTCAAGTACAGAAGTCAATCACTAGTTGTAGTGGTTTTGCACTTTTTAGCTCATAAGCTTTAGGCGTTTGAGATTTAGATTTTGTCTATAACTTAGTGGTTTCAAAAATATATATACAGGTATGAAAGTATTGATGGTTAGTTTGGCGCTGTTGTTTGTTGTCTTATCTACTCATGCCCAGGTAGGGAAAGCATTTCCATTGGTGGAGGGGGAGAACCTAAACTATACGGAAGTGAATCTTCCTGAAGATACAGAGGGTAAATATACCTTGGTAGCGGTTGCTTTCTCCAGAGTTTCGGAGCAGGATTTAATGGCTTGGTCGGACCCTATCTACAATCATTTTATTCGAAAGCCAGATGAAGGGCAGTTGTTTGCCTTTGAGTATGAGCTAGATGTTTACTTCTTGCCTTTGATCACAGGAGCCAAAAAGTTGGGCTATAAATCTGTAATGAATGAAATGCAAACGACGGTGGATTCTCTACTACATCAGCATGTGCTTTTTTATGAAGGCAAATCCAAGCATTATCGTCAACCGCTTTATTACAAAGGAGAAGACGTCCCTTATTTCTATGTCATCAATCCTGAGGGCAATATTGTATATGCCACTAGAGGCAAATACAACTCAGAAGTTTTTCAGAAAATAATCAATGCTGTAGAACCAGCTATTAAATAAACCAATATGAAATATATCCTAAGTACCCTATTAGCCATGAGTTTTACCTGGGCATCCGCCCAAGTAGGAGATGTTTTTCCTTTGATGGAAGGAGAGAGTTTGAGATACGACACGGTCAATATACCAGCCGACCTGAATGGTAAGTACAGTTTGATTGCTTTAGCTTTTTCTAAGAAATCAGAAGAAGATCTCGGGTCTTGGTTCAACCCTATGTACAATCAGTTTCTTGTGGAGCCAGACCCCAATGCATTTTTTAGCTTTGAGTATGACCTTAATCTTTACATCATACCCATGTTTACAGGAGCCAAACGCGCCGCTTATAAAAGTACCATGCGCAAAGTGCAAGAGACTGTAGCGCCAGAGCTTCAACCTTATGTGTTGTTTTACAAGGGTACATTGAAGGATTACAAAGAAGCCTTGAATTTTGATGGTAAAGATTTACCGTATTTTTATGTATTAGACCCAGAAGGCAAGATCATCTATACTACTTCTGGAAAATACAGCCGAACCAAGATGCAAGAAATTGTAGATATATTAGAACCAGCAGCAAAGGACTAAAAAAATCTCGGACAAACTATTGCTTACTTGTCAGTAGTTTGTCCGTTTTAGTTTCTGTCCTGTAGAGCATCTCTGCAGTGACTGAGCGAAACTCTTCTTGTTTGGCGTTTCTGATTTTCACTTCTACCACATTCCAGTCCGATGCCCATCCACGATATACATTGTTGAGGTAGATCACCTTCAGTTTGTGCAGGCCTTTGGCTAGAGCTTTGGAGCCATCGTTTTGCGAGAAGCGTTTCACATAGCCGTCGTTGTCTACCACCAGTGCGTCGTCTATCCATACCTGATCCTGATTGCTAGAGAAGAAGTATACGCCATCTTCGGGAATGTCGATATATCCTTCTATAATTTCGGCTCGGAATCTATTTTCATCAATCACAAACCCCCAATACAAAGTTTTGTTGGCCTGACTTAGTGAGTCGATGGTGTTTTCACTCCATTCACTAGCGGTATTTAGGCTTTCGGTATTCAGAAATTTACCGTGGGCAGTTTTGGTAACTAGCCCCGATTTTACCTGATCGGCAGCTACTGCAGGAGCAAGTGTTTGTTTCTCTACTTGGATGGTGCGTACACGGCTCATTTTGCCTTGTGCCAATACCGAGGCGATTTTCACAATACCGTCTGTGTCTAATACGAGTGGAGTATCATAACTTTTGGATTTTAATGTGGGCTCAGAGCCATCGAGAGTATATACCATCCTGTCCACAGGCCGTGGCGTGGTGAAAGTCAAAACAGCGCTATCCAAAAAGGCGATTTGCTTGGTAGGGCCTTCTGGCAATGGGATATAGTATTCGATATCATGCCCATCCATTCTTACCATTTGGTTGTTGATTCGACGTTCGAAATCTGCATAGTCTTTGTTGGCTTTGGCTGTCCAGGTCAGTTCAGCAAGCGCTATGGCTCTTGGGTACATGCGGTATTCCGTCAATGTTTCATCATAAATGTATTCGCCCCACATGGTGGTTTGCGCGCCGAGTATATGATGCGCTTTGGAGGAGTCTATGCCAGCGGGAATAGGCTCATAGCCATATATTTTGGATAGCGGTAAGTGGCCTCCAATAGACACCGGATCTATTTTGTAATCACCCTCATACTTGTCGAGATACATCCAAGCACCTGGCGCCATCACTACGTCGTTTTCGGCATTGGCTGCAGCTATGCCGCCTTCTTCGCCACGCCAAGACATGATATTGGCAGAATCTGAGATGCCTCCTTCGAGTATTTCGTCCCAACCGATCATTTGCTTGCCCTGTATTTTTAGCACGTTTTCCATTCTGGTCATGAAGTAACTTTGTAGTTCGTGCTCATCGTGTAGGTTTTCTGATTTGATTCTGGCCTGACAGTGTGGGCAGGCTTTCCATCTGTCTTTGGGTGATTCGTCTCCGCCCATGTGCACATAGTCATAGGGGAATAGAGGAATAATTTCTTCGAGCACTTCTTCTAGAAAGGTGAACACTTCATCTTTCCCTGCGCAGAACACGTCCGTTTCCACCCCCCAAATAATTCTAGGAGTAAAAGGGCCACCAGTGCACGAGAGCTCTGGGTAAGCGGAGAGTGCCGCGAGTGCATGTCCGGGCATTTCTATTTCAGGGATTACATCAATGTATCTTTCGGCGGCGTAGGCTACTACTTCTTTGATCTCTTCTTGGGTATAGTATCCTGAGTGGGTAGAGCCATCAGCTTCCGTTCGGGTAGCACCTGCCGAGATCAGCTTGGGATGTTTTTTTATTTCTATTCTCCAGCCCTGATCATCGGTGAGGTGCCAGTGAAATTTATTGATTTTGAATATCGACAGCATATCCAAATGCTTTTTGACCTCGTCGAGCGAAATGAAATGGCGACAAACATCTAAATGGTATCCGCGCCACGAAAATCGTGGTTCGTCTATGATGCTTACTGCTGGGAGAGACCATTCTATATTACTCACTAGTGTGCTAGATTCCACTTCAGCGGGTAATAGTTGTAGTAGAGTGAGCATGCCATAGTAGGCTCCCTGTGCCGTTTTGGCTTTGATTGATATGCTTTGAGGAGTGGCATCGAGTGTGTAGCCTTCATCATTCACAGTCAGGCTGGGATCTATGGACCATTGGATGAAATTGGCTTTTGTTGCAGATGCTTGTATGCTCAGGTTGTAGCCAGTAGACTTTTGCAACTTAAGAGCAAAAAATCGGGCTATTTGTTGGAGTTGGGAGGTGCTGTCTACGACTAGTGTCGTTTGGTTGTTTAATGAAAAAGTCCCATTGCCAATTGTTAATTCTAAGGGTTTTGGGGTGATGTTGATCCCTTTGTTGTAAGAGGCAGGCGTATATTTTTGCTGGCAGCCAACTGATAGGGCAACTACAAGGGCAATGGTTAAAAGGGTTCCGGTCTTCATACTTTTGTCACTTCGCGTATTATAATTCTTTCGATAAGACTACAGACAAATGAAGTTTTGCGGAATTTAATTAGCTGAATGGGGACTGATTGGAGCTAAGAAGTGAGAAGTGCTGGTGAATGAATCAAGAAATGTAGGCGTAAGAAAAGTATACTGATACGTAAATCCTTTAGGATTAAATCAATAATCTTGTGTTTTGTCACCAAATAAATACTTCTCGCATGCAAGTGCCCTTTGTAGATTTGAAAGTGCAACATGAGTCCATTAAGCCTGAGTTGGATGCGGCCATTGCCGAGGTATTGATGCATTCCGTTTTTGTAGGGGGACATTGGGTGCAGGATTTTGAGTCCGCTTTCGCTCAGTACATAGGGGTGGAGCATAGTGTGAGCTGTGGCAATGGCACAGATGCACTTGAGCTAGCACTACAAGCCTTGAATATAGGTGCTGGTGATGAGGTAGTCGTGCCTGCCATGACCTGGATTTCTACAGCAGAGGTGGTGTCTACGGTAGGTGCTAAGCCAGTGTTTGCAGACGTACTGCCCGATAAGTTTACTATCGATCCTGCGGCAATTGAAGAAAAAATCACCACGCATACCAAAGCGATTATACCAGTTCATTTTTATGGAAGGGCTGCTGAAATGGATCAAATTTTGGCTATTGCCAAAAAATACAATCTCAAAGTGATCGAAGATTGTGCCCAAGCTCATGGAGCGGAGCATAACGGGCAGCGAGTGGGATCGTTTGGTGATATGGCGGCGTTTAGTTTTTATCCGAGCAAGAATTTGGGAGCCTTGGGCGATGCAGGAGGTGTGGTGACACGAAGCGCTGCATTGGCGCAAGCTTGTAGGGTCATTGCCAACCACGGCCAGGATATGAAGAACCGTCACCTAAGAGAAGGACGAAATAGTAGGATGGATACGCTGCAGGCAGCTATTCTCAGTGTGAAACTCAAATACCTAGAGCCGTGGACTGATTCACGCATTTCTATTGCCAGATATTACAATGAACAACTAGCTGACTTGCCTATAGAAACCCCACTTATAGAGGAAGAGCATCGACAGGTATTTCATTTGTATGTGATACAAGTGGCCGATAGAGATTGGGTTGGTAGGCAACTGGCCGATAGAGGAGTGGCAACTCAAGTTCACTATCCAGCATCCTTGCCTGCGCTTATTCCTTATCAAGTGCATCATCAGCCTTCGGACTATCCCGTGGCGCAAAAACTGGGTGTTAGGGGGCTATCATTACCAATGTATCCTGAGCTTACTCGAGTACAACAAGATTACGTGATAGCTATGCTGAGAGAAGTATTGAAAGGATAATTTATACATTAAAACGAGACTGTATCAAAAGCACATAGCATGATGGTTTTGTTGACTGTTGAAACAGCCTCGCTTGTGAGGGATTTGTTAATCAATTAAGAGACATCTATTTTACTGATGTCGATCCCTAAGGCTTTGGCTACACCCTCTCCATATTTCGGGTCTGCTTTGTAGCAATTTTTGATGTGCCTTTCTTGGATCATTTGCTCAGCACCACCGATCTGGCGGGCAGTGTTGTCAAACAGTACTTGTTGCTGTTCGGGGGTCATGATGTTGAACAAATTGCCTGGCTGTGTATAATAGTCGCTGTCATCTTCTCTGTAGTCGTAATGCTGTGTGGCTCCATCCAAATCGAGTTTGGGCTCGGCGTGTTCCTTGCTCTCTGCCCATTGGCCATAGCTATTGGGCTCGTAGTGCAAAGTATCTCCTTCGTTGCCATCTACTCGCATGGCTCCATCTCTGTGTGGGTTGTGAAAAGGACACTTCGGCTTGTTTACAGGGATTTGATAATGGTTGACTCCTAGGCGATAACGCTGTGCGTCTCCATAAGAAAATAAGCGACCTTGTAGCATTCGGTCTGGCGAGAAACCAATGCCTGGTACCACGTTGGCTGGGTTGAAGGCGGCCTGCTCTACGTCTGCAAAATAATTCTCAGGGTTTCTATTGAGCTCCATCACTCCCACGTCGATGAGTGGGTAGTCTTCGTGTGGCCATACTTTCGTTAAATCAAAAGGGTGGAAGCGATAGGTCTTCGCATCAGCTTCAGGCATGATTTGTACTTTTAGGTGCCATTTTGGGAAGTCCCCATTTTCAATGGAATCAAACAAATCTCGCTGATGACTCTCTCTGTCTTTGCCTATTATTTTTTCTGCTTCTTCATCAGAAAGATTGGCGATGCCTTGGTCTGTTTTGAAGTGAAATTTGACCCAGTATCTTTCATTGGCAGCATTGATAAAACTAAAGGTATGGCTGCCGTACCCGTTCATATGTCGGTAAGACTTAGGGATGCCCCTTTCGCTCATGGTGATGGTGATTTGGTGCAGCGCCTCGGGTAGAAGCGTCCAAAAGTCCCAGTTGTGATTGGCGCTTCTTAGATTCGTTTTGGGGTCTCGTTTTACGGCCTTGTTTAGATCTGGGAATTTGTATGGGTCTCTCAGAAAGAAAACTGGCGTATTGTTTCCTGCCAAGTCCCAGTTGCCTTCTTCTGTGTAGAACTTCATGGCAAATCCTCTAATGTCTCGCTCAGCATCGGCGGCGCCTCTTTCACCTGCTACAGTAGAGAATCGTACAAAAACGTCGGTCTTTTTGCCTACTTCAGAAAATATTTTGGCTTTGGTATAGGCAGAGATATCGTGAGTAACGGTAAAGGTACCGAAGGCGCCAGAGCCTTTGGCGTGCATCCTTCGTTCGGGAATCACTTCTCTATCGAAGTGTGCTAGTTTTTCTAAAAACCAATAATCCTCTAACATCATGGGGCCTCTTTTGCCCGCGGTTTGAACATTTTGGTTTTCTGCAATGGGTCGTCCAGAGACCGAGGTGAGTTTTTTCTTTTCGTCTGACATGTTTTTGATGTTTTGCAGCTGCTAGGGCAGCGATTGTTAGCGTTTAGTTGGACTATTAATTTACAATACATTCAGGTAAATGAGTAGCCCGATGGGTGAAATTTGTAAATTTTATAATCGATTGGAGAAGAGAAGTGCCTCAGTTGAAGGTTGTGTTTTACGTATTGTTGTAGTTTTGTTTTATTGAATAATAAGCAAAGTAGCCTGTAGCCGTACGGCCTTATTATTTAATCGGCCAGAAAAAAATAACGCAGTGAAAATCAAACAAAAAAGAAAACTAGTTGCCTATCTGGATACCCTTGACCAACCTGTCAGGTACAATCCATTTGTATTTAGCCGTAATTTTATTTTATGGGCTGTGTTGGGCTTGCTAGGAGGTGTGATTGCTGGTGTGTATTGGATCGTGCTGGAGGCCTTGATGCATAAGATTGCCGTATTCGATGGATGGCATGTCATCCCTGTGATGGCTATTTGTGGACTGTTGGCAGGCTTGATTATTCATTTCATTGGAGATCCAGGTGAAATCCATTTGATTGTTAATAATATCAGGTTCAATAAAGGCAAGTTAGATCCTAAAAACAACCCTTCTATGATTCTGTCGTCGTTGCTATGCGTGGCTTCTGGTGGTAGTTTGGGGCCAGAGGCTCCATTGGTGCAGGTGACAGGATCTACTGGTACTTGGCTTGGCAAAATGTTTAGATTGAAAGGCGAAGAATTGCGCTCGTTGAGTATAGCGGGCATGGCTTCTGGGTTTACGGCATTGTTTGGCGCACCTTTAGGTGGGAGTTTGTTTGCGCTAGAAATCCTACATCATAAACATGCGGTGGAGTACTACAAAGCCATTATTCCAGCATTGGTGGCCAGTAGTTTTAGCTATGTCATTTTTGCGATTATTATCCATTTAGGATTAGGAGCTGTTTGGGATTTGTCTACTTATGAGTACTCGGGGGTGTTTGATTTTGGCTATGCCGTACTATTTGCTATTACAGCTACTGTAGTAGGTTGGGGTTTTATATACTGCACCAAGTTTTTTAAACGGCTGTTTGAATATCGACCTATGCCTATTTATGTGAAGACACTCGTGGGAGGCTTGCTTCTAGGGGCGATTGCCTATTATTTTCCACTTACACGGTACTTTGGTCATCATCAAATCAATGCCTTGTTGGTAGAGGAGCTGCCAGTCAAGTTGTTGTTGGCAATACTCGTGTTCAAGATTCTGGCTATTGCGATCACCGTGACCTCAGGGTGGCGTGGTGGCTTTATCATTCCGTTGTTTTTTGTGGGTGCTACGCTGGGGTTGATTATTCATTACTACTTTCCCGAAACACCACTTACACTCACCATTATTAGTTGTATGGCAGGGATCAATGCTTGTGTGACTCGTACGCCGATGAGTACCACCATTTTGCTGGCTACACTGACGGGCTTTTCTTATTTCATACCTATTTTGTTCGCCAGTCTTACAGGCTATTTTTTAGCTCCTAAAGTTCCTTTCATTAGCTCTCAAATGGAAAAAAAGTAAAAAGGACTGTGTAGATATAAGAAAATGCAGTCGCTTCCATCCAAGAAACGACTGCTGTTCTACACTTACCAATTGTCGTTAGGCTATACCGATTTGTTGATCCGTTTCAGTTCTCGTTCTAGGTTTTTAATTCTGTTTTCATAGGTGTTGTTGAGCTCGCTGATTTCAGTGTAGTTCACGATTTCCTCGCTGAGTTTCTTCTCGTATTCTGTTTTGCTCTGTTTTAGTCGCTTGCGAAGGTTGTTGTTCACTGTAGTGAGGGCTTCTATTTTTTCATGGGCTTGAGCAATCACGCCTTCTGCCACTTCCTTTTCTTGGTGGGTTTGCCCCAATGCTGAAATGGATTGCTGAACATAGTCGTTGAATTCTGAGATTACAGAGTCTTTGCGCTTCGATGTTTTGACCATAGGTCTGAAGATGAAAAATGCTTCGAGCAAAATCAATAATATAGTACCAGCCAGTAGATAGTACTCAGATGCAGAGAGCTTCTCTACTTTTTCTGAAGCTATGCGGTCGTATTCAAACACGATGTCATTCATGAGTTTGAGGAAGTCTTTTTCATGGTCTGTGATTGACTGAATCGACGCGCTCATTGCCGCATGAAATACAGGATCTGCCAGTTGATTGAAACTTATTTTGTCCAACTCATCTGCTGCTTCATTGATAGAAACAAAATAGGGCTTTATTTGAATGAATAATCGCTGCAAAAACACCGACTCATTCATCTCACTTACGTCTAGTTCTGCATTGCCATACTGTAAGGCCTGATGAGAATCTGTCCATAGCCTAGCGGCATCTTTGAGTTCGTTCTTTGTACGGTTAAACTCCTCATTGGATTTGCTTAAGGGGAGTTTTAGGGCTGCTTTAGTGATTTTCTGGCTGAGCATCCGCTGTCGCCCCGATACGTTGATGATGCGTGAATCTGTTTTGCTGTCGGAGATGGTACGCTGAATCAGAATCTGACTGGATACGATGGCCAAGGTAAGTACACCCAGAAACAGTAGGTATTGAATCGTTAGTTTTTTCATTTTGAAATAATTTAAAATTGGATATTGTAGAACGTGTAGGCAGTTAGATGAAACGATTTTAGTCTTGAAATGATTATTCCGAAGAAAATAAGCAAGATAAGTATTTAGGAAGTGTTTCTTTACCGTCTGCTAGTTTAGTGGTTCAGAAAGTTCATTAGATAGCTTCTGTATTCGTAATAATCAGGATGTTCCAGTACATGTACACGATCTCTGGGGCGTTCAAAAGGGATGGCGAGTTCGTCGCCAATACTGGCAAATGGCCCACTCGTCATCATGATGACGCGGTCGGCCAAAAAGATGGATTCGTCCACGTCATGAGTTACCATGAGCGCTGTTATTTTTTCTTTTTGCCATACCTCTAGTAGGACATCTTGCAGTTCGCCTCGGGTGAGAGAGTCTAGCATGCCAAACGGCTCATCGAGCAGCAATACTTTAGGTTTGAGTGCAAAAGCACGAGCGATGCCTACGCGCTGTTGCATACCCTGGCTAAGTTCGCTGGCACGTTTGTGCATGTCGTTGCCCAGTCCTACTTTGCTCAGGTAGTATTTACAGATGTCTTGTTTTTGGCTTTTGGTGGCATGTGGAAATACTTGCTTTACGCCAATGAGGACGTTTTGCAAGGCAGTGAGCCATGGAAATAAGCTGGGAGACTGAAAAACGACTGCTCGATCTGGTCCTGCACCTCGGATCACTTCGTCATCCACAAGTATCTTCCCTGCACTGATGTCGTTTAGACCAGCAATCATAGATAGTAGGGTGGATTTGCCACAGCCAGAGTGTCCGATGATAGAGATAAACTCTCCTTGTTTTACTCGGAGTTCGAGGTCTGCCAGTACAGTATAGTCACCATTGGGTGTAGGATAGATTTTAGTGAGATCTTGGCAGACCAGTCGATCTGGTCTGGTGTCTGAGATGCCATTCTTTGGCTTCAATTTAATATTTTCTTTTTCTATAATATCCATAAGAATAGGGATTAAAAGAATTTAGTTTTTTCGTTTTCTTGTTTCTTTCTCCATTGGATGCGCCCAGGTATCACGGGTTGCAAGTCGGGGAGCGTATAGGTTTCGTCAGTCGTAGATTGACGCGAAGCCCCTACAGCTATTAGGTATTCGATCACTTCGTTTCGTAGTTTCTTATAAGCAGGGTCTTTGTTGATGGCAGTGATGACGCGAGGTCGCTCAAACCCTACCTTAAACTCTGGCCCGAGAGTGGCTTTGGGGCCTGGCTTGAGAGGAATGATCCGATCTGCCATCACTATGCCTTCGTCTACATCGTTGGTGATCAATAGACATGTTTTTTTGTCTTTGCTCCAGATGTTTACAATTTCTTCCTGTAGGTTGCCACGGGTCAAGGCATCGAGTGCAGAGAGCGGTTCGTCCATTAGTAGCATCTCTGGATTCATGGCCAGTGCACGAGCCACAGAGACCCGCTGGCGCATTCCGCCCGAGAGCTCAGCGGGCTTTTTATCTATGGCATGGCTCAGGTTTACCATTTCTACATACGCTTCTACTTTGCTGTTTTTGTCATTGGCAGAAGCGGCAGGATAGGCTTGGTCAATTGCCAGCCTAATGTTGTTTCTTACGCTTAGCCATGGTAGCAGGGAGTAGTTTTGAAAGACTACTCCACGGTCTGGACCAGGACCTGTGATCTGCTTGCCATTCAGCAAGACTTCGCCTGCGTCTGGAAAATGCAGCCCATTGATGAGGTTGATCAAGGTTGTCTTACCGCTACCCGTAAACCCCACGATGGCCACAAATTCGCCTTCTTCTATGTGCAGGTTGATGTCTTCCAATACATTCACTCTATCCTTGCCAGTGCCGTAGGATTTGGATACATGGTTCAGTTCTAAAAATGCCATTTTGTTAGTCGATTTGAATGAAAGTTAGATTTAGGCCAGTTCGGCTTTGTTGAATGACATGAACTTCTGAATGGTGAGCATGATGCGATCTAATGCAAATCCGATGATGCCTATTACAAACATGGCCACGATGATTTTGGCATTGGAATCGTTAGCTCCGTTTTGAAATTCCTCCCATACGAAGGAGCCTAATCCAGGGCTTTGTGCCAGCAATTCGATGGCAATCAATACCATCCAAGCCACTGAAAGGGTGATTCTCAATCCAGTGAAAATAAGAGGGAATGAAGCGGGTAATATTACCTTGAAAATGTTTTTCCCTACGGAGAGCCGTAGCACTTTCGATACGTTGATAAAGTCCTTGTCGACACTAGATACGCCCATGCTGGTGTTGACCAAAGTCGCCCACATGGCACATAGCCCTACGCTGATAAACGAAATCATAAATGATTTGTCGAGATCAGGGTCGGTGACTAGCGTTTTGATGATCATAAAGACCAAAAGGAGCCACACGACAGGTGATACAGGCTTAAAAATCTGTATCAGCCAGTTGAACGACGTTCGGAGCGTTTGACTCAAGCCAATAATGATTCCTAGCGGAATGGCAATCAAAGCTGCTAATAAGAACCCTGCAAATACGGTTTTTAAGCTGGTGATAATCTGATCCACAAAAGACGGTCGTCCAGTGTAGGTGATTTCGTTGAGACCTTTTTCTGCACGTGTAGCATTTGTTTTGGCAGTTTTTTCAGCGAAGTCTTTCTTCTTGGTAGCGATGATCCTATGATCTGCTAGGAGTGAAAGGTAGGCTTGCCATACTTGTGCTGGCGAAGGTAGGGTGTTGGGCTGGCAGCTTACTCGCCCTTCTTCAATGCAGGTTTTCATTTCCGCAGCAGCGGTTTCTCCTTGGTCGGTTAGTGCTTTTTCTATTTTTCTATTGGCCTCTTTGTCGTACAAACGTGTGGCGCCAGCGTGCCAAATAGCAAGAAAAAGTAGGATAGAGAATATGGGGAATAGGGCTTGTTTGACGAAGGCAATGGAGTTTTTTCTAGTTTCTTCTCCATAGCAAAGCCTGATCAATGGTTCTAAAAAACCAAGCCCACAAAATCGAACGGTCTTAATGATTTTATCTTTCATGATATGATTTGGTAAGTGTGAAATAGGAGGAGAGCAACAGCCCCCCTCCAAGCTCAGATTATGGATTTACGATTTCGTCTTTGTTGCCTATATTGAAGCTATTGATGTAGCCGATCGGGTCTTTTCCATCATAAGAGAGTCCATCTATGAATGCTGAAGTAGCTGGCTTGTAGCCATCCGTATCAGGAATCTCGCTTGCCGATAAATAGCCTTCGTCTTCGAGTAGTTTGGCTGCTTTGGTCCAGATATCTGGGCGGTAGATGTTTTTGATAGTAGATTCATACCATTCTGCTGGTTTTTCTGCTGGTATTTGTCCCCATCTTCTCATTTGAGTCAAAAACCAGATGCCATCAGAGTAGAAGGGATAGGTCGCATGGTATCTAAAGAATACATTGAAATCGGGCATCGATCTTTTATCGCCTTTTTCAAATTCGAAAGTACCCGTCATTGAGTTGGCTATCACTACTGAATCTGCACCTACATATTCTGGCATCGATAGGATGCCTACCGCCTTGGGTCTGTTGCCTGGTGTGTCTAGCCACTTGCCTGCTCTGATGAGTGCTTTGGTAACTGCGATGGCAGTATTAGGATACTTGTCTACAAACTCTTGCGTCATGACAAATACCTTCTCGGGGTTGTTTTTCCATATGTCAGCGTTGGTTGTTACGGGTACGCCTATACCTTTGAATACTGCCTGCTGGTTCCACGGTTCACCCACACAGTAGCCATAGATAGTGCCTGCTTCTAGTGTAGCAGGCATTTGTGGTGGAGGCGTTACTGAGAGTAGTACCTCTGCATCTACCTGTCCTTGTATGTTGTCTGCGGTATAAAAACCAGGGTTGATGCCCGCAGCGGCTAGCCAATATCTGATTTCATAGTTGTGTGTAGATACGGGAAATACCATGCCCATCTTGAAAGCTTTTCCATTGTTTCGGTATTCAGAGATGACTGGTTTTAGGGCATCTGCTTTGATGGGGTGAATAGGCTTGCCAGATTCGTCTGCAGGAACGTTAGGTTTCATCTTACTCCATACCTCGTTGGATACGGTGATGCCGTTGCCATTGAGATCCATAGAAAAGGGTGTGACGAGTTTGGCTTGTCTACCAAACCCAGCACCTGCGGCGATGGGTTGGCCTGCTAGCATATGCGAACCGTCGAGCTGTCCGTCGATTACTCGATCGAGCACATTTTTCCAATTCGATTGGGCTTCTATGGTTACATAAAGTCCTTCGTCCTCAAAAAAGCCTAATTCTTTGGCTATAGCTAATGGAGCCATGTCGGTGAGCTTGATAAATCCGAAGGTGAGCTGAGGCTTTTCCACTTCTAGGGTGATGGTTTGGCTAGGAGCGGCTTCTGGGGTAGTGGCTTCGTTTGACTTGGAAGAGCTACTGTTGCAGGCTGCCATTCCAGCCAATAGGCAGGAAAATGCAAGCGTTTTAGTGATGATGTTTGTTAGCTTATTCATTTGTTTTAAATTTTTTCTGGTTGATGGATTTTGGTTTAGAGAAATTTAGGTTTGATGACCAATTGTGCCCAAGCCCAGTTGTTGAGTGACTTAGAACCAGGAGTGCCTTTGATCAGATCCATGGTGTCGTTGGCAAACATTTGAGAATAGCCTAGTTTGAACGTACCTACTTTGCCCAACGGTCTTACGTAGACTAGGTCTAGCTCTGTGCCGAGAGAGGCACTAGCTTCTGTTACTCCATCTGTTTCGTATACCGTGCTTGCTGTCATAAAATAGTGTACATGTCCGAGCAAGGCACCTTTCCCTAGTTTGAATTTGGTCTTGAGGTAAAGGTCTTGGAGGCCAGCGTTGCTGTTGCCATTACCTACATAGAAGTAGTCCATAAATCCGTATAGTGCGTGGTTAGTACCAAATAGTGGAGCGAAAGTGGTGTTTTTGCTGCTGTTGGGGTCTTGACCCGACAAGTGATCATATCCGAGTGTCAGCGGCGTGGCGCTGGTTTTCATTGTGGCAGATACAGAGAACATATAGGCACTTAAATCACTCAAGGCAAATTTTCCACCTTGGTAGAAAAACTCTCCATTCAGGCTTACGCTACCTAGTTTTTTCATTCCCATCAGGCCGTAAGTCTGTCTGTTGGCTACGGAGTCTTCTAGTCCATATTGTCTGGCGTCGTTGATCAAATAGACAGACAGGCTACCAGCATCAAACTCTTTGTTTAAATAGGCAAACTCCATGTGTTTATAGTTGCCTGTGGCGTGATAGGCACCGTTTCCTGTGAAAGGAGGATAATAGGTGCCTGTGAGCCGTACGGGCTCACTACCAGTGGCTGGATTTTGGTTGTAGGCTACACCTGCGTGGATTTTGAGGCCGAGTGTATCTTCATACATTAGCAAGGCTGCATCATGCCTTAGGCCTTGCATGGCCCACTCCAGTCCGCCAAACATCCGTTGATTGTCGTAGGAGATCATCTGACGCCCAAACTTAAATGATAGTTTTTGTGACATATAATATCTAGCCCATGCTTCGGATATTCCAAATGATCCACCGTAGGTTTTGTCTACGATACCGTCAGCTCCCCACATACGAATGTCTTGTAGGGCTATGTTTACTTCATATTCGTCTGTTTTATAGTTGGCATATAGTCTGGTTCTTTGTTCGGTAAAAAAGGCAGGGTCTAGGTTTTCGCTTATTGGTTTTTTGAATCCGTTTCTAAATTCTGATCTGGCATTCACTTCACCTGATAAAGAGAATTGTGCTTGTGCAGTAGCAAGGGTTAATAGCAGGATGGCAGAAATCGCCGGTATTAGTCTTTTCATGTCTTCTTAGTTTAGTACTTAAATTATTGTTTTGGTTGGGTTAACAATGTTTGCGTACTACGTAATTGCACGGCAAACCTACTAGAGGTCGTGAAAGCATGAAATGGTAATTGACAGGGTTGTAATATCTTTTATTCGGCTTTTATTTATGCGAAAACGCAGCTGTTTAGGGGTGTGAAAATCAAAACTACGTAGTGACGATGTGATAAATAAGTAGCTTAAAGCCATTAATTCAGTAATTACAACTTGTTGTGTAAACCTGTCGAGTGTTAGTTTTTGGTTTGATGAAAAAAATAAGACGGAAAAATAAATACTGAAAAATGGAGAGGAGTAGGGAGGAGGTTTGCTAAAATGAATTACGTAGTTCTGGGTGAAATACGTGGGCTATGCCTCTTCTGATTGTGTGTGTCGCAAGACGTATATGAGAGGAGATTTCCTGGAGGAAGTATATGTTGGGGATGAGAAAACAGACTGATGTATGAGTATATGTCAGGGGACTAGCGAGTAATTGATGAGCTTGGCCGTGCGTTTTCTTGGGTGTCAGTACTAGTCTCAAGTAAGGGGATTTCAATGTTTTTCATTTACTTACTTGAGACTATAGACTACTTAGTTTTTTGCAATTTCAAAGCTTTTCTTTAGTGTAGGTGAGGCATTGTCGTTCATTTTTTGAATTACACTATGCATCCATGCTAGGCAAACGATAGATAGTAAGAGCATAAGTAGCCAGCAGCTAGACCATAGTCCTGTGCCTTCGAGAAGGTAGCCAAATACGATAGGGCAGACAAAACCACCTAGTCCGCCGAGTACACCCACCATGCCACCGACTACACCCACTTCGTTGGGGAAGTAGTCAGGGATATGCTTATATACAGCTGCTTTGCCTATGCCCCAGATAGAGCCAAGTAGGATTGCCAAGCTGGCAAATACCCAGACATTGGCTTGAAAATAGATGTGTGTTTTGCCTTCAGCTAAGAGTTCTTTCTTGCCTACATCGTCGCCTACTTTTACAATGGGTTCTTGCCACATTTCTTTGACTGGCCAGAAGTGAAACTCATTTTCTGAATTATCCAGCTGGTTAGTTTGCTGGATCAGCTCATAACGCTCACCGTTTAGTTCTACGTAGGTAGGGGTGACAGCAGTGATTTTACCATTGCGCTTGGCCATTACGCCTTTGCCTGTAGAGTAGATGTCCATTTTGGGAAGAAGCAAAGCCAATGATAGAAACATAGTACCGAGGAGGACACGATACATAATGGCTCTAGCGCCAAATTTATCTGAAAGCCATCCGCCAAATGCCCTTACAATCCCAGAGGGTAAACTAAAACACGAAGCTAGAAATCCTGCAGTTGCTAGATCAAACCCATATACATTGGTGTAATAAGGAACGAGCCATCCAGCGAATGATACGAAGCAACCAAACACGAGGAAGTAATAGAGTCCGAATCTCCAAACTCGAATACTTTTGAGTGGGAGAAGTAGTGTGGTAAGGTTTTTAGAGCCGCCTACTGGTTTTTTATTTGTAGTAGAGACTAGAAAAATCAAAGCCATAATGACTAAAAAAGCAGCATAGATCTGAGGCATAAGTCTCCACCCTTCTAGGTTTGTTTTGTCATCTGTTAGGTAGTCGAGTATAGATGGGCCAACTAGAGTGGTAATGGCTGCGCCAGCATTGCCAGCACCAAATATGCCCAAGGCAGTGCCTTGTTTTTCTTTAGGAAACCACACCGAACTGAAAGCGATGCCTATTGCAAAACTAGTACCTGCTAGACCAAAGCCTAAACTGCATAGGGCATAAGACCAGAAGTCGTTGGCGTAAGAGAGTAAAAATAAGGGGAAGGCACATAGGAGTAATAAGCCCGTAAATACAGGTTTGCCTCCGTAGCGATCTGTGAGAATTCCTGCAGGCAATCTCAATATAGCTCCTGTCAAAACAGGTATGCCAATTAGCCATCCTACCTGTATTGCACTCCAGTCAAAAAGCTGATTGTCTACCAAAAAGGTAACGAGTATGCCGTTGAGCATCCAAGCTGCAAAGCAGAAGGTAAAAGCTAGGGTATTGAAAAAAAGTATTTTATTAGCTTGATCTGATTGAATTTTCATTATTTATTAAATACGTAGTAATACGTACAAAATAAATGCGATAAAACCTCAACTCATATGGTATAAAACAATTCAAAACCTGCGAAAATGCAGGTTAAGTTCAGCTGTCTAAGAAGAAATTGTGCTCTGAAATCTCTTTCTTTAATTTTTCAATGTCGATGATTCCAATTTTCTTTCCAGAAGCGCGAAGAATTTTTTCTTTTTTCAAAGCTGAGATTACTCTAATGACTTGCTCGTCCGTAGTGCCAGCAAAGTCGGCAATTTCTTTCCTAGAGAGTTGAATGTTTAGGTACTCATTGGACTGCCCAAATTTTCGATTAATATACAAGAGGGCATCAATTACTTTTTCTCGCACAGTCATTTGTGCAAACTTTTTCACTTTAGTTTCACTTCTATTGAGCTCATCGGCATAAAACATCATAAAATCATAAGTCAGATTGGGGGCATGATGTAGCATTTCCTTCATGAGTTCGTTGGGAAAGTTGCATAAAATGGAGTCTTCTATGGCTACAGCATTGATTTGGTAGGATTCGCCTACACCAAATCCCCGGTGGCCAATAATCTCTCCGTCTTTGGCAAATCTCACAATTTGCTCTCTGCCTTGAAAGCCTGTTTTGGCTACTTTTACCTTGCCTTTATTGACGAAATAAAGCCCATGTACAGGTGCACCTTCTAAGATGAATTGTTGTCCTTTTTTGCACTGAATTGTGTGTTTTTTACTCAGGTATTTTTCTACTTCTTGGTCTCGACTGTTCTTCTTGATGATACAATCTAGATTTTGACAGGTAATGCAAACGGCTCTTTCCATAATTCTTTAAATACGTAAAACTACGTACAAATATACAACAAACTACGTAATATGTAAGGGGCTTATTCTCAAAGCTGAGAAAACGCTTCGTATTAAAGATAGCTAACTACAGGCTATATCTCTGGAATGTGCTAAAAATTTAGGTGTTTAATGTGTGTCTTATGGTGTAGAGAATGGTAGTCAGAGCTACAATAGACTACCTCCCGTCAATTTTGATGATGTTGACAGGGCAGCTTATAGCAGCTCTTTTGTTGTCTTCTAGCTCATGCTCGTGTATGTCTACATGATAGATGCCTTTGACAGGCTTGCCTCCAACGAGGGTGCATTTTCCATCTTTTTTGGATATGCGCCAGCGGTCAGGGGCTATTTCCACACAGGCGTTACACCCAATGCAGCGGTCACGGTATTGAGTGATTTTGTGCATTTAGGCAGGCACTACTTTGTATAGTTTGTCTGATGGACGGATCATTTCATCTATTTTGATAGAAAAATTATCACCTTTCTTGACTTTGTCTACCATTTGATTGTCTACACGCATCTCGCTGATGGTTGCTTTCACAATGCCAGTAGTGGGTCCTGTGATCATAATCTCGTCACCTTTTTCTAATGCATGTGTTTCCATTAGAAATTCGCCTACGCCCAGTTTGCTAAAGTATTTGATGCCCTTACCAAGTAAGATTTTTTTGGTCGTAGCTTTAGAGCCGTGAACCTCACTCCATTCTCCCATTTTTCTGCCTAGATAGTAGCCGTCCCAGAATCCTCTGTTGTATACGCGTTCTAAATCTGTTTTCCATGCAGCAAATTTTTCAGGGGTATATGTGCCTTCGTTGATGGCATCACCAGCGTCTCTGTAGCACTTGGTGGTGGTGTAGACATAGTCGGCAGCACGTCCACGACCTTCAATTTTAAAGACTGACACACCTGCTTCTACCACTTTGTCCATGAAGTCGATTGTGCAGAGATCGGCAGCACTCATGATGTATTCGTTGTCTATCTTGAGTTCGTTGCCACGGTCATCTTTTACGGTGTATTCTCTACGGCAGTTTTGAACGCAAGCTCCTCTGTTGGCGGAAGCCATATCTGAATGTAAGCTGAGGTAGCATTTGCCAGACACGGCCATGCAAAGTGCCCCGTGAGCAAATACTTCAATTCTTACGAGTTCGCCTGCTGGGCCTGTGATGTTTCTTTTTTTAATCTCTCTTGTGATATCTCCAACTTGCATCAAGCTGAGTTCACGAGCCATAACCATTACGTCGGCATACATGGCATAAAATTCTACTGTTTCGATGTTGCTGATATTGGCCTGTGTAGAGATGTGAACAGGAAATCCTATTTTTTTTGCGTAGTTCATCACGGAGTGATCTGCAGCAATAATGGCAGATATGCCACTTTCTTTGGCTGCGTCCACGATGTCCCGCATCAGGTTCATATCATGATCATACATCACGGTGTTGAGCGTGATATAGGACTTCATGTTGTTTTCCTTACAGATTTCTGCGATTTTCCTAAGGTCTTCGAGCGTAAAGTTGTTGGAAGATCGGGCGCGCATGTTGAGCTGCTCTACACCAAAGTAAATGGAATTGGCTCCTCCTTTGATGGCTGCTTGCAAGCTTTCGTATGAGCCTGCTGGTGCCATGATTTCGATATCGTGTTTAATTGCTTCCATTTCTCTCTTTTTATTTTCCTTCGTAGATCGCTCCTGAGGTGGGCGTTTCGTTCAGTTCTAATTTACTCAAAAGTGGCAGTTTGGGTTGTATTTGTTCCCAGATCCATACCACAATTCTTTCTGCGGTTGGGTTTTCAAGACCAGCGATGTCATTGAGTAGTTGGTGGTCGATTCGTTCAATAACGGGTTTTACTACGTCCTTTAGTTCTTTGAAGTCCATGACCCATTGCAACTCTGTGTCTAAATCTCCTTCGAGATAGACGGTCAGATTGTAAGTATGCCCATGCATGTTTTTACACTTATGCCCTTCGGGTACATTGGGTAAAAAATGTGCGGAATCGAATGCGAACTTTTTGTAAATAACCATGTGAACGACTGTTTAATCCGCGAAGTTAGACGATTTTCTATTCAAAGCTGAAATTAGAGGGTTAAAATCCTGACTTTGACTCCAAGTCTGAAAAGGGGCTTCGCATAGTAGGGTTTATGGATCATAAAAGGGTGCCGAAACAGGGAGGCAGTCTCAAACACCAGTTAAAAGTGGTTAGATTGAGCGGAACACGGCCTAATTTTAGAGCAAGTATTGCTAGAAGTTCAATAGGGTCAATAGTGACTATATTTTCCCTTTTTGGGAAAAATACTCTACAATAGCCCTGGGTTGTGGGATGTATATGTGTGTCTAAAGCGCATTTGAGATTGTACGCTTTTTGGGAATGATATTGGTTATCTAATAAAGCAAATAAGTAAACCATGAAGCAGATGAACACAATACCCACACATATACAGAGTCAGCCTGTACCCATAAAATATGCTAATTATTCCTCTAAACTAGGTGCTAAAGTCAGACTGTTTAGGCGTAAGATCAAAACAGGATATGACGTAAGTATTTTTCAGAAAAAAGGAAACGGTATTCGAACGATCCAGGATAGGATAGGCCGTATGACGGATCTGTCAGGTTTATATGTAGTCTCTTCGGCTACGGGGAAGCCGCTGATTTTGGGTGCATCGAAGACCGTTCTGAGAGACATCCAGTCATTGGCTAGAGCCATACGAATGAAAGATAAAATGGCATTGGGAAAAGTAGCTCAACACTTTGGTTTTGAAGGTTACAAAATGGGAGGGGAGTTGCTGCTAGCCGCCACAGTCAACTGGATTGAAGTAACGGATAAATCCTATCGATTGATGCTGAAGAGAGCTATGATTCCACATGTAAAGTTTGTACTTTAATTCTGTGGGAAACAGGGTCGTTTAGTTGATTTTATTCTAATTTTAAAAGTGAATTAAATCTAACTAAGATGAAAAAAGTAGTTGCTTTAGCCGCTTGTCTGTTTTGTTTTTCCTTTTCTACACATGCCCAAGTACTGATCTCGTTGTTGCTGGGGGATAAACTTAATTCTGATAAGTTGGAATTTGGACTAATCGGCGGACTGCAGTCGTCCAACCTGTCTGGCGAGGAGAACGGTAAATTGAGTCATACACTGCATATCGGTTTTTATTTTGATTTTATTATGAATGACCGTTGGTCATTCAACCCCGCTGTGTTGGTAAAATCTACTACTGGAGTAAGATACACCAACTCCATTTCAAATGTATCAGGAATAGATGATCTGGACTCTGTGTTGGTAGGAGCAGATGTGAAACGTAGGATCGGCTATTTTCAAGTGCCTTTGTTGATGAAATATAATATTACACCGCAATTTCACGCGATGCTAGGACCACAAGTGGGTATTCGGACAAAAGCAATAAATGAGTATACTGAAGGTGTGGCAGGAGGTGATTTGCTATTCGAAGAAAATATTCAAAATGATTATAAAAGACTGGATGCAGGTTTTACGGCTGGTTTTGGTTTCAAACTAAAGCCCAAAGATGGAATGAATCTCGGCGTGCGATATTACTATGGTGTGGTAGATGTACTAAAGGATAATCCTGGCGACAGGCAGCACAATAGAGATCTCTATTTTTACCTCACGATCCCTGTGGGCAAGGCAAAGGCAGCTGATGTAGGTGCGCCTAATTAACGCCAGTTTTCTATGATTCGAATCGAAAGCAGAATTGAATCATACAGTATTGACTATTTGATAGAACGATCATAAAGTGCTTTGGAGAGGGATAGTACT
This sequence comes from Reichenbachiella carrageenanivorans, assembly GCF_025639805.1. Taxonomy (NCBI): domain Bacteria; kingdom Pseudomonadati; phylum Bacteroidota; class Cytophagia; order Cytophagales; family Reichenbachiellaceae; genus Reichenbachiella; species Reichenbachiella carrageenanivorans. The sequence goes on along the minus strand of NZ_CP106735.1, from coordinate 4,271,444 downwards.
TCTTGTATGGTATGGATAGGAATATCTGCCTGTGGGTCGATGGGAAGTATTTTCATTCTTGCACGAGTGCCTTGTTCGAGGGCTGGATGGTCTATTTGGCGGCCTTCTACTACTAGTATATAAGGATGCCCGGATTTTTTGTCTGTCCATAGATAGCAAAATGCTTTGCCTTGGTATTGGTAGCAGGGCATGCCATATTTTTTTGTTTCACTGATTTTAGAGTCAAACTGTAGGAGTATTTCTCTTAGTGCCAGTAAGCAACTTTTTATAGGTTCATTTCCGTCAAGGAAAAAAGAAGATAAGGAAGGGTGCATGGGTCAATTCTGGAAATGAAGTTTAAAAGTAGTACCGAGATTAGTCTGACTGTCTACCTCAATATGGCCACCCATGGCCTCTAGTTGACGTTTGGTCATAAATAGTCCTAACCCTTGCCCATCTGATATGTCATGCAGTCGTGTGCCTATTTGAAACATTTTGTTTCGGTATTTGGTCAGGTCTATGCCCAATCCTTCATCTTGAATGAAAATAGAAGTGCCAGAGGTTTCTTTATTTGCACGAATAGATAGTTTTTTAGCTGTATCAGTGATGCCATATTTCAAGGCATTGGTAATCAGGTTGTGAAAAATACTGTCCAAATAGGCAGGGAAGGCTTTAATTGTGTGTGATTCTTCGATGTCGACTGTGAGTTCTACTTCTTTATGTTTCATGATCTGGTTGGTCAGTTTCAATACTCGCTGTACGGCTTCTGACAGGCTACAGTCTACTTTTTCGAGTAGGTCATTTTCATTTTCAAAATTGATCAAATCATTGATGTTGGTAAGTGATTTGTCTAGCTTTTGGGTGGTAATCTTTAGCATGCTTAGGTATTCTCTGCTTTCGGGTATTACCTCTATCATGTCAGAAAGACCAATCAAATTGGCTACAGAAGCTCTCAAGTTGTGTGAAGTGATGTAGGAAAATTCCTTGAGTCGCTTGTTTTGGTCTTTGGTGGTATACAGGAGCTGTTCTAGTTCCATCTGTTTCTCTGTTCGCATTTGAATATTCACCAGCATATCCGAATATAACTTCAAGATGGCTATTTCTTTACTTGTATAGGTTTGATGATTGACTACCGAGTCGAATCCTACAAATCCAATGCAATTTGGACCATGCATCAAGGGTACTGTGAGTAAGCTTTTGACTTCTTGAGTAATCAAAATATTCTTCGAGTTGCTGTCTATCATACGAGCAGTATCGGCGATATAGATATAATCTCCGTTGAAAAGAGGGTCTACCAACTCTTTAATTTCATTCATGGGTAATTGTTGAGACTCGGCAATTACAGACGTAATGTCTTGGGCACACCATTCGTAAGTATTAGATATGGTTTTGTTGATGGCGTCAAATTCAAACAAATAGGACCGGTCTGCTTTCACAAACTTACCTATTTCTCGTAGCGAATCATGAATGACTTGATGTACCGTTTCTAATGGTGTGTTGATGTATTTGGATGATATTTTCATCAAAATACTCTGCAATTCGGTTTGTGTTTTTAGTTCTTTCTCGGCCTGTTTTTCTTTTGTAATATCTCGAATAGTCGCTTGCAAAAAATGTCTTTTGCTATAGTCTACTCTAGTCAGTAGTACAGTTGCAGGAAAGCAAGTGCCGTCCATTCGCTGATGAATCCATTCAAAAAAATGAGAACCATTTTGCATGGCTATTTCGATCATGCGCTTGGCTTTTTGACCAGAAGCTTCCCCGTCAGGCTGATGCTTAGGAGATACTTGCCATGGACCAATTGCGGTCCATTCTTCTAGATTTTTCACCTTAAACATGTGTAATATGGTCGTGTTGCCAGTGGTGAAATTCCAACTAGGTGGCTCTAGTGTCATGATGGCATCAGTAGATGTCATGAACAGACTTTTGTACAGTTCGTTGACATGAATACGCTCCTCGTCGTGTTTCATTTTTTCGGTCACATCTACTACCATAGCCGAAAACCCAGAGATTTGACCTTTTTCTTTGAGAGGGGCATACATGAGATTTAAATAACGAATCGAATCACCTGAATCAAAAGGCCTTGTCACAGTGAAGCTTTTGCCTTTCAATGCCATGTCAAAATGCTTTTGAGCCAAAGAAATATTGTATCCAGATCTGAAATACTCCAAAATACAATCGCCTATTTTGGCATGTCTGCCATACATCTGATGTAGCAGGCGAGCGCCACTTTTGTTTAACGAACGAATTCGATATTCCTTGTCAAAGGAAAAGACTACCAATGAGTCATAACTATCTAATATTTGTTCATGAAGATTCATTCGCTAAAGCTGGTATGAATGATAAAGTGATAAACAAATAAATATAAGTGATTGTACACATAGCCACAAGTCAGATGGATATTAGTCGATGTATCATATTTTCTCATGGTGCAGATTAGCATTATTCATCTAGGGTTATTGTTTAGCTTGCGCTAATTATAGAACATTGACCATGAATAAGAATCTTTGGCTATTTATCATTCCTGCCCTCATCTGGGGGTCTACTTGGTTTACCATAAAATTCCAATTGGGTATCGTGGATCCGTTGATTTCGGTAGTTTACCGGTATTGGTTGGCAGGTATACTGATGCTGTTTTTTTGTGTAGTAGCTAAGAAAAACATGCGTTTTTCGTTGAAAGATCATGCGTTTATGGCGTTACAAGGATTGCTGCTTTTTGGTGTCAACTATTGGATGGTCTATGAGGCGGAAGTCTATCTGGCCAGTGGTCTTATTGCTGTAGCTTATTCTACCATGGTGTTTTTCAATTCGGGTTTTGGTGCTATTTTTCTCAGACGACCGATCAATAAAAGTATATTGCTAGCGGCGCTATTTGGCCTTACAGGTACCGTGCTTATTTTTAGCAACGAATTTTTGGGTCTCAGTTTTACGCGTGAGACATGGGTAGGAACTGGCGTTACGCTTCTGTCTGTGGTGGTCGCCTCGTTGGGCAATATCACTTCGGCAAGAAACTCAGCGAATCAGATCCCTGTCATACAAGCCAATGCTTTTGGGATGCTCTATGGAGGTATCTGGATGGGAATATTAGCCTTGATATTAGGGAGACCATTTTCTTTTGACCCGTCAGTTACCTATATTTTTTCATTGCTCTACCTTACTGTTTTTGGTTCTATTATAGCTTTTGGTACGTACCTCACACTCATAAGCAAAGTAGGAGCAGACAAGGCGGCTTATGCATTGGTGATTATCCCGGTGATAGCCATTGGCATCTCATCGGTTTTCGAGAATTATCAGATGACTTGGTATGCTGGTTTGGGTGTTGGTATGATTCTGATAGGTAATGTCTTGGCAATCAGAAAGAAGCACTAGCCTTTTCGTTTTTTCAGAAGGTGCTGTAAGCCACCATTTATTTCTGCCGAAATTTTAAATAGATATATGGCTGTACAATAAACCAAGCCTATAGCAGAGGAGCGAATAATCAAATCTAGCAGAGAATTGTCTAAGGTAGGTACGTTCAATCCCAAGATCAAAACGACACATCCGATCAAAAGAAGCGAACCGTTTTTCCATGTAAATGGGGAAAAACCGAATTTTATTTTAATGAAAATCATTTTCATTAAAGAGAAAATAAATAGGGCAGCAAAGGAGGCAAAAGCAGCACCTGAGATCCCATATGCAGGTATTAGTATCAGATTAAGACCAATCATCAAAATGGCTAGAATGGCTATAGTGATCACGTTGAACTTGTAGTAACTGGACATGGATATGATGGCACTACTATTGGCAAAAGCCATTTCCATGACTTTGGATAAACCAATGAAATAGACCACATAGCGACCTGCTCGAAACTCGTCACCATTGGCCATGAGTGCAAAAATATTGTCCAGATTGCAGATCAGTCCGATAAAGAACAATCCTCCAACGACCATCTGGTTGATGGAAGTTTGCTTGTAGATTTTTTCGATAGCTGGCCAGTCTTCGTTTTCTAGCGAATCGGAGACCAGAGGTGTGGTGATTTGTGCAATGACACGTCGAGAGAGTTCGATCATCACGGCAAAATAAAATACGGTAGAGTAGATGCCATTGGCACTCAGCCCCAAGGCAGATGAGATCATCACCTGATCGATATTGAGTACAATATTGGTGCTGCCAGTACCGATCATCACAAACATCGAATACATGCCGATTCGTTTGAGTAGGGGCTTGTTTATCAGATCCAATTTGGTGCTAAACTTGAGTTCTCCCATTCCAAAAATGTAACCGATCAGCATCAGGAGCATCAGCCCATACATCAGAATTAGACTATAGACGAGCTGGTGAAAGGTGATCAACTGCAAGTAGTATAGTGCCACGCTGATGGAGAGCATCAGGCGAAGTACGATTTCTTTGATGATATTTTGGGCGATGGTCTTTAAAAATAGGCGGCCGTATGTCTCAAATAAGTTGTGGAGCGAAAGGATCAATATCAGGACAGTTACCACCAAAAAATAGTCTGAAAGCAGCTCTGAGTTTGTGCTGAAATAGGCTTTGATAGGCGTCTCAAATACATAGAGTAGGCCACTGGCAATAAGAAATCCTAGCAAGACAATGATTACGCAAAATGTAATGAGCTGCGCCAACCCTTCGGGTTTCTTCTTAAGCTCTGGGGCAAATTTTAGCAATGCCTGGCCAATGCCTAATTGCGCAAAAGATGTAATCAAAAAAGCCGTTGATGGAATAACGCGGAGCAAACCGATCTGCTCAGTAGATAAAAACAGAGGAAACAGTACGATGGTATTGACAAAGCCGATACCTGCACCTAAATAGGTGAAAAAGGCAGAAATACTACTTTGTTTGATGACTACTCCCAACCGGTTTTTGAGCTTTGATTCGCCGCAATGATAACTTATAAACCGTAATTTGGTATTTATATTCTTATGCAATTTGTAAGTTTATATCTCAATTCTAAAATACAATCACTGTGACGAACGCCGAAATAAAAAACAAACTCAAACTTGCCGCCAAACTCATGGAACTTCATGGAGAGAATCCATTCAAAACCCGGAGTTATCAGACTGCCGCAGATACCATCAGCGGATTGGATGTGGAGCTGAGTACATTGGCTACGGACGACATCCCCCAAATAGAAGGCATTGGCAAAGGCATGGCAGCCAACATCGTACAGCTGTTGGAAAGAGGTTCGTTCGAAAGTATGGATCAGCTGAAGGCAGATACGCCAGAAGGTGTCATTGAGATGTTTAAAATATCAGGGTTTGGCCCAAAGAAAATCGCAGTACTTTGGAAAGAAGGTGGAGCAGAAACGCTCGAAGATTTGCTCGATCTCTGTGCGCAAGGCCGAGTAGCCAAACTCAAAGGGTTTGCTGAAAAGACACAGGAGTCATTGAAGCATGCCATACAGTTTGCACTTAGCTGCCGGGGCTTTGAGCGCTATGCTAATGTGGAGCCTTTTATGATCCACATTTTAGCAGCTTTCGAAAACCAACCGACAATTACCTTGTTTTCTGAAACGGCCGAATTGCGCCGTAGAATGGAGACTATTAGCCGTTTGGATTTTTTGATCGCTTCTGATGATTTTGAAGCGACTCGGCAGGTGATCAATCTCCTTCCTGATTTTATGGAAAATGAAAAGCTTTCTGGGCCGTTTAGTTGGTACGGCATTTATGGTAAGTGTGACATTCCTGTCAAAATTCGCTTTTGTGCTACGGATCGGTTTTACAATACATTGGTGGAAACCACGGCCAATCCAAAGCATCTCCATGCGCCGCTTGATGGGGGCAAGACCCTGCAAGCCGTGGTAGACGAAAAGACATTCGAATCCGAAGCGACTATATACAAGGCGGCAGGTTTGGCGCTGATGGTGCCAGAGCTTAGAGAGGGGAGTTTCGAAATTGACCTAGCTAAGCAAAACAAACTGCCCGAACTAATAGAAATGAAAGACCTGAAAGGTATTCTGCACAATCATTCCACTTATAGTGATGGCAAACACACCTTGCGGCAGATGGCGGAGCATTGCAGAGACCTAGGGTATGAATATTTGGGTATTACCGATCACAGTCAGACGGCTGTGTATGCCAGTGGTTTGAAGGATTTTGAGGTGAAAGCACAGCAAGAAGAAATCAAAAAACTGAATGAAGAATTAGCTCCGTTCAAGGTTTTTTCAGGTATAGAATCGGATATTTTGGCGGATGGATCGCTCGATTATCCAGAAGAGATTCTGGCTAGTTTCGACTTTATCGTGGCCTCCGTACACTCTGGGCTCACCATGGATCAGACCAAAGCCACCAATCGTCTACTCGCCGCCATTCACAATCCACACACTACGATTCTGGGACATATGACTGGCCGGTTGATTTTAGAACGTGAAGGATATCCTGTAGATCACAAGGCCGTGATCGACGCTTGCGCGGAACGGGGCGTAGTGATCGAGATCAACGCCAGCCCGTATCGGCTAGATATCGATTGGAGGTGGATTCAGTATGCCTTGGAAAAAGGCGTAACCCTAAGCATCAACCCTGACGCACATAAGATGGAGGGCTACAAGGATATGTATTATGGTCTGCTGGCTGCTCGCAAAGGGGGGCTGACTAAAGCTCATTGCCTCAATGCGATGAGTCTAAAGGAGATTTCGAGCTATTTTGAAGGGAAGAAGAAATGATTTTTATATTACCACAAGAGCGCTTAAACTCTGATCTGTTATGATGATGAAATTAAACCCATGAAGACCCTCTACCTCGTTCGGCATGCCAAGTCCAGCTGGAAAGATGCCAGCTTGCGCGATAGAGACCGCCCGCTCAACAAACGAGGAAAGCGGGACGCTCCCCGAATGGCCGATGTGCTCAAAGAAAAAGTGAATTGTCCAGATGTATTTGTGAGCAGTCCGTCTCGCAGGACACAAGACACTGCTGTTAGTTTTTTGCATGTATATGGCAAGTTGATAGCTGATTTGGAGTTGGAGGAAGCCCTATTTCATGGCGATGAGGGTGACATGGCATCAGTGATAGGCCGCTTGGACAATGGGCATCAATCGGCGATGCTATTCGTTCACAATCCGGGCATTACCGACTATGCCAACGAATTGGCGAAAGTCAGTATTTTTAACATCCCCACTTGTGGAGTGGCGGCCATAAGCCTCGATACAGACTGCTGGTCGGAAGTAGGCAAGTGCCCTGCCGAGATGCTTTTTTATTATTATCCGAAAGGATTAGATTTACAATTCTGAGCCTTAGGGCACTACCCATCCCCAAAACTAAGACTGCCGGTGTCATACAATGACATCTGGTCAATAAAGACTTGTTTTAAATTTCAAAAACCAAAAAAAAACTATGGCTTACAAACCATCAGAAGACAGATACAAAACCATGAAATACCGACGCTGCGGCAAATCAGGGTTGTTGTTGCCGGCTATCTCGCTAGGGCTCTGGCACAACTTCGGACATGTAGATGAATATGAAAACGGTAAGAAAATGATGCAGTATGCCTTCGACCAAGGGATTACCCATTTCGATTTAGCCAACAACTACGGCCCGCCTCCGGGGTCGGCAGAGGAGAACTTTGGGAAGATGCTCAAAGAAGACCTGATGTCCTATCGGGATGAGATGATCATTTCGACTAAGGCTGGCTATCACATGTGGGAAGGGCCATATGGAGACTGGGGCAGCCGAAAATACATCCTGTCGAGTCTGGATCAGTCCTTGAAAAGAATGGGGTTGGAGTATGTGGATATTTTTTACCACCACAGGCCAGATCCAAATACGCCGATAGAAGAATCTGCTTTGGCGTTGGATCATGCCGTGAAGCAAGGCAAGGCCTTGTATGTGGGTGTGTCCAACTACAAGCCTGAGCAAACGGCCGAAATTGCTAAGATTTTCAAGGAATTGAAAACGCCTTTTGTGATTCATCAGCCCCGATATTCGATGTTTGATCGTTGGGTAGAAGATGGGTTGCTAGATACGCTGGCGTCGCATGGCGTAGGCAGTATTGTCTTTTCGCCGTTGGCACAAGGGCTATTGACCGACAAGTATTTGAAAGGTATTCCTAAAGATTCGAGAGCGGCCAAAGACTGGGGCTTTTTGAAGTCTGATCATATCACCGAGGAGAAAATCAACAAGGTGTTGGCCTTGCAGGAAGTTGCAGAATCGAGAGGGCAAACCATTTCGCAGTTGGCTATTGCTTGGCTACTGAGAAATGACGTAGTGACTTCCGTACTGATCGGAGCCAGTAGCGTCGAACAGTTGAAGCAGAACTTGGCTAGTATCGACAATATTGCGTTTAGTCAGCAAGAGCTTGATGAGATAGAAAAGATTTTGAAAGGGTGAAATTAAAAATGGCCTTGAGGAAACTCAAGGCCATTTTTGTTACTCCTCTATCCTCATATCATCCGACAGCTCATTGTCGGGTTTCACTACGTTCACAAAGTCATTGGCGAGGAGCAGATCTTCGCATTTGCCTATGGCGCTGGCGATGCCTTGAGCGGGTTTGTTGGCTTTGATGCCTTGGATCACGAGGCCGAGCACTTCGTTCCAGTCTTCTTGCTCTATTTTGGCATTGATACCCGAGTCGCCCAGTACTTGTACTTGGTGTTCGAGCTCGCTGATGTAGATCAAGATGCCAATTCGGTCAGTGGTGTTGAATATTTCTTCTTGCAAGAATATGTCCCGAGCCTTGGTGAGTACGCGATGCGACACGATCTCATCTGGAGTGAATGACACCCGCAGCGTGTGTATAAAATAGGGGATCGCAAAGCCTATGGCAGTAGTGCCTATAGCTGTCAGGCAAATGGTCATGACGCTCACCGAGGCAGGCAAGAGCCATAGATACGAGAGGGTAGCGATCAGTGTCAGGAAGATCGCCCCGAAAATGCTGGATAGTTTCCAACAAGCCATCAAATAGCTGTCGCTTTCTCTCGCAAAATACACCACCATTTCGCCAGCTGTTTTTTGCTCTAGCGCTTGTATGGCCTCTTTTACTTGTTTTTTATCTGCTTCCGAAAATTCGAATTTCTTTCTCATATCTGTTGGTTTTGGCTATAGCCAATATTTTCTATTTTTTTTGATCTGATGTCGGTATGGAGGCATTAGGAGCTGCGCATGGCGTATCTCCACTACCAGCCTCCAGAAGCACCGCCTCCGCCGAATCCGCCGCCTCCACCAGAGAAGCCTCCAAATCCACCACGGCCTGAGGAGAATCCTCCGCCAGAGCCCCCGTAGTAACCTCCACCGCCTCTTCCACTAGAGTTGCCAAACAGCATCACCAGAGAAACGACGAGCGAGATGATGCCCATCAAGATATCGGCGAAAAGGAAACCGAGTAGAATGGCAATCGCGATCGCAATTGCATATTTTATAGATGATTTTTTAATCATCGACTTGATCACACTGAGCGCGATGACTCCAAAGACCATGAGCCAAATCGACATCCGCTTGCCAGAGCCTTGGGGTTTGTGGTTGGCTTGGGTCACGGCAGGCAAGTCCTCGCCATTGATCAGATTGATAATAGCATCTAGGCCACCATTGATACCAACGGCAAATTGCCCGTGTCTAAATTCTGGTGTGATGATGTTTTCAATGATGCGCTTGGCATAGATGTCGGGAATGGCTCCTTCGAGGCCGTAGCCTACGTCTATTCTGAGTTTTCGGTCGTCTTTGGCGATGATCATCAAGACGCCATCGTCTACGCCTCCACGGCCGATTTTCCACTTTTCGGCTACACGAATGCTGTATTGTTCGATTTCTTCCGGGGCGGTAGTGGGCAAGATCAGTATGGCTATTTGGCTGCCTTTTTCCTGCTCGAATCTGGCGATTTTATCTTCCAGATATTCAAGATTATTGGATGAGATTGTTTGTGTGAGATCGGTTACTCGCTGCTTGAGTTCAGGTACGGGCACATAGTCTTGGGCAATTGTAAGATTGCTGAGGAAAATGAAACTAATAGCTACGAAAAGAGTTTTTATATTCTTGATTTTCATTCCAGCTAAAGTAGTAAATTTGAATTTTAACCTTGACAATTATGAACAAAAAGACTTTAATAATACTCGGAGTACTCGCATTGGTCGTGATATGGATGTACAGCTCCGTGACCGGAAAATACAACGCCATGGTGAGCATGGACGAAGGCGTGACTGCGCAGTGGGCCAACGTAGAGACGCAGTACCAAAGACGTGCAGATTTGATTCCTAATTTGGTGAATACCGTGAAAGGCTATGCTGCTCACGAAAAGGAGACTCTAGAGGGCGTGATTGCTGCAAGAGCTAAAGCAACCAGCACCACGATAGACCCTAGCAACTTGAATGCGCAGTCTATGCAGCAGTTTCAAGAGGCACAGAGCGGCTTGTCTTCGGCACTATCTAGACTATTGGTGACGGTAGAGAAGTACCCTGATTTGAAAGCCAACCAAAACTTTTTGGAGCTACAGGCACAACTAGAAGGTACAGAAAACAGAATTGCGGTAGAGCGTAGAAGGTTCAATGAAATCGTACAGAGCTATAATACACTCATTCGAAGATTTCCTAATACGATTTTTGCAGGCATGTTTGGCTTCGAAAAGAGAACCCCATTTGCCGCCCAAGCGGGTAGCGAAAATGCACCGACTGTAGAGTTTTAATACAAGATATTTTTTTATATGAAAAGGAGTTCAATTGAACTCCTTTTCTATTTTAGTCGTTTCAGCTTTTATGGCTACTTTTTCAGATATCATCCATGGAGACCAACCCGTATTGGTCGATTTTTATGCCGACTGGTGTGGGCCTTGCCAGCAGATGGCACCCGTACTGTCCGAACTCAAAGGCGAGCTCAATGGGCAGGCACAAGTCATCAAAGTAGATGTAGACAAAAATCAAAAAGTGTCTCAAGTCTATCAAATCCGTACCATACCCACCATGATCCTTTTTAAGAAAGGGAAAATCCTGTGGCGGCACTCAGGTACAGCCACCAAAGCACAACTGAAATCCGTGATAGCGGCTCATCAATGAGGTATTGGCTTACGATATTCTGCCTAGTCCCATTTACCCTGCAGGCACAAGACGACAAATCGGACAAGCAAGAAGCGAAGTTTTATCGAATGGTAGACGGCTTGCTGGATCATGCTGTGGAGGAGGTAAAGGTGCAGGATGGTATTCCCGAAAATGCTGTATTGCTCGATGCCAGATCTGAGGAGGAGTATAAGGTCAGTCACTTGGCGCATGCGCGATGGGTCGGGTATGATGATTTTGATGTGCGTACCATATTGGACGTAGACAAGAATGCCGAGATATTGGTGTACTGCTCGGTAGGATACCGCAGCGAGAAAGTAGCGGAGCAACTAAAATCGGCAGGATATACTAATGCCAAAAATCTCTACGGAGGCCTATTCGATTGGGTGAATCATGGTCTGCCAGTCGTGGACAGTCTCGGACATCCTACGCAGCAAGTACACGGATATAACCTCCTATGGGGTAGGTGGGTCACGAAAGGGGAAGTGGTCTATTAGATGAGCACCCCTTCATAGGTCACAAAAGGGAGTTGAACCTGTATGATGCGCTTTAGTGCCTTTCACTTTAGCTTCTGCAAGCCTCCATTAGCTACTAGATTCAGACAAAATTAAAAATCAAAGAATGCACCAAAGCTGATGCGCTGAGCAGAGCGGCCTTGCGTGATTTCACTGGTCATGTAGCCATCGATATCTATGCTGCCCGTGTAGATCAGGGATCTATTGCCCAAATTGTATTCTATACCTAAGGTCAGACCAGGGGTAGGGTCGTACATGAGGTTGACGACTATATAGCGATGATCGAGCTCTATTTTGGTGTTGGTGGCGGGATAGTCGTTTGGCCCGATTTCCAATTGTGTGATTTCTGGAGTGAGGAAATTTGAGATGCCTACCACGAAATTGGCATGCCAACGCGAATCAAAGAAATGCTCATAGCTGACCCAGCCTCCTAGCACAGGGGCGGTGGATATGCTACCCGTTCCAGTAGGTACGCCATCGTAGTTGCGCCCTCCAAATGAGGCCAAGTAACTGGCGATGCCACGGCCTCCGACTATCTGAAACTGCAATGGATTTTTACGATCGGCATGCGTATGGATATAGCCAGATAACGCAGCTCCATAGCCAGATTTGGAAATATTGGTACCCGAGTAGTCGTAGGTGAGGTTGCGATAGATCGCGGCGAGTCTGAGGTAGCCAAAGGTCATTTCTTTTTTTGCCGCACCTACAAAATCGGGCATCACAGGGTAGGAGGCAGATATGTCAGGTTCTATTTCTTCGTTGAAGGTAAACTCAGCTCCTGGGTTTTCTATGCCTATCTCAAACAACCAATGATTTGGATTTTTGAAATAAAATTTGATCTGTGTCGATCTTCGCCAAACGCCCGAAGGAGGGCCGTCCCAGTCGAGGACATTGGGCCAGATGTCTTTGTCTCCAAAGAAACTCCAGTCCTGTCCAATGTGTAGAAATTTATAATCTAGCCAAACATTCCGCAATCTGAATCTACCATCTCCTCCCCAGAAGTCGCCTTCCAGATAGCCTACAAAATCACTCGTGGCAGTTTTTCGTTTGCTCCATATTCGCAGCTGTGTTTGATACATGTCCATTCCGAATCGATTGCGGTTGTCATGGCCCCATACGTCGATTTGTCCTACGTTGAAGGTCTCTTGGTTTTGTAGACCACCGGAGAGGTCATAGATGCCGTTGAGTTTGGCTTTTACCAATAAAAATCCTTCCCATGCAGGCTTGTCGTCTACTTGGTTAGTAGATTTCCAGCTGAGTACGGGTAGTTTGGCAAATTCGACGACTTGTGTATCGTATGTTTTACCTGAAGTAGATTGAGCGTAGGTGCTACAGAAGGAAGCCAAGAACAAGATAGGCAGGAGGTACTTCATTGGTTTTTAATCTAAGCTACTTCTTTTGGAGGAAAATCAAAAAATCACTTGTTTATCTAAAATAGATGAATTTCTATAGATTTGCCACAGCTCATGTGCAAATGGCCTTGTAGTTCAATGGATAGAATAGAAGTTTCCTAAACTTTAGATCTAGGTTCGATTCCTAGCAAGGCCACCAAGTATACCTGTCAAAGGTCATGTATTCTGATCACTTGTCTTATGTTTGGATAAGGGTGCAATCTGCTGCTTGTCAAAGGCAGATACGGTAATTATAGAAATCAACAAACGATCTGCTGCAATCCGAATGAGCGAAATGTCCACGGATATAGGTTTATTCAAAAAAAAAGAGAAGTACCAGCTAGTACTTCTCCTCTGTGTATCAGGTATTTAATACAGTAGTGTGCCTATTTGAGAAACTCATCTTGGTACTCATCCACATTGTTTTTGTCTACATAGATGGGTGTGAGCAAATAGCTATCGATAGAGTCGCTTCCTACTGAGGTTTTCTGGAGGCCTTTGGTTTTTTGATTATTGAGCTTGGCCATTGTCAATTCCACCGTCTTAATCGCAAGCGGTGCAATGGGCTTACACACGGTCATATTTTGAATGTCTTTTTTCAGTTTGATGGCTGTGGCAGTAGATGGGTCTTGACCCGTCATATAAATTTTGGTAAACATAGCCGAGTCGCCAGTGTACTCCATAGCGGCGTCGTTGAACCAATCGATGGCAGAAAGCATACCGTCGATTTTGCTAAAATCTGGGCCGACTTCATAGAGCTTCATAAGGGCGCTTACATCCGACCACGTGTCTAAGACTAAATCATCTACAATCGTGATCTGTCCTGATTTGACCAAGGGATCTAGCACCTCCAAGTGTCCTTTTCTGAATTGCACAGCATTATTGTCTGCTACAGGGCCATTCATCATCAGAATATTTCCTTTCTTCACATTGTCAATCATGGCTTGCGCTTGCATTCGCCCTACTTCAAGATTGTTGTACGAGACATATAAGTCTACACGAGGATCGAGTATCAGGCGGTCATAGGCGACTACTAGGATGTCATTGGATTTGGCAATGTCTAAGATGGCGGAGGACTTACGTCCGTCTACGGCAATAACCACAAAAACTTTGACTCCTTCATCTGCTAGCTCTTGTGCCTGGCTGACTTGCTTTTCTAAGCTGGAGTGAGCCACTTTCACGATGACTTCTATTCCATTCTTTTTGAATTCAGAGGTGAGCTGACTAGCATCCACTTCCCACCTTACACTTGCGAACTGATCGAATAATAAACCGACTTTAAGGTCTTGCCCAGTGGCTAGTTGGGTTGTGAATAATAGAATTAAGTAAAGTATTCCTGTCTTTCTCATGCTGTATGTATTTATGCTGATTTGTATTCATGCTATTTAATGGGAAATATACAAGTAAGATGGGAAGTAGGATTCTTAAATCTAAGTAATTTATTGTAAAGTGTAATAGAGTTTGCGGTAGATTTATTCAAGCCACCTAGGTAAAAACAAACTTAATTCAGGAATGTAAGTCACCAATAGTAATACGATCACCATAGCGATAAAGAGAGGAATGAGTGGCTTGATTACTTTTTCAAGTGAGACGCCAGCGACACCTATACCTACAAACAATACTGAGCCTACAGGTGGGGTACAGAGTCCAATACATAAATTCATGACCATGATAATCCCAAAATGAACAGGGTCAATACCAATAGCAGTAACTACAGGAAGAAATATGGGTGTGAAAATTAGTACAGCTGGAGTCATGTCCATAAATATCCCTACAGCGAGAAGTAGAAGATTGATAAGCAATAGAATCACAATAGGGTTGTCAGATACACTGAGCAATCCGGCTGTCACAGCCTGTGGGATGTCTGCATAGGCCATGACCCAAGACATGCTCATAGAGCAAGCAATAAGCAAAGCGACTACGGCAGTGGTGCCTACAGACCCAATGGCAATTTGTCTTATTTTTTCTAGCGTGAGCTCTTTGTATATCATCGACAAAATGAAGGTGTAAAGTACGGCTATGCCAGAGGCCTCTGTGGCGGTAAATATGCCAATGACGATGCCTCCAATAACTACGACGAGCATCATCAAACTAGGTAAAGCATGAATGAATGTGTTGAAAATATGACCAAGTGTGGATTTTTCCCCACGAGGGTACCCTTTTACTTTTGCATACACCGCAGCTACGATCATAAGAGCGAGTCCCATAAGCAGTCCAGGTATATAACCCGCCAAAAACAAAGCGGCGATAGATACGCCACCGCTTGCCAGCGAATATACGATCAGGATATTGGAAGGGGGGATCACAAGACCCGTGGTAGACGACACGATGTTTACCGCCGCGCTATACGATTTCTCATAGCCTTCTTTCTCCATTCTTGGCCCCAATGTGCCACCAATAGCGGATACTGCCGCCATGGCAGAGCCTGAAATAGCACCAAAAAGCATGGCACCAATGATGTTGACATAGGCCAATCCGCCAGGGAATGAGCCTACCAGTGCTTTGGCAAAAGCGATGAGCCGATGAGCGATACCGCCCTGATTCATAATCTGCCCCGCTAGGATGAAAAACGGAATGGCCAGCAAAGAAAAACTATCCAATCCAGTAGCCATGCGCTGAGCGATGGTGGTGAATGCCGGCATGGCGTCGATATTGACCAAAATGGTCACCAAAGAGGCCAATCCTACACTATAGGCTACTGGTACTCCTGCGATGAGCAGAAGCAAAAAACTAATGACGAGGGCGTATACTTCTAGATTATCCATTTTTTGGTTTTAATAGATTGAACAAATCAGATAAGGAATAATAAGAGATAAGTATTCCGCTAAGGGGCAAAGCCAGATAGACATAGCCTAGTGATAGTTGCATGGCAGAGGAAGTCTGTCCCAGTTCAAAAGAGATGTAGACTAGACGTATGCCTCCAATGATCAGTACTGCAAGGGCAAATACCAAGACCATGATTTGTATAAACACCTGTTGCCAATGCTTTTTACGGTCGTCTAGTTTTCGTTCGAGTAGTTCGATAGATACATGCATGCCTTTGCCCGAAGCATAGGCGGCACCCAAAAGTCCAACCCAGATGAGCAGATAGCGAGACAATTCGTCGGTAAATGCACTTGGATCATTGAGCAAGTATCTGGAGCCTACTTGCCAGAGGACATTGAGAACCATGAGCCCGAGCAGTGCGCTGAGTACGGTTTCCAGAGTTTTGTCTAAGGTTTGTCTAAAGTCCATTATTTCGGAGTGTTTGCTGCTTGTTGTATTTTTTCAATCAATTCGTAGAGTACAGGATCGTCTTTGAATTCATCATAAAGTCCTTTTACTTTCTCCTGAAAAGGGGCTTTGCTTGGGTAGTATACTTTTACACCCGCTTTTTGTACCTCAAAAAGGCTTTCCTTGACGGAGGCCGCCCAGGCTTGTTTTTGAAAATCTACGGAGCGATCTGCGGCTTCCTGTAGCCAACTTCTTTGCTGCTCATTGAGGCTACTCCATAGGTATGTGCTCGCGATCAATACATCAGGAAGTGTGGTGTGCTCATCTATCGCATAGTGTTTGCAAATTTCGTAATGTCTAGAAGTATAAAAGCTGGGGGGGTTGTTTTCTGCTGCATCTACTACGCCTTGTTGCAGGGCAGTGTATAGTTCGCCGAACGATACAGGAGTAGGAGAACCTCCTAAAGCCCGTACCATATTGAAGGCAGATTGACTGTTCATTACTCTGACTTTGAGTCCGGCCAGATCATCGGGTGTTTCTATGGGAGCCTCTTTGGAGTAAAAACTCCGGCTACCTGCATCATAAAAACAAAGCCCTCTGAGCCAGTATTTTTCACCTTTAGCCAATAGGCTCTTGCCAATGGGGCCTTGCAGGACATTCCACGTATGTGTGGAATCTGTGAAAAGGTAGGGCAGGGTGAGTACTTTGAATTCGGGTACGAAATTCTCAATTGCTCCGGCAGAGACTTTGGTCATGTCGAGACTGCCGATTTGTAGCAGTTCCATCAAGTCGCGCTCTTGGCCGAGCTGGCCGTTGGCGTAGACGTCCATAGACATCTGGCCATCTGAGATTTCGTGTAGTAGCCGAGCCATTTCAAGGATGCCCAAGTGCACGGGGTGCGATTCGTTGAGCCCATGAGCCAGTTTGAGCACGCGCTCTTTTTTGGCTTGTCGGCATTGTGTCATCCCCAAGCAGAGCGTGAGGATGAAGAATAAAAAGTAGCTTCTGACCGTCATTATAAATTAGTCTTGTTCGAATTCAAAGTAGTTTTTGGCATTGTGGTAACAGATGTCGTTGACCATGCTGCCTAGCCACTGGATGTCGTTGGGCAATTCGCCGTTGACCACATCAGTGCCTATGAGGTTGCACAAGATCCGTCTGAAATATTCGTGTCTAGGAAAAGACAAGAAGCTTCTGGAATCTGTAAGCATGCCTATAAACCTACTCAATAAACCCATATTAGAAAGCGAATTCATCTGATTTTCCATGCCTGTTTTTTGATCCAAAAACCACCAGCCACTACCAAATTGGATTTTGCCAACAGTTTTGCCATCGTTGAAATTGCCCGCCATGGTAGCCAGTAGGTCGTTGTCTCTCGAATTGAGATTGTAGAGGATCGTTTTGGCGAGTTGATCGGTGTTGTCTAGGTTGTTTAAAAAACGAGAGATTCTATCTGCTTGATCGAAATCACCCATAGAGTCGTAGCCCGTGTCTGGCCCCAGTTCACGCAAGGCCCTTTCGTTGTTGTTGCGCAGGGCGCCGAGATGAAACTGCTGTGCCCAGCCTTTGGTGTGGTACATTTTGCACAGCTCGGTGAGTATATAAGCTTGCAGATCTTCTACCTCTGCTATATTCAGATTTTTCCCCTCTAGGATAGATTTGAAGTTTGCGTCTCTGTTTTTTTCTTTAGGGTTCAAATAGGGCAATTGGTTGAAGCCCAGATCAGAGATCCTTCCGCCTATGTGGTGAAAGTGATCGACGCGCTGCTGCAATGCCTCCAGCAAAGTGTCTAAGTTTTGGATAGTAATACCTGCTGCACTTCCTAGTTTTTCAAGATACGACAAATACGACTTTGGATCACCCAAGCCTAAGGCTTTGTCGGGTCGGAAGGTAGGATATACCTTCACGGCCATCGATTGCTGTTGGATTTGCTGATGATACGAAAGATCGTCTGTCGGGTCGTCTGTGGTACATAGTAGCTCCACCTTTCTGCTTTTCAGCAATCCTTCACAGCTGTGTGATTTTTGCTGGAGCTGACGGTTGACCTCTTGATAAATTTCCTTTGAAGTATCAGGCGAAAGCAAGGTGGAAACACCAAAGTACCGCTGAAGTTCGAGGTGCGTCCAGTGGTAGAGCGGATTGCGTAGCGTATAGGGTACAGTCTTGGCCCATTGCTCGAATTTATCCGCATCAGATGCGGATCCAGTAATGTATTTTTCGTCGATGCCATTGGCACGCATGGCGCGCCATTTATAATGATCGCCATGCAGCCAAGCTTCGCTGATGTTTTCAAATTGATGATCTTTAGCGATCAGCTCAGGACTCAAGTGATTGTGATAGTCTATGATGGGCTGATCCTTAGCAAAATCATGATAGAGTGCTTCGGCTATCTCATTGGATAGTAGAAAATTGTCTCCTAGAAATGACTTCATGCTTCTTTAGATTTTTTGATTCCCAGTTCTAATCCCCTCAGTTCTGCCAATCCTCTCAGTCTCCCAATGGCGGAGTATCCAGGGTTGGTTTTTTTAGTGAGATCATCTAGCATTTTGTGCCCATGATCTGGCCTGAATGGCATACGTAGGTCTTTGCGTCCTGTCGCTATGCGTTTGTCTTGCTCTGCTATCAGTGCTTTCATCACACCAAACATATCTACGTCGCCATCGAGGTGATCTGCTTCGTGAAAATTACCCAAAGCATCCCTTTTGGTGGCTCTCAGGTGAATGAAATGAATGCGATGTCCAAGGCGTTTTACCATGCCTACGAGATCATTGTCTGCTCGCACGCCGAAAGATCCTGTGCAATAGGTGAGGCCGTTGTTTGGGCTGTCTACTGCCGCATATAGATCCAATATGTCCTGCTCTGTACTCACTACGCGAGGCAGTCCCAGAATAGGGAATGGGGGATCATCCGGATGGATGCACAATAACACACCCGCCTGTTCGGCTATAGGTACGATTTCGCTCAAAAACGAAAACAGATTGGCCTTGAGTTGTGAGGCATCTACTTTGTCGTAGGAATTTAGTACTTCTTGAAACTGAGTAAGGGTGTATCCTTCCTCAGCGCCAGGTAGCCCTGCGATAATGTTTCTGACGAGTTTTTCAATATCATCATCAGACATAGATTCATGGTATTTTTTTGCAGCACTTTGTTGCTCCGCACTGTAGCTGTCTTTGGCGCCAGGACGTTTCAAAATATGTATCTCAAAGGTAGCAAAGGCCGTGATGTCAAACCGAAGTGCCGTAGATCCATCGGGTACAGCATAATCTAGGTCTGTTCTAGTCCAGTCCAATACGGGCATAAAGTTGTAACATACCGTGTCGATTCCGCAGGTTCCGAGGTTGGCCAGTGTTGTTTTGTAATTGTCAATGTAAGTCTGGAACTGACCGCTTCGCTTTTTAATATCCTCGTGTACGGGTACACTTTCTACTACGCTCCAAGTGAGTCCTGCGGCTTCTATTTCAGTTTTTCTTTTCTGAATTTCTTCAACCGTCCATATTTCACCATTGGGTATGTGATGTAGGGCGGTTACGATACCTGTAGCGCCGGCTTGTCTGATGTCTGAGAGGCTTACTCCGTCATTAGGGCCATACCATCTCCATGTTTGTTCTAATTTCATCTCTAATTTCAGGTTTAAATTAAACTCCGCTAAATGCGCTAAATCCTCCATCTATAGGAATAGTAACTCCCGTCACAAATGACGATCCACTGCCGCAGAGCCATTCGAGTGTGCCTGTTAGATCCTCAGGCTCTCCGAATTTTCCCATGGGGGTGTGTTCGATGATCGTGTTGCCACGAGGAGTGAGGCTGCCGTCTTCTTCGGTCAATAGTCTTCTGTTTTGTTCAGTTAAGAAAAAACCAGGAGCAAGCGCATTTACTCTGATACCTACCTTCGAGAAATGGACAGCTAACCATTGCGTAAAGTTGGATATGGCTGCTTTGGCGCCACTGTAGGCTGGTATTTTGGTGAGTGGCGTGAAGGCATTCATCGACGAGATGTTGATGATGGTACAGCCAGTTTTGTTGAGCATGTCCTGTGCAAAAATCTGACAGGGCAGGAGCGTGCCTATAAAGTTGAGTTCGAAAACAAACTTGATGCCTTCTGGGTCGAGGTCGAAGAAGGTAGTCATTTCCTCGTTGCTTTCTAGGTCGGCAAGTTCGAAGTGCGTTTTGCTCGTGGTGCCTTTGGGGTGGTTTCCGCCTGCACCGTTTACTAAGATATCGCAGCTGCCTAGCTTTTGATTGATTTCTTCTTTGGCTTTGACCAAGCTTTCTTTGTTGAGTACGTTGGCTTCTACACCAATGGCTTTCCCTCCCTTTTCAGTGATGACGTCAGCTACTTTTTGAGCATTTGATTTGTTCAAATCCAAGATGGCTACTTGGCATCCAAGGGTGGCTAGGTGTTCGGCCATAGTGCTGCAGAGCACTCCTCCGCCTCCAGTAATTACAGCAACTTTGTTTTCCAATTTCTTCATGAGTGTTAGTTTGTGTGTACGTTAACGCAATTCTTTCTAAAAAAATCCTTTATGGAAGAAGGATGTTGATGCGTGTTCGTTACCGCATCTGTGGCAAATGTAGCATAATGAATTCAGATATAGTCGAGGATGGTCTTATTTTTTCAATTTGTTAATTTGAATGGAATATTCAAATGTTGAGCATTAGTTGTCTGCTTTTGCATTAAATGCTAATAAGGATTGTTCGATGTGTTGGCGCATTTGAAGCTCTGCTTTTACTTCATCTTTACTCTCCAGAGCTGCTATGATGCTCAAGTGCTCGGGTAATGTCTCCTCAGGCTGCCTAAGTAATCCAGCCTGAAATGCTTTCAGATGAATGTTACTCAACATTTCTAAATGTGCTATTGCTTTATTTCCACTCCATTCAAGAATATAGGCATGAAACTCGCGATCAGCTGAGGCGTATGCTTCAATGTTTATGTTTTTTTTGCCTACGAAATTGGAAAAGCATGCTTTCAGTATTTGAATCTGATCGTCGGTAATGTGGCGAGCGGTGAGTCTGGCCGAAAGCCCTTCGAGTACAGCTCTGCATTCAAACACATCTTTGACTTCGTCTAGGTCTACAGATTTTACATACATACCTCGTCGTGGAATACTCTCTACAAGCATTTCAGACTCTAGGCGTTGTAGGGCTTTGAGCAATGGGCTTCTACTCACGCCCAATTCTGCAGCTAATTTTTCTTGAATGATTTTCTGACCTTGTTGAAGTTCTTGGTCAAATATCATTTGTTTGACTGCAGTATATACTCGATCTACTAATTCTAAATGTTCCACCAGTTTGATAGGCTAAATAATATTTTGTGCAAGATATGAAAAATTCAATTTCTAAAATTGAATTTTGAATTCAAAAAACAAAAATATAGATTTGCTCAAGTCTCTATCATAGTCATCAATGAGTTTTCATCAAATCAAGTGTCGAATCTAAAAAGAGTGAGTAATTAAATGTTGGATCTTTCAAAATATATCGTACATGATCTCACGCATACACTGAGTGATAAAATTGCTGGTTTCTCAGAGAAATCAGCTTGTACCATGTCGGTAGAAGGATGGAACGCCAAAACATTGACCATCTACTCGCATGCAGGTACACACATGGATGCTCCATTTCATTTTGAGGTGAATGAGATCACGATTGATCAAATAAGACCAGATCAGCTGATGGGTAGAGCGTGGGTACTAGATGTGCCAGTTACGAAGCCTAGCCAATTGATTCATCTGGAAGATGTGGAGAAACAGGTGGTCAGTGTTGAAATTGGGGATAGTTTACTTTTTCGGACGAATTGGTCTAGTAATTATGAACAAGCCAATTATAAAACAGAGCTACCAAGGCTGAGTAAAGAACTGTCGGAGTGGTGTGTGGAGAAGCAAATCAAAATGATAGGAGTAGAGCCGTTGTCTGTGGCAGATGTGGGTAACCTTGCAGAGGTAACGGAAATCCATCAGCTATTGTTAGGTGGTGGTATTACGATCATTGAAGGAGTCGCTGGTTTGGACAAAATCATAGCCCCAGTAGTCTATCTGATCGCATTGCCTCTTAAAATAGGCCATGGAGATGGTGCCCCTGCTAGAGTGATTGCCTTGGAAGAAAAAGCATAAGCGGGTGTTTAATTAAAAGTTAGAAATTTTCATAAATAAGACATGTTAGCTAATACATTAGAATTACTGAAATCGGCTCAAAACGGAGGATATGCCTTGGGTGCTTTTAATATTTATAATATGGAGGGACTGACAGCAGTCATTCAAGCAGCCGAAGTACTTAATAGTCCTGTGATGGTTCAGTTGCATCCGATCACTATTGAGTGGAACCAGGGGCGAATTGTCCCAGCCTGTATCGAGGCAGCCAAAGCAGCTGAGGTGCCTGTTTCTATACATTTAGATCATAGCCAGAGTGTAGCCGCTATAGATGTGGCATTACAAAAAGGGATGAATTCGATCATGGCTGATGGTTCGGATTTGTCATTCGAAGACAATTTAAAGTTTACTAAATCGATAGTAGATAAAGCTCGACAGTTTGGAGCGATCGTAGAAGGAGAGTTTGGAAAATTAGCAGGGGAGGAAGATGGCTTGTCTGTAGAAGTTTATGAAGCTAAAATGACTAATCCTGATTTGGCTGCAGAATATGTGCTTAAAACGGGTGTAAGTAGTTTGGCTGTATGTATTGGCAATGTGCATGGCAAATATGCCAATGAGCCCAATTTGGATTTTGAAAGACTAAAAGCGATTAGAAAAAATGTAGACGTGCCTTTGGTTTTGCACGGAGCTTCTGGAGTGCCTGCCGATATGGTACGAGAATCTATTGCCTTGGGCGTTTGTAAATTTAATGTGAATACAGAAATTCGGACGGCCTATATGGATGCCGTACGCGAAGTCATAACCAATAGCATGAAGCCCGATGTGATGCCTATCATCCAGCTTGTGGTAGAGAGAATGACTGAAGTGATTAAGCAAAAGATTGTTTTATTTCAGTCAGATGGCAAAGCATAAAAAAAGTCTAGTGCCTAGCGTATTGTCTCCAAGGCACTAGACTTTTCATATTGTGATTATATCAACAAACCGTTGTGAGCAATGTTTTATTTATAACTTAAAATCAAAGCGACCCATCTTCCTCTGGAATAAGCTGTGATATCCCCTTCTGGTATTTTACCATTGGTATGTGAATCGAACGCGATGGAAATGTTGTCACCTGGTTTCAATTTTATTTTTCCATAGACCAATTCCTTAGTTTCAAACTTTTTATCAGTCGTTGGGTTTTGTACAGTGGCTAGGAGTTTCCCATTTTTATACAACTTGTAAGTTGATTCACCATCGTCTTCGGCTATCGTCTGGATAGAGGCGAGATATACATCAGCAGTCCCTTCATAGGTATATTCAGCCAGTGAAAATTGATTTTTGTACGTTGCCGCATTAATCGCGAGTGCATTTCTTTTGACATCCTTGTAATAAGGTATATACCCCCTGTCAGTAGATGGACTGAAGTCCTCCAAGGCTGATAAAACTAGCGGAGGCAACTGCTGGGAAAATGAGATTTGATAAATGAACAGAAAGATAAGTAGTATGTTTTTTTTCATGATTTGTTTGTAGTGGTGAAAATTCAATTGATGATAGATAGTTTTCATTTGTTAGTGAATATTGTGCATTTCACTGATAATCAATCTTTTATATGTGATTTGTATTAGCAAATCCTGACATTATTTTCAGTGCTATTGTAAATCTAATTAAAATGTTTATTTTTGAATACAAAATACAATATGCAAAAAATCATTCAACATAGTGATCTGAGCAAGCCAGTTTATCAAGAGCTCAAGTCGATGATACAGGAAGGGAGGTTGCTCCCTGGTCAGAAGCTTATTCAAGAGCAATTGGCTGTGCAGCTAGGGGTGAGTAGGACGCCTCTACTCAAGGCATTGCAGCACTTGGAGCATGAAATGCTGGTCGAGAGTATTCCGCGTAGAGGGATGTATGTGCGAGAGATTTCTGTCAAAGAAATGATTGATGTATATGACTGTAGAGAAGCAGTAGAATGCTTGGCCGTGAAGCTGATCATTGAGCGATCTAGTGATGAGGAGTTGGCGGAGCTATTACAGGTATTTGCCCCCTTCGAAGGCATAGCTCATATTGATGCAGATAAGTACCGCAAGGCTGATGAGAGGTTTCATGACTTGATAATAGAATTATCAAAAAACCCAGTTTTAAAAAGAATGTCTGGCGTAGGTGATGTACATAAGCGAGTCTATCAGTTTGGATTGATAAGAGAGCCGAAGGACACGCTTGCGGAGCATATGAAAATATTGGCTGCGATCTCAAGTCGGGATGTAGCAAGGGCGGTTCATGAGATTCGTAATCATATAGCATTATCAAAGAATATTTTATTGGAAAAACAAAAAAGTAAAAATGACAAATTATAAAATCGCCGTGATACCAGGAGATGGAATTGGGCATGAAATCGTTCCTGCTGGGCTTGAGGTATTGTTGGCCGCAGGCAAAAAATATGGGTATTCGCTTGATACAGAAAATTTCAGCTATGGTGCTGGTTATTATTTAAAGCATGGCAAGTTTATGCCTGAAGATGGGCTGGAGAAGCTCAAGGCATTTGATGCAGTTTTTTTTGGTTCAGTAGGTTTGCCTGGTGTAGACGATACTTTGCCTGCCAAAGATTATACTTTCAAGGTGAGGACTTCTTTTCAGCAATATGTGAACTACCGTCCGGTAAGAGTCTATCCTGGCGTGACAAGCCCACTCAGATCCACCACACCTTTTGACTTTGTGGTGGTAAGAGAAAATACCGAAGGTGAGTTTGTGCAAATTGGGAACCAATACCTGCCAGACGAAGAAAATGGCATGGGTGTAGATACTAGTATTTTTACTAGAAAGGGAATCGAAAGAATCGCACATTATGCTTTTCAATTAGCAAGAAAGAGAAGAAAGAAAGTAACCCACGTGACCAAATCAAATACTTTGATCAATAGCTTGTCTTATTGGGATAGAGTAATCAAAGAAGTAGCAGCTCAGTACCCTGATGTGGCACATGATCAAATGTACATAGACAATGCGAGTGCTTCATTTGTACTCAAGCCAGAGGTGTTTGATGTGGTACTTACTACCAATTTATTTGGAGATATTCTGAGTGATTTGGGTGGAGCTATTATGGGGAGCTTGGGTCTTGGTGGCGCTGGCAATATCAACCCAGAAAAAGACTTCCCCTCTATGTTTGAGCCGATACATGGATCAGCACCAGATATAGCAGGTCAAAATATAGCCAATCCATTAGGGCAGATTTGGTCGGGAGTTTTGATGTTGGAGCATCTGGGTGAGCACGAGGCCGCTGCCGGAATCATGGCAGCAGTGGATCGCACCACTACAGGGGGTGTGTTGTCTGCGGATCTGGGTGGCACAGCCAAGACAGATGAGATAGCTCAAGCGGTGATTGCTAACCTTTGAGATAAAAGACAGATTGAGTACTTAGTAAGTAATAGGTTTTGAATGGCATGATACCAATATCTTTTGGTTTTCTGAATGAATAAACGATTAGATACGATTTGATTTAGTGAAGTATATTTAGGTTGTTACATTGGAAAATTGCCATTCATTTCTTTATATAAGAAAGAATCTACTCATATCAGCTATATCATAAATGGTTCTCGGGGCTAGCCCACGAGGTGTTAACTTTCTAATCGGTTAATTACTTCGGGCCGAGGGTCGGGGAAGTAAACCCAATGGGCTATCGCCCTGCGATTAAATAAGAATAACTAAAATAAACATGGGTCAAATACTGGATCATATCATAGATTTTCCTCCCGAAGACTGCACAGTAACTGGTGAACAGATCGACGCATTGAGAGGCGATCAGGTAGTGGTGGTGCTGGACGACGACCCTACAGGCACACAGTCTGTACACGATGTTTTTATATTGACCGAATGGTCTAAAGAAGACCTAAGATGGGCTTTTTCACATGAGGTTTTTTATATACTCACCAATTCTCGGAGTTTGGATGCTGCTCATGCCTTTGCTTTAGTTTCTCAAATTTGTGAAAACGTAAAAAGCGTTGCTCATGAGCTAGGTAAGTCATTTCTCGTAGTCACTAGAGGAGACAGTACGCTCCGAGGGCATTTTCAAGCTGAGACTTCGGCTGTGAAACAAGCCGTTGGGCAGCCAGATGCCCTTACGGTTTTTGCGCCTGTCTTTTTCGAAGGGCATAGAGTGACGGTGAATAATGGACACTATATCAGAGAGGGGCAGCAGCTGATTCCTGTATCCGAAACACCATTTGCTCAGGATATGACTTTTGGCTATGCATCGAGCAATCTTTATGAATATGTGGAGGAAAAGAGTCTCTATGCTCCAGAAGAAATTTTTGATCTCAGTATTTCAGAGATTAGGCAGCAGACCATAGAAGAACTAGCTCAAAAGATATTTGATTATAAGTCGAAAAAAGTACTCATCATCAATGCTTTAGTACTTGCAGACCTTAGCAAGGCAGTCGCAGGGATTTTGCGAGCACAGCAGAAAGGGGTACAATTGATGATTAGGTCTGGCGCCAGTATGGTGTCTACATTGGCTGGTATCAGGCCAAAGGCTCTTCTCGGAGAGCAGGATTTTAGTGTAGGGCAGGTAGGGGGAGTGATCGTGGTAGGTTCCTATGTTCCTAAAACAACTGCACAGTTGAATTTTTTGACACAAAATCACCCATTAGAACAAATTGAAATTGATGTAAATCAACTTTTGATAAATGAATCAGAAATAGTCGCCCAGGCTGCAGTAAAGCTAAACAAAGCGGTGTCTGAAGGTAGAGATTGTGTGATGTATACCAGTAGAGCACTAGTATCGGGAGAGGATGGAGATGCAAGCCTATCTATTGTAAACCAAGTGTCTAATGGTGTCATCTCTATACTCAATAGCCTAGAGGAGACACCCGCTTTTGTGATTGCCAAGGGAGGTATCACGTCGAGCGAGGTAGCTACTAAGGTATTGGGTATAAAACGAGCCAAAGTACTCGGACAGATATTGCCTGGTATTCCCGTGTGGGAATTAGGATCAGAGACCAAGTTTCCTCAAATCCCATTTATAGTATTTCCTGGCAATGTCGGTGAAGAAGAATCGCTAGGAGAAGCGTATAAAAAATTAAAACCTACAAACGCATGAGCTATTTTCCGGTTAGATATAAGCTAGTCATATCCACTTTTTCACTCACTTTATTACTGTATATAGACCGAGTAGGTATATCTGCGGCTAAAGGTTTTATAGGTAAAGATTTGGGTTTGTCTGACCCTCAATTGGGCTGGGTCATGTCAGCTTTTGCATTGGGCTATGCGTTGTTTCAAGTGCCTGCGGGATTGATGTCCGACAAGTATGGGCCTCGACGAGTAATTGCGTGGATTGTCTCGGTATGGTCATTTTTTACTTTGGCTACGGGACTGGCTTGGAATTTTGTTACCATGCTTATCGTTCGTTTTCTTTTTGGAGCAGGCGAAGCGGGTGCATTTCCAGGGATCTCTAGAGCCAACCTGACTTGGATACCTCTTCGGGAGCGAGGGGTAGTCACAGGCATCAATTTTTCGGGCTCAAGATTGGGAGCGGCTTTTGCCTTTCCGCTGATCACTTGGGTGATTGCTAGTTTTGGTTGGCGGTGGAGTTTCTATTTGATGGGGGGGATAGGCTTGGTTTGGGCGTACTTTTGGTATGAGTGGTTTCGCGACATGCCAGAGGAGCATGCAGGAGTGAGTGAGGCTGAAAAAAAAATGATTGTGGAGCAAAGGCAAGCAATAGATCAGATACAGGTCAAGTCACTGCCCATCAGCACCTTGCTCAAGTCTACGAATCTTTGGTTGGCCATGGCACAATATTTCAGTAGCAATTTCATTTTCTTCTTTTGCCTTACGTGGATGTTGCCTTACCTGGCAGAGCGTTTTCAGGTGACAGCCTTGGAGGCCAGTGTGTATTCGATGTTTCCCCTGATCTGTGGGGCATTCGGCAACTGGTTTTCTGGCTGGTTGGTAGATAGAATATACAAAAGTGGGCACTGGCGGAGGTCCCGTTCTATTCCAGCCATTATTGGGTTTGTTTTAGTGGGCATTGGCGTATTGGTCATATTGTCGTCGTCTTCTATTGTAATCGCCGTAGCCGGACTGTCGGTTGCTGTATTTGGGGCAGATATGACTTTGAGTCCCTCTTGGTCCTTTTGTATGGATGTAGGCAAGGCCAATGCAGGAGCAGTCTCTGGGGCTATGAATATGGCCGGAAATGTAGGCTCATTTGTCACGGCCATACTATTTCCATATCTAATCAAGTGGACGGGTACTGCGGACACGTTCTTTATCATTTCAGGTGTGTTTGTAGCGATTGCCATATTGGCTTGGCTACTGATGAATCCTTCAAAATCTATATTGAATGAAAAAATATAAAGGGGTAGCTGTTGGGGCTGGGTATTTCAGCCATTTTCAATATGAAGCTTGGGATCGAATCCCAGAGGTAGCCATCGTAGCTATTTGTAATCGTAGCCTAGAGAGTGGACAAGCGATTCAGCAGAAATACAACATACCTAAGCATTATACAGATTACAAAGAAATGATAGACGCAGAGCGTCCTGATTTTATAGATATCATTACGCCTCCTGAGTCTCATTTAGAAATTTGTGAATATGCCGCCACCAGAGGTATTCACATCATTTGTCAGAAACCACTAGCACCGAATCTTGCAGAAGCTATTGCACTGGTACAGCTGGTCAAGGCTACTGGTGTGCGATTTATGGTGCACGAAAATTGGCGTTTTCAACCTTGGTATAGAGAGATGAAACGTCTTTTGGATGCCGACATTTTAGGTCAAGTCCATACCGTTTATTTTAGAAGTAGAATGGGAGATGGCTGGGGCGAAAATGCCTACATCCCAAGACAACCCTATTTTAGAAATTATCCTCGATTGCTGATTTATGAAAATGGCATTCATTTTATCGACACTTTTAGGTATTTGTTTGGAGAGGTGTGTCGGGTAAACGCTCGGGTAAGAAAACTGAACCCTGTGATAGCTGGTGAAGATTGGGCTAATGTGCAATTTGAGTTCGATAATGGACTTTTTGCGACATGGGACGCTAGCCGATACAACGAACCTAACTACCCAGATAGTAGATATACTTTTGGTGAAATGCTACTTGAAGGGATGCAAGGTACACTTCGGCTTTATCCTGATGGGCGATTGACCATACAGAAATTGGGCAAACCCGAAGAACAACATGACTATGTACATGAAAACACCAACTTTTCGGGAGATTGTGTCTACCACACCCAGCGTCATTTTATAGATGGTCTGATTACGGCTTCCGAATTCGAAACCAATGGAGATGATTACCTGAAATCATTGACGGTGCAAGAAATGATTTATCAATCAGCGGAGGCTAATATGCCAATAGAAGTGAGCCATCATGACACACTAAAAAAACACCTGTCGAATCCTTTGAAATCTATCTCATGAAAAGAACATGTCTATTAGTTTGTGGAATATTGTTTTGCCTTTCATCTCTGCATGCTCAGGTGAGCAAAGAGAAAAATGGCTATGTGGAGGTAGAAGCTGAACGCTTTTTCGAGCAGACGAATAGTAGCGACCGAACGTGGCATGTGATGTCCAAAACCGCTGTTCGACATGATCTGGATGGAGATTCTCTGGAGTATCTTTCGGCGAGCAGAGGGGCTTTTGTAGAGCTACTTCCCGATACGCGTGTCACACACGATGATCCACTCATTGCAGGAGTCAATTTCAGCAATGAACCAGGTATTTCGATTTTGAAATACAAAGTTAAATTCACTAACCCAGGGAAATATTATGTGTGGGGCAGGGCCTTTTCTACGGGCAAAGAAGACAATGGAATACATGTGGGAATAAATGGAGAATGGCCTGAATCAGGCCAGAGAATGCAATGGTGCGCAGGCAAGAACCAGTGGACATGGGCGAGCAAGCAAAGAACCAAAGAAGCCCATTGTGGAGAAGAAGGGTTGATCTATCTGAATATAGATAAGCCTGGCATGCATACGATTCAGTTTTCCATGCGAGAGGATGGGTTTGCATTCGATAAGTTCGCTTTGAATGCTAAATATGAACAGCCGAGAGATTGAATCAACCTATGATACTGCATGGGCCAGCATACGAGATAAATAGAAGAAAATGAGGCCACAATAAACCTAAAGGCAATGATCGACATAGACGAAACTTGGAAATTGATTTGCGTGAAGAAAGACAAAAAGTCTTATGACTTGTTTTTCGACCATTTTTATCCGAAACTTTTCAATTTTAGCTTGAGCTATGTCAAGTGTTCACTTGGAGCCGAGGAAGTGGTTTCGGATGTCTTTTATAGCCTATTGAGCGACACAAAAAAGCAACAGGAAATAAAAAGGGTCAGTGCCTATCTATACATTAGTGTCAAAAACAAGAGCCTAAACTGGCTGAGGGATCGTAAGAGAAACTTAACAATCGCACTAGATGAAACGACTGAATACAGGCTGTATGACCATACCCCCTTCCAACACGTCAAAGACAGGCAGGTCTTTGACGTGTTGGAAGAAAAAGTAAAAGAACTGCCTGCTCAGCGTCAGATGGTCTACAGACTCCTGCGTGAAGATGGTTTTTATATAGATGAGGTGTCTGAGCTCTTAGGGATATCCCACCGAACCGTTGAAAAACACTTAGAGCTCGCTACCAAAGATCTTTGCCTTGCACTCAAAGATTTTTTGCAAAATCAAAGACATCATCCCAAAATCCGTAAGATGTTTCCTCGTGGTCTGGCCCAATTTTTTTAACGCCGTTATGCACTCGCCTAATGCTTCCGAAAAAATGAAACTTTTTTTCGGAAGCATTACGTGTTGAAGGTTTACTTGGGTCTTTATAGTATAATTTTTTTGAATAGTCTAATGAAAAGAGACAACATATATGTGATTATATCTAGGCATTTAGCCAATAGCCAAGATAAAGAAGATGAGCAGATCCTACAGGAATGGGTGAACTCAAGTGAGAAGAATAGGGAAATATATGAAGGAATAAAGAACCATTGGCAAGCACCTACCCAAATGAAAGTGGCACGGTACAAAACCAATGAATTGAAAAACAGCCTATGGGAAGAGACCATAGGCAAGAATGCCAGTTTTCAAAAACCAAAAGAAACCAAGCAGTATGCACTGGTGATGAAAATTGCTGCCTCACTGATATTAATTGCAGGGCTTGCCATCATGAGCATTCAATATCTAGACCAGCCTGACCGCATCGCATCTCCCGTCATGGTGACAAAGAGCAATATCGACGGGGTGAAAACTAAAATTCATCTAAAAGATGGTACTGTGGTTCAGCTCAATTCGGATAGTCAAATAGCCTATGCACGAGAGTTTTCGGACACTGCCCGAACCATATGGCTAGAAGGCGAGGCTTTTTTCAATGTAGCGAAAAGTCAGAAGCCATTTTATGTGATATGCGACAATATAAAAGTGAGAGCTCTCGGTACGTCATTCAATGTATATGGCCATACTGTAGGGGATCAGACGATCGTGAGCCTATCTACAGGCAAGGTCTCTGTGACCAATATGGAGTCGCCTGCTACCCAGAAGGTATTTTTAGACCCAGGTCAGCAAGTGACTTATGATAAAGAAAAGAAAGCCTTATCTGCCGTAGAGGCCTTTGATCCTGTGATGGCTAATGGCTGGAAAGACGGTGTTTTGAGCTTTAATCAGGCGGCGTTAAAAGAGATCATACAGAAACTATCGAGGTGGTATGGTGTGTCTATCCAGCTCGAAAATAACCCAAGTAGTGTATTGACTTATACAGGGTCTTTTGAACGACAGTCTCTACACAGTGTACTGACTAGTATGGGGTATGTCAATGGATTCCAGTTTGAAATAGAAGGTAAAAATGTACAACTAAAATTTGATGCTTATGAGAATTGAAACATGACCACATAAAAAAAACCGATAATCGCCAAATTATCGGTTCCAATTCACGCATTGTCAATCGCTTTCTCGGCCAGACAATGCACTTAATTAACGTTTAATTAATCTTAACAAAAGTATGATAAACAAATTACAAAGACTAAAAACATTTGCCATGAGAGTATCACTAGTTGGTGTAATCACTCAATGTCTGTGCATGAATTTGCTCCTGGCAGGCGAGTTAGAGGCTCAAAAGGCCGTTAGTGTAAAGGAGGTGTCGGTAGACCTAGAACTCCAAAATGCGAGTGTGTTAGAACTGATCCAAGCACTCGAATCCCAGACTGATTATCAGTTTACTTACAGCAGCCAAGAGATGACTGCTAATAAAACCAAATTGAATGTGAATACTAAAAACGCTTCGGTAGGAGACGTTTTACTTAAAGTGTCTAAGGAGGCAGATTTACAGTTCAAACAAGTAAACAACAATATCAATATCAGTCCTCGAAAAAGTAAACATACGGAACGTCTCACTGTAGCTTTGGAGCAAATTGAGATTTCAGGAAGAGTGACTGATGAGACGGGAACAGGTTTGCCTGGGGCTACTATTATCGAAAAAGGGACTAGTAATGGTTCAGTTACTGATTTTAATGGAGATTATAAAATATCCGTATCAGAGGGAGCCACTTTAGCAATTTCATATATCGGTTATTTGTCCAAAGAGGTGCCTGTATCAGGTCGTAGTACGATCGATGTGCAACTAGACCCAGATGCAGAGCAATTGGAAGAAGTAGTTGTAGTAGGATATGGTACTCAGAAAAAGAGTGATCTTACTGGAGCCATTTCACAAATCACAGCCGAAGACTTTAGAGAGCAGCCAGTATTTAGAGTAGAAGATGCCATGAAGGGGCGTGCAGCTGGTGTAGCGATTACTAATCCAGCTGGTACTCCTGGAGGAGACATCAAAATTAGAATTCGTGGTGCAAATTCAATCACAGGAAACAATGATCCTCTGATCGTAATAGACGGTGTCATTGGTGGAAGTCTGAGCTCTTTGAACACCAGCGATATTCAATCTATCGATGTGCTAAAGGATGCTTCGGCAAGTGCTATCTATGGTGCTCGTGGAGCCAATGGTGTGATCTTGGTCACTACAAGAAAGGGTACAGGAGCTCCTAAGGTTAATATTGAGTACTTCCACAGTGTCTCAGAAAGACCACAAAAATTGGATTACCTCATGTCTGTAGATCAGTTTGCTCATTCTATTCCAGATACTGTTTTGTCTACCACCAATCCTGTAGACTATAATCAGGAGTATTTTCAAGCTGCAATTACAGATAACATGCAAGCTTCTGTAGCAGGCAAAGAAGGTAGAGTGGGCTATTTTATTTCTGCCAACCTAGTGAATCAGACAGGAATGATTATCAATACAGACTACAATAGAAAAAGCCTTCGTAGCAATATCGATGTAGATGTCACTGATAAATTGAAAGTAGGATTAAACCTCTTTGCTAGTCGTGAGACGACCAAAAACCTGGTGACTAACTCTAATGGAAATGGCTATAGAGCCAGTGGTGATGTACGGTCAGGAGTACTTTCCGCTGTGACATATGATCCCACTAAACCACTTTTTGATGAAAATGGGATTCCCTATGTAGAATCAGATTATGGTACCCAAAGAACCAATCCTGTGCATGATCAAAACTTCAGAAACAATTACCGTTGGCAAGATCGGTTCAATGCCAATTTGAATTTGTCTTATGAAATTATAGATGGATTAACAGTGAGCACAATTTTGGGATTATCTACATTAAACCTTCACAGCGAAAGCTATAGCGAATTGGGTATTTACCAATCGAGTGGTAGTCAGCAAGCACGTGCAGGATATAGTGGCAATCAGAGAACAAATTTCCAAAGTAGTAACATTCTGACCTACCAGAAATCATTCGGAGATCACAACATTAAAATGATGGGAATCTACGAAATCACGGAAAATGAGACAAGAGGAGCCAATTTTTTAGCAGAGAACTATCTTTTCCCTGCAGGATTTGTACAAGCTCAGTTGGCTCAAAATAGAACAGTAGAAGGTTCGTATGGTAGAAGTGCTGTGAGGTCCTTGCTAGGAAGACTAGAGTACACCTTCAATAGCGCATTGCTTGTCACCGCTACTTTGAGAAGAGACGAATCATCAAGATTTAGACAAGACCAACGGGCAGATGTGTTTCCATCTTTGGCTGTGGCTTACAACATGGGAGATTTAGGATTTATTCAGAATACAGGTTTTCTTGAAGACATCAAAGTAAGAGTAGGCTATGGCGTCACGGGTAACCAAAATGTAGCCAACTATGTGACCTATTCTAGGTTAGACGATGACCCAGACAATGTGAACTACCCTGTTAATGGTACTGACATATCAATAGGATTGGCTCCTGGGCGTATTGGAAACCCAGACTTAGTTTGGGAAACTACCAAACAGCTGAACGCAGGTTTGGATTTTAGATTGGTCAAAGGAAGATTAACACTGTCTCTAGATTATTATAAGAAAAACACAGACAACCTGTTCTTAAGTAGGCCATTGCCTGGGTATGCTGTCGGCGCCAACACTGCTGCCAAACTTGAAGTGAATCTAGGAGAGGTACAAAACTCTGGTTTTGAAATGGCATTATCATCTACCATCATAGATACGAATGGATTAAGCTGGGATGCTACTTTGACAGGAGCACTCAACCACAATGAGGTAATTAGCCTTGGAGGACTAGAGCAGCAAGTCGCAGGGCCAAATACATTGGCAGGCAATGGTCTAGGTACACATATCTACAAAGTAGGAGAGCCTTTAGGTGCTATCTATGGGCAGACCTATTTAGGTGTGTACTCTGTTCAAGATTCACTAGACAATTTGGCTGATAATATCCAGCCAGGAACTGCTAAGTATAAACTGGATACTGCAGGAGTACCAGAGTTAGGAATCATTGGATATGGTACCCCAAAGTTCAACTGGGGCTTCAACAGTACAGTGACTTTTAAAGGATTTGATTTGAATGTTTTAGTCACGGGAGCTCATGGATATGATATCCTGAATGTAACAAGAGCCTATACGAGTTTCACCACTGGTGGTATCAACAACCCTACAGGAAAAGACTTTATCAACCAATGGACAGAAGCGAATCCCACCAATGTTCCTGCTTCAGGAGATTTGATCCAGTCTACAAGATTTGTAGAAAAAGGGGATTTTGTAAAAGTGAGTAACATCACCCTAGGTTATAACCTTCCTAAAATGGATTGGTTGACTTCTTTGAGAGTATATGCGAGTGTTAGAAATGCTTTTACATTTAGCAATTACTCTGGCTACGATCCAGAAGCCATCGCCGATGGTCGAGATACGGTAACTGGCTTGGATGCTGGAGCCATACCAAACCCTCGTGTTTATACTTTAGGAATCAACATTGGCCTTTAAAAAAAGAATCATCATGATAAGTATATATAAAAAAATAGGAGTAAAATATTTGGCATTAGTCGCATTGTTGGCTGTATCGTATGGTTGTGTAGACCTAGATGAAGACCCAACAGAAGCATTATTGTCGCCAGAGGTAATGACCTCACCAGAGGCACTAGATGCAGCCATTGTAGGGGTATATAGATCTATTCAGAATTATGCTAATGCAAGTACTTTTTACATTGCAGGGTATGGAGGTGATGACATCACTACTCACCCCGGTAGAAATAAAGCTGGGTTCAGAGCTTTTGATCAGCGAAACGTAATTCCTACTACCGAACGATTAAATGATAGTTGGAATGGATATTATGAGCCTATCAGGGCACTAAACAATATCATCGAACAAAAAGATGCCATCGTAGGGGGAGATCTAGATGAGATTAATGTCCGAATAGGAGAAGCGTATTTTATGCGTGGGATGCTTTATATGTTCTTGACTAGAACCTTTGGCAAGGTACCTCTGAGCTTAAGTGCACTTCCTGACTTGAATTTAGGATTGTCAGAAATTGAAGATGTTTATATGCATATTGAATCTGACTTCAAACAAGCAGCTGCTTTATTACCAGACTTGCATCCCGAATCTGTAGGAGTAGGAGCCAGAGCAAACAAAGGCACAGCAAATGCATTTTTGTCTAGGTTGTATCTGTACTGGGGTGGTTATCCCTTAAAGGACAATTCGAAATATGCCTTAGCGGCTAGTACGGCTAAGTCTGTGATTGACAATGCGAGTGCACATGACTTTATGATGGTAGATGATATGCTTTCTCTCTGGTCACAGGAGGATGCAAATAGATTCAATACAGAAGGCGTTTTTACACTGGTATTCTGTCAGCCTTGCGATGATCAGTTTAGCAATAGAGCAGTAGGAAGAGTAGGATACCCTATAAATGCACAAGGGTGGAACGAAACATTCGCAGAAATCAAGTTTATGAATGATATGCCTGCAGGTCCTCGCAAAGACGCTACTTTCAAAGAATCTCTTACATTGAAGGATGGCTCTTCTTTGCACTATACTTCTTTCCAAGAATTACAACAACCGATGATCGTAAAGGTGACAGGACTGGAGTCTGAAATACCTGCATGGAGTAGAAATACAACCACCAATGTAAATCGCTACTTTATGAGATATGCTGAAGTGCTATTGATTTATGCTGAAGCTACAGGGAGAGCAGGTGCTAATGATGCCGCTGCTTGGGACGCCCTCAATCAGGTAAGAAGACGTGCGCTAGGCCACCTGCCATATACGTCTACATACCCAGATGATCTGACTGCTGCGGATGGAAACTTAGCTGATTTGGCATTTACTGAGCGTAAATGGGAATTAGCAGGAGAGTTCGAAAGATGGTACGATCTAGTGAGAATGGAGCAAGTTCAGACGGCATTGTCAGACAGGTCGCCGCTCGAATCGAACGCTATCGTAGGAAGCCTAGGCTTAGACAACTATTTCGCTCCTATACCACAAGAAGAAATAGATAAAGCTCCTCATTTGGCAGATTCAAAATAGTCATTAGTATAAAAATGTACACCCCGGCTAGGCCTCAGGCTTAGACGGGGTGTCTTATCAATCTAAGAATAAAGAACAGAAGCGGAAAGTAAATGACGGGAAAGAAAAACGTATTTAATCTACTTATGGCCTTATGGTATATGAGCGTGCTGATGAGCTGCGACCCTACAACTCATAAGGAGTCTAAACCACAGCTTTTTACCTATTTACCTTCCAGTAGCACTTCAGTGAATTTTGTAAACCCCATCATTGAATCTGAAGACTATCACTATTATCAATACATCTATGCCTACATGGGTGGAGGCGTAGCCAGTGCCGATTTCAACAACGACGGACTAGAGGATCTTTTCTTCGTGTCCAACACTCAAGCCGATCAACTATACCTAAACCAAGGAAATTTAAAATTTAAAAATATCAGTCAGACCACAGGCATAACGCATGCCGATGGATTTGATGCAGGAGTCACAATCGTAGATGTCAATCAAGATGGATTTTTGGATATCTATATCTGCAGAGCTGGTTGGCTGCCAGACGAAGACCTGTATACCAATTTGCTTTATATCAACAATGGCGATTTGACCTTTTCCGAACGAGCGAATGAATATGGCCTAGACGATGCTAATCGATCCGTGATGGCTACTTTTTTCGACTATGACAAGGACGGAGACTTAGATATGTATCTTGTTAACTCACCTGAGGTCACCTCCGATTATAGAAATATCTACCCCATAGAAGACCTAAAAACAGACCAAGCCACCATTGCGCTAAAAGGGAGCGACAAACTCTATCGCAATGAAGGAAACCATCAATATGTCGATGTGTCCGCCAGTTCGGGTATCCTGCCAGATCGAGGATTTGGCCTCCATGCGCAAGTAGGTGATTTGAACCAAGACGGATGGTTGGATATATATGTGAGCAATGATCTGGAATATCCTGATTTCGTTTTTCTCAACAATCAAGACGGCACTTTTAGCGAAGCAGCAGAAAAAGTAGTGAAACATATGTCATATTATAGCATGGGTAGCGACATGGCTGACCTGGATAATGATACTCAGATGGATCTGATGGTTTTGGATATGAACCCAGAGGATTATATCAGAGCCAAGACCACGATGTCGATGACCTCACCAGCCAAGTTTCACCAGATGGTGGATCAAGGATATCATTATCAATACATGCACAATATGCTCCAGCGAAACAATGGAGATGGCACTTTTAGTGAAATAGCGCAGCTAGCAGGTATGGCCAATACCGATTGGAGCTGGGCAACATTATTAGCAGATTTTGATCTCGATGGATTCAATGATATCTATGTGACCAATGGCGTGTTTCGTGATGTCATAGATCAGGATGCCAATATTCAAATAGGGATGACTGCACGCAAAAGAGGGCGCAAACCATCCGACGCAGAATTTTTGGAATATACCCAGATGTTACCCCAGCAGAAGATGAACAACTACCTGTTTAGAAACAGGGGAGACCTGACCTTTGAAAACATGACACAGACTTGGGCGGATACCTTGAGCACGTTTTCCAATGGCGCCATCTACGCCGACCTAGACAATGACGGTGATCTGGAAATCGTGGTCAACAATATCAACGACAAAGCCACCATTCTAAAAAATGAAGCCATAGAGCTAGGCTTAGGACAATATTTGAAGTTGCAGTTCAAAGGTCCTGCTCACAACCGCAATGGCATAGGAGTGCGTGCCAAAGTAACCTTCGAAAATCAGACCAGTCAAGTTCGGCAATTGATCAATAGCAGAGGTTTTTTATCTTCAGTATCCAATACACTCCATTTTGGGTTTTCCAAATCAAATCAGATTCATCAGGTCGAAATCACTTGGCCTGATGGCAAGACACAGACGATTAGATCAGTAGTCCCTAATCAACTTTTGACGGTAGATTATACCGTTGCCATCAACGAACCTAAATCAGAGACAGCTACCAAGCCTTTATTTGCCAAGCAAACATTAGGAGAAACACATGACGAAATACTGTACGACGATTATGTCGATCAGGTATTGCTGCCCTACAAATTGTCACAAATGGGACCTGCTGTGGCTACTTCAGATATCAATGGCGATGGGATAGAAGACCTGTATTTGGGAGGATCTCGTTCCTTTTCAGGAAAAATATTAATGGGCACAGAAGATGGGTTTCACCCGATAGTCACACCTGATTTTGAATCCGACCAGCGACACGAAGACGTAGCGGCGGTATTTTTTGATGCAGATCAGGATGGGGATCAGGATTTGTATGTCGTCAGTGGGAGTTACGAATATCCTATCGGTCATCCCGCGTTGCAGGATAGGCTGTATGCAAACGACGGAAATGGCAATTTTCTACGTCAGCAAGAGGCACTGCCTGCTATGGTGGAGTCGGGTAGTGTAGTGGTGCCAGCAGATTACGATCAAGATGGGGATATTGATTTGTTTGTAGGAGGGAGACTGATCCCTAGCAAATACCCACATGCCCCACGTAGCTTTTTGCTAATCAATGAAAAAGGAACGTTCAAAGACAAAACTGTAGAGCTGGCACCAGAGCTAGCATACCTAGGTATGGTCACAAGTGCTCAATGGGCAGACATTGATCAAAATGGAACCGATGATCTGATTTTAGCAGGGGAGTGGATGGGCATCGAAGTCTTGGTTAATACCCAAGGGAAATTGAGAAGGAGTACATCGTATGAAAATTTAGCACAGCAAGTAGGCTGGTGGAATCAACTGGTCGTAGACGACATAGATCAAGATGGAGATCTGGATATAGTGACAGGCAACCTGGGACTCAACAGCAAGCATCACGCCGCTATAGACAAACCCTACCATGTGTATGCTAATGATTTTGATCAAAGTGGTA
The DNA here is from genome assembly GCF_025639805.1 of Reichenbachiella carrageenanivorans. NCBI lineage: Bacteria > Pseudomonadati > Bacteroidota > Cytophagia > Cytophagales > Reichenbachiellaceae > Reichenbachiella > Reichenbachiella carrageenanivorans. Next base: position 4,231,622 of record NZ_CP106735.1, on the reverse strand, counting down.
CAGAAGATGTGTTTTTAGTAAAATACTACAAAGACAGGCAAGTCCCCGTTCGGGGCAAGAATTGCTCTACACAGCAACTACCGCAGCTGGCAAGATCTATCACTTCTTATAGTGATTTTGCCCATAGAGATTTCGACGAAATCGTGGGGGCAGGTATCCAAACAGCCATTCATTATCAAGCAGTAGAATTTAGATCTGGGATATTTAGAAATCAAGGGAATGGGTTTGATTTTGAGCCGTTTACCAATCACTGTCAGGCTTTCCCTATCAACAGCATTCTGGTCGCAGATCTCAATGAGGATGGGCACAAGGATCTGATACTCGCTGGCAATAATTACATGATGGAAATAGAAACTACCCGAATGGATGCTGGTAATGGAGAAGTACTGATGGGTAGCCCCAATGGTAGATTGCAGCGTTTACCTTATAGCCAGACCGGGTGGAAGCTAGATCAAGATGTGAGAAGCTTGCATTTGATTCGTACTGCAGATGGTGGACGATCGGTACTCACGGCCAATAACAATAGTTCGTACCAACTACATCGAATATTATAGAAATGAGTCTTGAAAAAAATAAAAAAAGATAGATCAATCAGTTATGAAGAAAGCTAATTTGTTGACTATAGCCTATGTGCTGATAGTCGCCCTGTCGGGTTGTGGGTCTCAAAAATCAGCTGTAGAAGAGCAGCAGCCAAATGTGATTTTTATATTTCCAGACCAGTTTAGAAACTCCAGTCTTGGCATCTGGTCACAGCCTGGCTATGACCAGCACTTGCAAGGCAATCCAGACCCAGTAAACACACCTGCATTGGATAAAATGGCCGCAGAAGGGGTCGTATTTAGTCAGGCAGTAAGCAATTTTCCGCTTTGTAGTCCATATCGTGCCATGATGCTTTCAGGCATGTATCCAGATACCAATGGGGCGACCAACAATTGTCGGATGGACAGGGAGTCTTCCTTGAGATCTGACGTGACAGCGATTACAGATGTGTTTGCCCAAGGAGGGTACAATGTATCCTATTTTGGCAAATGCCATTGGTTGAAAAATGAACCACTTTTTGATGCTAATGGTACTTATCATGGCACTACAGACCCTCCTGGTGGGGAGTATATCAACCGATATGATACCTACATCCCTCAAGGGCCAGACCGTCACAGTATTGACTATTTCTGTCAGGTACTCAAGGACGTACACTTCGATCCGTTGGTCTATGCTAGTGACCCTAAAATCATCGGTGGGAAAAAAGACGGAGAACTATTCTACCCCAAACGGTTCTCTGCGGAGTTTGAATCAGAAAATATTATCAATTACCTAGACAATACACACAAACAGAGAGATACAGAAAAGCCTTTCTTTATGATTTGGTCGCTTAATCCTCCTCACAATCCATGGACAGAGGAAAGTACCAAAATGGAGTATTTTGATCAGTACACTGACAATGGTGAGGTCGATCTGGATAGACTGCTTACGCATGAAAATGCAGATCATGAAATAGGGCAGTATGCCCCTTATTACTTTGCCAATGTGAGTGCTGTAGATTACTATATAGGTCTTGTATTGGACAAGCTAGAGGCTATGGGCATAGCCGACAATACCATCATCGTTTTTTCATCTGACCATGGAGAAATGCTCGGTAGCCATGGCAAGCGTGGCAAAAATGTACCAGAAAACGAATCGCTCAATATTCCATTTGTGGTGAAATGGGGAGACAAACTCAAGCACCGGGTAGAAGACCTCATTATGGGCGCACCAGATGTCTTGCCCACGTTAGTAGCTTTAGCAGGTATGGAAAACCGAATCCCTGCAGAGGTACAAGGTACAAACTATGCGGATGTCATTAAAAAACCAGAAGAAAATGAAAACAAAAAACCCAAAGCCGTTCTCATTATGAATTATAAAACACGTGGAGTCTTCACGGGCGATTATACTTTTGTAGTTAGAGAAGACAAAAATCAAGCATCCGAAATTTATTGTTATGACAATAAAAAGGATCCCAATCAACTGGAGAAAATAGCTTTTGAACAACTAAACAGTACTGTGGGGGGTGAATTGAAATCTTCGCTTGAGCGTCTATTGAAACAGACCAACGACAGGTGGTATCAAGAAAAAGTAGCGTCCAATTTTTTAAATTATAATTAATAATGAGTGTATTGAAAGTGGGGAAGAAAGTTAAATTATTAGTAGCCATTGTACTAGGTGTATGCCTATCAGCTCATGGTCAGGATGTGCAGACACCTGTCCGAGTGATGGAGAGTTTTGAAGAAGGCATACCTGCAGGGCTTGAGTCTACAGGGGGGCGCATAAGTATAGACACCCTGCGGATGAAATATGGCGAAAAATCCTTGAAGTGGGATTGGTCGGGCAATGCCGTTTTGACTTTCGATACACCCATAGGATATCAAAAACAGCGATTGGTCACAGACTTGAGTAAGCTTAGCAATGGCCACGGAGGGAGTGAGAAAAACCCAGTTTTAGCACCTCCAAGAGGTTTTTTTCTATGGATATACAACGACAAGGCGAGCAATCAGCGCATTCGATTCCAGTTTGGAAGAGGAGATGAGGTGGATTGTGAATTTGATTATAATCTCAATTTTAAAGGATGGCGCACGGTAGTAGTAGGCTACGACAGAGGAGACATGCGTGGCGTACCAAGAGAGGACATGACCAGATTGACTATCAATGCACCTGCTACAGGTAGTGGTACTTTTTATTTAGATGTGATGGGGCTATCTGTACCCATGAATCCTCGTACAGTCAACCCCAATCCTCAATTGCCAGAAATAGATATGCATCCTAGACTGGTGTCGCAGTACCCACATCTTTTGTACGAATACAGTAAGTATAGGCCTACGTTTCCCCTAGAGCCTTTGACTGATGAAGTAGTGGCGGATTTCAGAACGTTGGAAGCGCAAGCCTTGGAATTTTGGTTGCCCGCCTACGAGCAGCAAAAATGGAACGAACAAAAAATAGCAGGTATTCGCAAGCGGTTCGAGGCTTTTGAGATTACCAGATCAGGTGATCAGATTTATGGTAGACCTTTGGTTAAATCGCACATCATGACAGACCATTTCAACGAAATGGATATGTCGAACAAGGAGCTATTGGAAGGGGTGATGATTTGGAAAACCAAATTTGATGCCCTCATGGGGGATTTGGCAAAAGCCTACCGCTGGACTAATTCGGAGACATCTAAAAAAGAACTCGAAAGCATGTTTATCGACCTGTTCGATTACGGAATAGACCAAGGCTTCGATACAGGAGCAGGGTTGGGTTGGATGCATCATTATTCTTATTGCATACGTGCTTATGCACCAGCCATGTTTCTGATGAAAGAGGTATTACTCAAGCATGATAAGCTCAACAAAGCCATTGAAATATGTAAGTGGTTTTATAGCTTCAATCAGGTGTACAACGAAGCATATGTTTATGGCTTCGAAGGCAGAACGGGTATCAATGCTGATGAATCGCAAGGGCTTTTGAGTCAGCGGCTTACTACAGCATTATTGATGGAGGATTCCCCAGAAAAAGCCAGAGACTTAAAACATTTTTCGTCCTATTTTTCAAATATCACTACAGCATATGCTCATGCACTAGACGAAACTTTCAAACCAGACGGTACTGTTTTTCATCATGCAGGACATGCCTACGGGTATGGCGGGCGTGCAGTTTTTGGTACGGTAGCTACTCTGTATATGTTGTCATCTACGTCATTTTCAGCTACTCAGCCTGCCTATGATCGAATGAGTAATGTTGTAGAGACACTCTATTTAGGTTTATTTGGTACTGAAAAACGCGAAGCCCCCAAGGCTTTTGCTTCCATACGTTTCAGTATTTATGAGTTAAACGAACAGTTTTACATTATACCAGCTTTGATGGCTCTGGCTAGTCCAGCACGAGACGAAGTGATGGAGTCAGAATACTTAGAGTTAATAGGAAAAGAGAAACCGTATAAACCTGAGTTTCAATATTGGCTAGACAAGATAGAACGAAGGAATAAAATTACCAGTGATTTTCAATATGTAGGATTCAAGATGTTGCCTTATTCCAATGTGGGTATCAGACGACAGCAAAATGATTGGATGATCACCGTTCGTGGGCATAGCAAGTACGTGATACCATTCGAGAGTTGGGGATCTTCTTTTTTTGCCTATCCATTGTACATAGCCCATGGTTATTTAGATATTGCTTACCCGAGCAGTTTAGATAGTTCTACCCCGTCTGATGGTACTACTTGGGTGCCAGGGTTTGATTGGCACAGGTGGCCAGGCAGTACGACTGTTCGTTTGCCTTATGATCAGATGGAGACCAACCCAGGGCAGGTAAGAGACGAAGGAGGAGAGTACTTATTGAGCGATCAAGCCTTTAGCGGTGGGGTTTCGTCTACTACTGGATTAGGTTTGTACGCCTTTCAGTTCAAAGGACATGATAAGTTTGGTTTAGAGTCCTTTACAGGAAAAAAATCTTATTTCTTTTTCGGGGAATATGTCGTTTGTATAGGAAGTGATATTACCAGTGGCTTGACAGCACATGATGTAGAAACCACCCTGTTTCAAACAGCACTGGTAGATACCAGTCTACCTACTGCTACTTCGGAGGGGAGTCTGTCCGATTTTCCTATAGAAAAACAAATGATTGGAAATCAATCATTTTGGGCAATCGATAGTAGAGGATCAGGGTATTTTCTTTCTGGTGAGATGATGAAAAAGGGGATTCAGTTTTATAGAAACACACAGACCAATCCTGATGCTATAGGTAAGAAAGAGCTGAGTGGAGATTTTGTATCTGCTTATATCAACCATGGCTCAGCGCCAGATCAAGCGTCTTATCAATACATCGTGATGGCCGATGCTACACCAGCTAAAATGGAGACATTTGCTACTGAGATGAATGAGAAGACGCCGCCATTTAGCGTTTTGCAAAGTGATGAAAATGCGCATGTTGTTCACTGGGCCAAGGGGCAGTCTACAGCCTATGCGGTCTATGCTCCATCAGGATTGGGTTTCAAAAAAGGAACCGTCAAAGCAGTAAATAAGTCTTCGACCTTTATCACTGAGTCGGAAGGCAATCTACTCAGGCTATCCGTGGCCGATCCAGATCTCAATATCTACGAAGGACAGGATGATCGCCTGCCTGATGGTTCCAGAGTAGAGCTGTCTATCTATGAGCATGAGTGGTTCTTTTGGCCTAGTCGCCCGCATACTGTTCGGCTCACGCTGAGAGGCTCATGGGCTATAGCTGAGCAAACCAAATGGATAGAAACTGCTGAAATAAAAGAAGTAAAAGTATTGAGTACCAATAGGTCGGAAACAGTGATCGAGTTCGAGTGTAGAGATGGATTGAGCGCAGAAGTACTATTGACCCCTAAAAAGTAAAAGATGAGAAATTTAAAAATAATAAACGTGGCTGCTGTTGCTGTAGCACTGATTGTAGGAGCAGGTACACTCTTTCAGTGTACAAATAAAACAGATGCTCCGGCACGTACCGAAGTGACGATCAAGGGAGAACAATTTTATATCAATGGAGAGCTAACCTACAAAGGACGGTATTGGAACGGTCATAAAATTGAAGGCTTGTTGATGAATTCCAGAATGGTACAGGGCATTTATGATGATGTCAACCCTGAATCGGCTGGTAGGTTCAAATATCCAGATACAGGGATTTGGGATCCAGAAAGAAACACGGCTGAGTTTGTGGCAGCTATGCCTGAATGGAAGCGCCACGGTCTATTGGCTTTCACGCTCAACCTACAAGGCGGTAGTCCCATGGGATATGGCAACCTCAATAGCATTAACTCTACCTTCGATTCGTTGGGTAATCTGCGGCCTGCTTATATGGCTAGATTAACCAAGGTTTTAGATAAAGCAGATGAATTGGGTATGGTGGTTATTTTGGGTTATTTCTATTTTGGACAAGATCAGGTACTCGCTGATGAAATGGCAGTGATCAACGGGGTAGACAATATCACCAACTGGCTATTAAATAAGGGGTACAAAAACATACTCGTAGAGATAGGCAATGAAGTGGATTATCCTAAGTATGAGCACAGCATCCTGACTGCAGAGCGGATACATGAGTTGGTAGCCAGAGTACAAGGCATAGAAAAAGACGGGTACAGATTGCTAACCAGTACCAGTTACCGTGGAGGAAGAGCACCACAGTCTAATGTGGTCGAAATCGCAGATTTCCTTCTGATTCATGGCAACAAAATGGAGCATCCCGAAGACATCTACACCCTGGTGGAAGAAACTAGAAATGTGCAGGGCTACACCCCCAAACCAATCCTATTCAATGAGGATGATCATTATGATTTTGATGCAGAGAGCAACAACATGGTTAATGCCGTGAAGGCTTATACTTCTTGGGGGTATTTTGATTTCAGAAAAGAAGGAGAAGCTTTTGAAAATGGTTTTCAAACCGTACCTGTGAGCTGGGAAATCAACTCTGACCGAAAAAAGAGTTTTTTTAATAAAGTAAAAGAAATCACAGGGTATTGATTTGCATACAAGAAAAAAATGGCCTTAAGCCTAGTAGAGAAGATTAATTAGTGAAAATAAAAAGTGATATGAGAAAGTATAGTATGTGTAAGTGGGTATGGTACTCATTAGTGTTTTTAGCTTGGGGGTGTGGTACACAGTCCGTGTCAGATCAATCTAAGGAGGTATCCGTGCAGACAGCACCATCCTTTCAAACCGTTAGTAACCCGATGAATCTAAGCTATAGGTTTAGGCCAGAGTTGCCTTCTCGGAGAGAAGCCGCCGATCCTACGGTAATCAAATTTAAAGGTGAATATTACCTTTTTGCTTCCAAATCTGGGGGATATTGGTATTCGAAAGATCTAGCTGATTGGATCTTCGTAGAGACCAACGAGATCCCAACTGAAGACTATGCACCCACGACTATTGTACTCGGAGACAAAATCTATTTGGCCGTTTCCTCTAAGAAAAACAACAAAGTCTATAGCTCTTCAGACCCTAAGAGTGGCAAGTGGGAAGCCAGCCATACCTTGCCTTTTGCAGTAGAAGACCCTGCTTTTTTTCTCGATACAGACAATCGATTGTACCTGTATTGGGGCTGCTCAAATGTGAAACCGCTCTATGCCGCAGAGATAGACAAGGAGACGTTTCAGTTTTTAAGCGAAACCAGCGAAACGATTTTTCCTAATCCAGCGCAGCTAGGTTTTGAAGTGCGTGGAGACTACAACGATGAGTATGACAATGCACCCTGGCTGGAAGGCTCTTGGATGAATAAGCACAACGACAAATACTACTTGCAATACTCGGCGCCAGGCACACGCGAAAAATCGTATGCCGATGGGGTCTATGAATCTGACCACCCACTTGGGCCTTTTACTTTGGCTTCCAACAACCCATTTTCATACAAGCCCGAAGGTTTTGCGTGTGGAGCAGGGCATGGTAGTACGTTCTACGACGACTATGGCAACCTCTGGCATACTGGTACTATTTCGGTTTCGGTCAAGCACAAGTTTGAACGTCGAATCGGTTTTTACCCTGCTTTTTTCGATGCGGATGGAGTGCTTCATACAGTCAATAAATATGGAGATTACCCGATTATTATCCCGAACAAACGCATAGAAAGCTTCGATGAAATTTTCCCAGGATGGATGCTCTTGTCCTACAATAAGCCTGTTGAAGTTTCTTCGGCGGTCGATTCATTTGCTCCTGCCCATGCCAACGACGAAAACATCCGTACCTATTGGGCCGCACAGAGTGGAGCTGCAGGAGAGTGGCTGAGTGTAGATTTAGGTGAGTCGAGTAGCATTTATGCCATTCAGGCCAACTTTGCAGAGTACAATACACAAATACTAAATCGCCAGCAGGGCTTGCGTCACCAGTATGTGGTAGAAGGCTCTGATGATAAAACCGACTGGCAGATGGTGCTAGATAAGTCTGACAACGACAATGATCGTTCGCATGATTATACCCAACTTTCGGAACCTGTAAGCTACCGATACATCAGAATCAAAAATGTGAAAGTACCAGACGGCAACTTTGCCATCTCAGGGTTAAGAATATTTGGAAAAGGTACTGGAGCTGAGCCGATCAAAGTAAATGAATTGGAAGTAGAAAGAAATATCCAAGACCGTAGAATGGTCACGCTTAAATGGACGAAGTCTGATAACGCTACAGGTTACAACATCAGCTTCGGTTCGCACCCCGACAAGCTATACCATAGTTATATGGTCTATACCGATACAGAAGTGACCATCCGTAGTTTGGATAGTAAGCAGCCGTATTTTTTCACCATAGAATCATTCAATGAAAATGGAATTACTCCTAGTGAAATAACCAAACAAGTAGAATAACTATTTGATGCTAGTGGTTTTGAAAATCATAAAACACATTATACATCCTCTGGCTGGTCGTACTAGAGCGACCAGCTGGTCGATGTGCCGAAATAAAAAGGTATTAATGATAAGCCTTTTTATATCTGCTGTCCTTTCGGGAAACATCAAGGCACAGAGCGGTGATTTTTCTAACTACCAGTGGTCTGCCATAGCAGCTACAGGCGAACCAGTGGCACGTCACGAAAATGCTTTTGTGGAGTTTGAAGGTAAGTTTTACTTGATGGGAGGGAGAGGGATCAAACCTGTCAATGTATTTGATCCGAGCACCAATGAGTGGGAGCAAAAAGCCAATACGCCAATAGAGTTTCATCATTTTCAGCCAGTCGTATATCAAAAAGCAATCTACATCGTGAGTGCACTTACAGGACCATACCCTACGGAAGTGCCCATCAGCCATGTATGGATATATCACCCAGCCAGAGATGTTTGGGAAAAAGGATCCGAAATACCTGCTGCTTTTCAAAGAGGGGGAGCAGGGGCGGTATTGAGGTCGAATAGGATATATGTGGTCTGTGGCATCACCTATGGTCATACCAGTGGTACCACCAATGCGATGAGTTATTATGATTTGGGAAACTCAAAATGGACAGCGTTGACCAAAGCCCCTCATGTCAGAGATCATTTTACGGCTGTGATAGTAGAGAATCAGTTGTATTGTATCGGAGGTAGAAATACTAGTGTACATCACCCAGCTGATTTTACAGCTTTTTTTGGAGCTACGGTTTCCGATATAGATGTCTACGATTTCGATGCGAACAAATGGGTGACCCTCAAAGAAAAATTGCCGATAGCTACTGCTGGTGCTGGAGTAGTGAGTAGGGGTGATTATATCTTTTATATCGGAGGAGAATCTGCTCAAGATACAGCACACAGCGAGACCCAAGTCTTCGATGTGAAGACAAGGCAGTGGAGGACATGGTCTCCGCTGGTAGTAGGACGACATGGTAGTCAGGCTGTGCAGTACCAACGCAAAATCTACTTAGCAGCAGGCAGTCCCAAGAGAGGTGGAGGCAATATGAATTCCATCGAGGTATTCGAACTGAAAAAATAGATGACCCTCAATTACGCTGATTATTACTATTTGGAATCATTAGTCTAGCTGTATAAAAAAAAATAATTACTCGAAAAACCCGCTATGAAAATTAAAAACCTGATCGTATTTGGAGCCTCTTGTGTACTAGCTCTGGCATGTCAGCACAAACAGGTACAGCAGGAATCGACTCTGTGGCATACCTACTGGCGTGCCCAAAATGAGGAGCATCTGACCTCGGATTTGGTTGATTATTCATATGCAGGTTTTGATTTTGGTGAGAGTGATATACCCGTTAAGTATTGGTTGTCCGAATTCGATGTTTTAGATTTTGGTGCCAAGCCAGATGATAATATCTCAGATTTTGAAAGTATTCAGCAGGCGATAGATGCCGCCGAAGAAGCTGGTGGTGGAGTGGTTACTTTCCCTAAAGGGAGATTCTTAGTGAGTGAATCCCGAGCCATACAGCGAAGTCTGGAAATCACATCTAGCAATATCATCCTAAAAGGGGACCAAAGTGGCGGTACGGAATTTTACATGAAAGATCACATGACTCCTCGTGATACGACTAAAACATGGACTACACCTGCTAAGGTTGTTTTTAAAGGAGAACATATCGAAACAGAACTAGTCGCTAGACTGGCGGCTAACATCCAAAAAGGGGATGATAAGATGATATTTGATCAAGTACCTGATTTGGCTTCAGGAGATGTATTGTTGCTCAAAGCAAAAGGCACATTTCTCAATGCTCAATTGCTGGAAGGTCTAAAAACACGAGACGTATGGGAGGAAATCAATGTAAATGGAGCTAGAGTAAACGAGTATCATGAGGTGAAATCTGTAGATGGAAAAGTAGTAACACTGCGAGCGCCAGTGCTGGTAGATGTAGATATTAGCCAATCTTGGCGTATTGTCAAATACCATATGATCTCTAATTGTGGTTTTGAGCAAATCAATTTTACCGCCAATTTTTTGGAACCTTTCGAGCATTTGAAAAATGCCCGTCATGATGCGGGCTACAAGGCACTACAAATGATTCGTTGCAGAAACTCATGGGTGAAAAATTGTACATTTAGGAATGTAAGCGCTGCGGTTGTGTTTAGAAGCAACTTGTCTAGCACGGTGCTCAAATGCCAGACTGTTGGCAATTCGGGACATGAAAGCTTCAGCTTTATATCGAGTACGCGCTGCATGATGTCTTATTGCCAAGACAATTCGCTGCAGTGGCATGGCCCCAATACATCACACGCTTCTGTAGGCACAGTTATTTTTAAATTCAAAGGAAAAAACTCAGGGATCAACCTCCATGGGAAAAGCCCGAGGGTCACCTTGTTTGATCAGTGCGAAATAGGGGGATTTACTGGGGATCGAGTGGGCAAGCCGAGTCATGGCGCTCATTATACAAATCTACCCAACCATCTCGATGGATTGGTGATCTGGAACTATCACCAAACGGGTTTGCCAGTGTCTAATTTCAATTTCTGGGATTTATTAGAAAATACCCCAGAAGAGCTATACGGCCCACTTACAGCAGTCAATCCTACTGTAGTGGGTTTTCATGGTGTACCCACCAGTTTTGATGCAAGTAGCCTTGGCTACATCGAGAGCTTAGGTACACCTATAGCTCCAGCGTCTTTGTATGTGCAGCAATTGAAGCTGAGAGGGTTTGATATCCCAGATTTTTTGAAAGAACCCCTATAGCGGATGAGAAAATTTCGATTCATAGCTTTTTCATGCATGGATGATGACCGTGTGGTAGCCAATGGTGAAAAAACTTTGCTTGTCAAGTCTTCGTGGCAGGGTCAAAATGTCGGATAAACCAATTAACCTAAGCTTGAAAACATGAAACATACGCTTTATTTAGTACTAATAATCGGAATACTGGTAGGGTTAGGAGCGTGTGTGCAAAACCAAAAAGAGCCTACGAATATAGCACTGCCAGCTACTGAAGGAGCAGGTGCAGCCCAATCAGATGTACTCTATCACTATTCTATATGGAAGGCTTTTGTCAATAAAATATTTGCTAGTGCACTGACTGCCAAGGAACTGAAAACGAAAGGTGATTTGGCTTTGGGGTCGTACGACGACTTGGACGGAGAGCTGATTATGCTAAACGGGATACTCTTTCGAGCCTCTGAAAACGGTCAGGTGAATACCGTGGAGGATCATACCCCAATAGCGTATGCGACAGCTGCATTTTTTGAAACAGATCAGTCATTTGCACTACCCAAAATCAACAACTACAAGCAGCTAAGAGAAGCGATCAAGGCTCAAATGATTTCTAAAAATATATTTTATGCTTTTAAAATCAAGGGTCATTTTTCTAAAATGAAATGTGGAAAACTACACAAGCAAGGGCAGCCTTTCACAGAAGGAGAAGACGTATTGATACAAAAACGCCCTGTTTTCGTACGTGAAAATTTTAAAGGAACGATGGTTGGTTTCTTCTGTCCAGATTTTGTTGAGAATGTCAATGTGGCAAACTATCATCTGCATGTCGTATCAGAGGATCGGGCATTTGCTGGGCATGTGATGGAGGTAGAAGCCGAAAACCTCATTGTTGAGATGGATTATATGTACGACTATCAATTGGTTTTGCCTCGTTCTGAGGAGTTTCTTCAAGGGAATTTTGAGAAGGAGTTACAATGCCAGAAGTAACAAGTATACAAAAGCAGCTAAATGAAAAGGAAACTACTTTTTTTAAGCCTAGGGCTAATCAGTGTATGGCAGGTGCAGTCCCAACCTGCTGGCTCTGTGTATGCTAGTCGCATTCATACCGCTATAATTATCGATGGTCAGCTAAACGAACCTGCTTGGCAAAAAACGATGCCTAAGTCTTTGGACTATTTCTATGGAGTAGAACAGCCGTCGGACAGACAGCAAACGGAGGTAAAGTTGCTTTGGGATGACGAAAATGTATATATCTCTTTCTACTGTAAAGACAAATATTTGACAGCTAGAGAAAGAACTAGAAATGGTAAAACCTTTTTCGATGACTGTGCGGAGGTTTTTATCACACCAGCCTCAGGTATAGGCAGGATGCACTTTGGATTCGAAGTCAACCTGTATAAAACGCCTAACGACTTTATCTATGTCAGTCAGTTTATTGATGGGAAATCTGGAGTAGTCAAATCCTACAATCCAGCTTATGAGCTGGGTGTATACTATCAAGGTACCTTAAATAACAATGAGGATGTAGATATGGGATGGTCTATGGAAATGGCTTTGCCTCTCCAGCTTTTTCACAATCCCAAAACATTTGTCAAGGCAGAAATTGGCGCAAAGTGGACAGTGATGATCGTGAGACAAGATCGCAACGAAGTCTCTGGGACAAGGCGTACGTCATCCGTCATGTTTCCATTGGAAGACTCGGTTGCTAATATCCATACCCCAAGCAATTTTGGTTGGTTGAAATTTGTAGAATAATAGATGCGATTTGGATATGAAAAATACAAGACTTCAAAAATGAAAACCTATCTCTACTGCCTAGTGATTGTCATGAGTGCTGTAGGAAGAGGTGTGTCCCAAAACCAGGACATGTTTTTTGAAAATGATCGTATGAATAAAACGGTTTTGGAGGGTTGTAATTTGTCCGATCAAGTTTCGATGCAGGAGTTAAACCTTGAAGGTGAAACCTTGTATTCAGGGAAAAGTTATGCTTTTCTGGATAATCAAAATACAGATAAAACACATACCATAGCAATATATACGAGTGAAGAATCGGGAACTTACACCTTGCATGTTTGGTCGGATGCCCCCGAGTCTTCACTGTCTATAGTCGTTATCCCTCCATTTTGGAACGTTGTTTTGCTGTGGTCTGTACTGGCATTTTTTTTTGCAGTTTTCATTTTAATACTTGTGAAAAAACGAAAAGCAAGAAGGGATACAGCGAGGCAACGGTTTGTTGCTAATCATAGATATACAGAAGAGGAAGAAAAATTCGTCGAGGAGGTACAACGTATTGTAAACGAAAACCTCTCAAATGATGCATTTTCTATTGAAATGTTGAGCAAGCAGGTAGGAGTAAGCAGAACACAGCTCAATAGGAAATTGCATGAATTGATGGACACTACTCCAAGTGAATTGGTTAGATCCTTTAGGGTACATACAGCAGCTCAGCTCATCAGAGAGAGCGGTATGCGCATGACAGAAATATACCTGCAGGTGGGTTTTTCAGGAAGGGCTCCTTTTATTGACAATTTCAAAAAATATTATCAGATGACCCCAAGTGATTATGCCAGAAAGTATCGGCAGCGTAGAAAAAGAGGAAAGAACATGGAAGATGAATCATAGCGGGTTGTTTTTAATTTCCCCGTATGGGATCTAATACGCTTGTTTTCACTGAGCCCTAGCGCCATATATCTACACCCAGAGTATTTCAGACTGTAGCGATATAGTTGGGCAGATAGGTCTCATATTCTGTACGATCGTGCAACAGTTGGACAGGTAGGCAACTTTATATTTGGTGGCTAAGTGGTAGAATGAGAAAAATATATGAAAGACAAAAACCAGCACGCTATGAAATATGCCTTATTAGTCATCTTAGGAGTTACCCTATATACGACTTGTCAACATCCACCATCACCTAATGCTAAGATTTATGATGACTTTGTAAATGATCCGATCAAGAGTCAATTACAAGATTTTTCTTATGCTGGTTATGGCTATGGAGAAAAGACAATATTAGAAGACCGCTCTTTAATCAATGTCAATCACTTTGGTATTATGCCGAATACAGGCGAAGATTTGACCATACCTGTACAAGCTCTTTTGGATTCGATAGGACAAGCAGGAGGAGGTGTAGTATTTTTCCCAAAGGGACGTTATGCTTTTAATATGGATACGAGTCAAGTGCAGTTTCTTACGATAGACTATGATCATATAGTGATACGTGGCGAAGGCACAGACGAAAATGGCACCATACTCTATAGCGGATCAAATACTGTCCAGCTGGACGAGTCCCCGTGGATTTCTCCTTTTATGATTCGAACAGGTTATCAGATACAGGGAACCAAAAAAATGTGGGGATTCAAAAGTAGAAAAATAGACCAATCCGCATTGGCAGAAGCCAAAGCCAAGACCAATCAAGACGGAACCATCTACGAAGCAGAAGCAATAGCGTCTTTTGCCAAAGAAGCGAAGAAAGGCGATACAGTCATTTACCTAGATCAAACCATCGATGTCCGACCTGGAGACTTTCTTTTATTGGGGATGTACAATACCTCCGAAGATGGTAATTTGATCAAGGATCTTTTGAGTCCGATGGACTCATTCGAGTCCTATATGGGGGCGGCCTTACAAGCTGGACCAGAACAGGCAGCCAGTTATCAGGTTTTGGTAGAAGTGAAGGCGGCAGATGCTGAAAACCGTATTGAACTGGTGCAGCCCTTGCGTCGAGACATGCCGATGATCTATGAGCCAGTAGTGGCTATGGCTCCTATGCTCACAGGCATAGGTATTGAAAATGTACGTTTCGAAAGTGGCTGGGATGGAGAATTTTGTCATCATGGCTGTGAGGATTCTGATAAAAGAGAATCAAGAATTATGGACTATGGGTGGAATGCCATCAATATGGCTCGTGTAGCGCACGGGTGGGTAAAAAACGTTTGTATTAAGAATTTTACTAATGCGATTTACCTACAGGATAGTAGAAATGTGACCATTAGTGAGGTTACGCTACGAGGGTACAATGGACATGCAGGGATCAAACTGTATGGGCATTCAGAAGACAATCTCATAGAGAATATAACCATCAATACTCATTTTCGACACATACTCAGTGGAGAGGGCAATGGCTACGGCAATGTGTTTAGATATGTGACCTATGAGCTGAAAGATGAAGATGGAGACGGCGAAGCTCAGATAGATTTTCATGGATTTTCGGATCGTTTTTTTTCACCAATGGGGTATAATTTATTTGAAAATATTAAGGGAATTCATGCCATCAGAGGATCGGGAGCACAGCACAATTTACCCAATGCCTCTCGTGGCAATGTGTTTTGGAATATTGAGGCAAGCCCAACTGGCCAGTATGCAGAAATCATTCAATATTATAAAAACTATAAAGAAGGCAAAGAAATAAAATCAGATCACTACAAGTATTACCCAGGTTCTATTGTGGTAGGTTTTTATGGTGAAGGCAAGCAGTTTGTCATAGAGGGTAGCCCTGCTGACCGAACAGATGAGGGGGTTTATGTAGAATCGCTCAATACCGGAAAGGTTCAGCCAGAGTCATTGTATCAAGCACAATTAGAATATCGACTGAAACAGAGGTAGTTACATGAAATCATGCGTATAAAAAAGGCCACTTTTCTTTAAGAAAAGTGGCCTTTTTTATACGCTATAGCACAGGATGTGCGATTGAATGATATTCATACATTTTTGAACGATTTTGATACATCCTATTTGCTGTTTCATCATACATTCTGGTGTGGTTTGATACAGACTACAGCATGAAACAAAACAATAATTTCAAACAAAACTATTTTAAATGATGAAAAAGTTACTTTATGTATTAATGATGAATCTACTGGTTTTTACAAGCCAGGCACAGCTCCGAGTAGGAGACCCTGGGGTCACAGTAGATCAGAGTAAATTTGACACGGATTATCCACAGATGAACCGCTGGGCCAATGCAGGGGTGAGAGGTGGGATTCCTTTTATCAGTTCTTTTGATAAAACGGCTAGTATGAATGCCGGTAATAGTTCGGCGATCAATGCGGCTATTACCAGCCTTTCTAATTCTCTCTCTAGTGGAGAAACAGGGTTGCTGACTTTGAATAATGGCACCTATACCATCAATGGTACGGTGAATATGAAATCGAATGTCTCTATCATAGGGCAAAGTAGAAATGGAGTGATTTGTAATATTACAATGAGTAGTAATGATGCATTTCTGTTCAATAATGTAAGCAATTGTGGGATATACAAACTCACGATCCAAGGCAGTTGGGGGCAGCCAATTTATAATTGGAACTATAGCTTGGATGAGAATAGAGAATTTACAAATACCAACGTGTCGGTACGTCTCAAAGGTGGTACAGAAGACTGCTGGCTAGATAAAGTGACTATACTCAATAGTGCAAAAGATCCACTCAGGTGCCCAGCCGATCACAATACCTTCAGAGATCTAATCGTAGATGGCTGTAAGCGCAAAGCAGGAGGAGCAGAAGGTTACTTTTTCATCCAAGGTCGTGACAATCTTATCACAGGATGTCAGATTACGCACTTGCGTCACATTTCACTGCAAGGGGGCAACGTGGAGTACAACGTGTTATACGACAATGACTTTCATCAAGAGGTCAGCTATCACTCTGGAGATAATGGCAACAACCTGGTGGAGTACAATAGAATTACGTTGCCATATGATATGCCTCCAGTGGCTCCAGGGGATGCTGATGCAGTCACTCCTGTAGAAGCGAGAAATAACCTGCCTGTGTATTTTGCACTGATGGGGCCTTGGTCTTCTATGCACACGAATTCTGCCAATCCCAACTTTGCTTTCAGAAACGATTGTGTGCAAAATAACCACAACCATGGAAGTTCTACGCCATGGTCTGACGATACCAAAGTGTATGTGGGGCCATTGAAGAAAGGACTCTCGATTCAAGAGCGCATAGATAATTTTCCTGCTAATGGAAAAGGAGTGCCGAGTGGAGGAACACTTTATGCGGTGAATTTAGGAGGCTCTACTAGTGTATCTGTCACAGGGGTGTCTGTATCACCTTCATCCAAGACGATACAAGTAGGAGCCACCACTACATTATCAGAGACGGTATCGCCAACCAATGCTACTAATAAGACGGTAACTTGGAGTTCGAGCAATACCTCAGTAGCGACAGTCAATAGCAATGGTGTAGTCACAGGTGTATCTGCAGGGTCTGCCACGATCACGGTCAAAACCAATGATGGCAACAAAACAGACACATCGGCTATTACCGTGACAAGTGGAGGGTCTTCAGGAGGGACTACACATACGGAAACTTTCGGGAATTTGACATTAGATGGCTGGGGTACGGAGACTTACACTGGCGATGGAGGGTTCGTTTGGAATGTCAATGCCAAAGGAGCCTCAGGGAATATCGACAGTTCTAAGGGTATATACTTCAATACAGGTAGTACGGGAGTGGTGTCCAATGCTATTGCAGGAGGGATCTCTTCTTTTTCTGTAAAATGCAAAGATTTATGGAGCTCTGGTGTACAGCGTACGATACAGTTGCTAGTGAATGGAACCGTAGTGGGTAGTATGAATCATACAGGATCTTCCGTTTATACTTTTTCAGTGAATAACATCAACATTACAGGTTCTGTGACCATTGGACTGAAGAATGCATCATCGGGAAGTGGAAATAATAGCATTGCCATTGATGATATCAGTTGGACTACTTATGCTGGATCTACTAGCACGCCAGTGACCACCACATTTACTCCTACAAATGATGCTTATTTGCAAGGTACATCTCTAAACAATAATACGCTGATTCGAGTGGAGTCGGGTAATCGTGTCGGGTATCTGAAGTATGATTTGAGTAGTGTGAATGGAACCATCACAGAGGCCAAGTTGAAATTGAAATGTAATGGAGATGGTGGCAATGGCAATGTCAATATTGACCTAGGCAACTCCAACAACTGGACAGAGACTAATTTGTCAAGCGGGAACAAACCTACCTCATCGGCACTTTTGGGTAGCAACAACAGTAGCTATGTCGTAGGTACTACTTATACATGGGACTTGAATGCCTCTGCTTTGTCTGCTGGAGGAAATGTGAGTTTCATCGTGACACAGACCAGTGGCAACGATGCCGCCTTTGCTTCGAAGGAAAATACAGCTACAGCCCCGCAGTTGGAGATTACATACACACCAGCGAGTGGAGCCCGAACAAGCGAAACACCTGTAGGCGAGTCCTTGAATACCGTATCAGTTGTCGCTTTCCCTAATCCATTCACAGATCAGATCAAAGTTAATTTTGGAGCTGCCCCAGTGCGAGAAGTGGGTTTGGTTGATATCAATGGTCGTGTAGTATTTAAACAAACGATTGTGTCAGGTCAGCAGGAGTTGGAAATAAACAATCTAAATATTGAAAATGGGATCTACTTACTCAGACTGGTGGGAGAAGAAACCCAAACGTTTAAGGTTAGAAAATTCAGTGAATAATTTGGCGTAAATAGCTAAAGATACGATTACAGAAGAGGTTGCCTTTCAAGGCAACCTCTTCTTGTTTTATGTCAGTTGTTTTTTTGCGATGAGTAGGCATGTAAATCTGAAAGTGACCCTACAGTGCGTGTACGATCACTTTGCTTGCAATTGTATTATATTGCGTGAAAATCAGTCCGAACTTATTTGCACGTCGATGCCTAAAAGAATCACAATTAAAGAAATTGCAAAGCTGGCCAATGTATCTATAGGTACTGTAGATCGAGCGCTGCATGATCGTAGCAGAGTAGCCCAAGCGACTAAGGATAAGATTCTTGAAATTGCTAAAAAGGGCAACTATTCGTCTAATATTTACGCTCGAAGCCTCAAGCTCAACAGAACATACCAAATAGCAGTGGTACTGCCCGACAACAACCCCTATTGGGATAAACACCGGGCGGGTATCAGTCGGGGGATGTCGGAGTTTGGCGATATGGGATTTGCTCAGCAGGAATATCGCATATCTACCACGAGGGAAGCGGATCGGATTGCTGCTATCGAACAGGCCTTGGCTGATGAACCAGATGGTTTGATCCTGACGCCCAATATGTTGAAGATAGGAGGGAGAGCGATGGAGCTACTCAGCCAGACAGAGGTACCGTTTGTGTTTGTAGATGCAGACATGGAAGGCGTAGACAATCTATCTTTTGTAGGGCAGGATACGTTTCAGAGTGGCCGAATGGCAGGGAGTATATTGCAGAATCCTTATACTCATGATTATTCTGTTTGGGTGGTCACCTTGTCGGAATCAGATGCCCAAAACAAAGCCATCAAAACAAGAATAGCGGGATTGGAGTCTTTTTATAAAAATGATCCTACAGTAAAAATCATTCATATAAATTTAGAAAAGGACGGGTTGTCAATAGATGAACTCAAGCGTCAAATGCGCGAGGCCAAACTGGCGGTGCATCTGTTTATTCCCAATTCGAAATCTCATTTGCTTATGAATGAGTTGCACGACATACGGGAGCAAGCCAAAATGCGTGTGATTGGTTATGACTTGGTAGATGAAAATGTAGACTGTTTGCAAAAGGGCTGGGTAGATGTAGTCATAGATCAACAGCCAATTATGCAGGGGTATTTGGCAGTTCAGTCGCTCTACAAATATTTGATTTTAAAATCAGAAGTGACAAAAAACCAATACCTTCCATTAGACATCATTACTAAAGAAAATCTCAAGTACTGTGATTATTGAAAAGAGGGTTAGGCGCTTATAATCCATAGTCAGGGTTTATAAACTTATTGGCCAAAGCTATTGTTGATTACCCTATGAATACATTACTACACGAAATAAGGCAATGCAAACTGTGTAAGGATGAATTGTCTCATGATCCTAGGCCAGTATTGGCTGCACATACTCGGAGCAAGTTGGTGATTATAGGACAAGCACCAGGGGCGGTAGTGCATCGGACGGGAGTGCCGTGGGACGATAAGAGTGGGGAGAATCTGCGTGCTTGGCTAGGTGTGAGCCAAAGTACATTTTATGATCCAGAAAAAATAGCACTTGTACCCATGGGGTTTTGTTATCCTGGCAAAGGCAAGTCAGGAGACCTGCCTCCTATGCCTACTTGTGCGCCTACTTGGCACAGTAGAGTATTAGGGGAAATGAAAGAGGTAAAGCTTACCTTGTTGATTGGTCAATATGCACAGGGGTATTATCTAGGAGGTCAGGCTTATAATACGTTAACCGAAACGGTTAGGCATTTTGAAGATTACTTGCCTAAATATTTTGTATTGCCTCATCCATCTCCACGTAACAATATTTGGCGAGCAAAAAATCCTTGGTTCGACCAAGAGGTTCTTCCGTCGTTACAGCATAAAATCAGCGAGTGCTTATAAAAAAACAGCTCCTTGACTTTCGGTCAAGGAGCTGTTTTCATTTGTTCTATACTAGACTTAGTTGCTGATCACTAGTCTTTCTATTCGTTTGTTATTGCCTTGTGTGATGATCACTTGGTAGATGCCAGAGTGTAGTCTGGTAGGAATACTGTGTTCTGATACTCCTAAGGTGGCTGCTATAGTTTGGTTATATACCATATGTCCTGTAAGGTCAAACATTACGATCTGTACAGGAGAGTTTTCGTCGCCGCTCACCAGTCTCAAATTCACGTTGCTAGCGTCTGTAGGGTTCGGAAAGAACACAAGTTCTAGTCCTTGATGAAATTGATCGTTATTTACTTTAGCTGGGCCATAGATAGCCTCAGCTCCATCATAGTCTACTTGTACCAGTCTGTAATAGGCCACTCCGTAGTATGGAGACTCATCTACAAACGTGTATTTCTGCAATTCGCTAGTTGTACCATGTCCTTCTACTATCCCGATATATTCGTAGGTCACCCCATCTGCCGAACGCTCGATTTCGAATCGATCGTTGTTTAATTCTGAAGCTGTAGACCAGTTGATCTGTACGGCGTTTGTTACAACCTCTGCTTCTAGGTTAACCAACTCAACAGGTAAGGCAGTGTCTGATTGTCCGCCAAGTGTGAAGAAGTTTAAACCGATCGTAGTAGGGTTTGTACTGATGACCCCAGATGTAGTAGATGCGCCAGAAGACAACCCACCTCTGCCAGCATCAGACCAAGTATCTATATTGTCCACGCCATTTCCACCACCTATGTTGTCGAAAATAGATACAACTGTGGTTTCGTCGGGAGTCAATACGTTAGACTGTGTGCCGTAGGTCAGTCCTATAGTTGCGGATTGACCTGGAGTAGAGGCATGAACGACCCAGAACTCTATAGTTGACACTGCCGTCGTTCCAATGTTAGAGTAGTTGTTACTCAAATAAGTAGTTGGATTTACTCTTATGTATCTTGTAGTCCAAGTTTCTCCCCCAGTACCATCTTCTTGTATTGATATGGGTGCATATGTAGAACCATCTCCTGTAGGGAATGTGAAGTTGGAGTTAGCTACGAGGTTTTCTTTTCTTACTACCCCATCTACAAAACTGGCACTACTTCCTCCTGTAAAGCTAGCACTTGTTGCAAACTCCAATACATTATTGATGGTAAATGAACCAGATTTGAAGTTGGTATTGTCTGTAGCTACTATACCATCAAGGAAGTTGATACTACCATTGATTTTAAAGATAGATCCTCCCGTGATATTAATTGCTGTTCCTGATGCAGTATTGTTGATGATTACATTTGCAATATTGAAATCTCCCGTAATGTTTTGGGTTGTGGATCCAGAAAACAATACCGTAGAAGTACCACCTACAGAGGATATGGTAGTCGCTGTTCTATTTAAATCACCGAGTAGTTCAAAATAGCTATTGTCAGAAGTAGTCATTATACCTGCTGTGAGATCTACATCACCCAATACTTTGAAAAGACCATCTGTAGCCATGTTTATTGTGCCTCCGTTCATATTGAAATCTCCTCCTATCAAAAACGTTTTTTCGCTCGCAAGATTCAGCGTACCACTATTCATGATCAGATTTTCGCAAATCTCTATATTACTATTGCTTACAAATGTCTTTGTGCCAGAACCATTCAAAGTAAGTTGTCTTACTTTATTCGATTCCACCAAAATGGTGTAATCACCCGATCCTCCGTATTCTAATGCACCACCAGAGCAATCGAAGAAGTTGAGATAATCACCTGCGGGTAGAGCTGCAGTAGAGCCATCACTATTAATTCTGATAGTACCAGTACCACTTACTTGTCCCAAGATATGACCGTTGGTTCCTGCGATTTCTAACACTCCGTCGGCAGGGATGATGAGTCTACTGAAGCTTATATTGTCAATGTTCAGTGCCATGGTTTTGGTAGAGGCAATTTCTATTGCTCCACCAATGACGGCACTTAGGTCTGTTTGTCTAACGTCTATACCATCAAAAACACCGTTGTCATTTTCATCAAAGAAGTAGTTGTTAGCGATGTCGTAATTTGTGTTTGTCAAACCGTCGAAGATTAACGTTTCGAAATTGTCTGGTATGATGTCTGGATTACCTGCAAAATACTCTCCAGAGAAATCACTTTCAGAAGCAATAGGGAAGGTGATGGTATTTTCTACATCGTCTACTAAATCGGCGTCGTTGCTCGGGAAAGGGTTTTCTACGGTTAAATCTGGATCAGAGAATATAGCTCTGGCACCTCTATATGTGTTTTCGTCATCTGTTCCAATCACATCGTCGTCATAACTGCCAATGATGTCTGCTGAAAAATTGGTCAGATTATCTCCATTGATCAACCAGTGATATTGTAAAATGGCATCCTGTACGGTTTGATCTTCGCTCAGCATGATAGGAGCAACGGCATTTCTAGGTCTTATTCTAAGTTTACCTATGGTAGAACCAGAGTTGCCTCCAGGGCTTGTGAAATCAACCAATACAGGAGTGTACCTGTTGCCTTCTCCTACAGGGAATACAAAATTTGCCGTGTTGTTGGCTGCAAATTCCTTCTCTAACCCAAAGTCAATAATAGAACTATTGGTTTGAATTTGGTTTGCTTCCCCAAAGTTGTTTAGGCTGCTGCCATTTCCAGTTCCATTCGTGATGGTACCTGTAGAGGTGATTAGAAGTAGTGCAGGGCCAATGTCGAAAACACCAGCGTTCAAAGTCAAGTTATTTGTGATCTGAAAGTCTTGGTTAGCATCTGGTAGCGCAACACCATTCACATTGTTGATAGTGAGGTTACCAAATATGCCTTCTGCAGAGGTCGACAATACTTGAGCATCGTTTGTTCTTTCGAATATAATACCTCCATTCGTTAGGTTGCTGCCTGATGTATGCACTCCGTCATTAGACATGGTTTGACCCAGAAAGTGAATGGCATTGTCGTTGTCTGACAAAGTACCTTGAGAAAGCTTAAATGTAGCACCAGTGATACTGATGTCCTTGTTTAGATCAAGTGTGCCTTCTCCTGTCTTTTCGAAGTTGTAGAAAGAGACTGCACTAGTGTTTGTTCCTGTTAATATACTAGTTTCTCCAGCACCGATATTAAAGGTGGTTTTGTTGATTCCTGCAGAATATACCGCATCGTCGTTGATTACTAAATCACCTTGTAAGGTAAGGCCGAGGTTGTTTGACCTTAATTCTACATCATTGCTTAGCGTCAAGTCACCTTCGATGGTCAGGCTTCTAGTTTTCAATTGTACCACTTCGCTCTCAGAACCAAAATCACTCTGAACGGTTAAATTGTAAAGAGGAATAGCACTATTGATACTGAAGTTGTTATTGGTGTTCTCTATGAGGTCAACGTAGATGGTAGACCCGGTGAGATCATAGGTGTCTGGTTCTAGTAGGAGGGATGCTTTTATCGCCTCTGTGGCATTTACGCCGTTCTGATTGGTAAATACAATCAAACCACCTGTAAAAGTAATGTTACTACCTGGATTGACCACTTCGAGCATACCTCTTCGGTAGTCGCCCTTAGACGATACACCTATAAGGAGCGAACCATCTGTAATATTAAGGTCTAAAACGCCAGCTTCTGAGAAAAAACCTCTTCTTATCTGTGAGCCTACTGAGAGTATAGATGATGCGTTTGTTACTTCAATTACTGCATTGCCAGTGGCTGAGTATTCGATGAAATTGTTGCCATTGCCAACACCACTGCTCATGTCTAAATTTCCTCCATTTAAAACGAGAGAACCATCAAGGATAATTCCTGTGTCGTCACCTTCAATCCTAAGAGTTCCTTGTTGGATTTCAAGTCCAGCAGATCCAGAGGATGCCTCAGAGTTGAGTAGGTTGGGTAGGTTGAAATCACCTGTTCCCGCATTGGCCAACAGTAGGTCTATGCCTGCATGATCGATAATTAGTCTACCATTTAGTAATTCTATTGGAGATTCGTCAGAAACATTAATGTCGGGAAAAGTAATAACATCCTGGACAGTAAAGCTATTGGTTTGATCTTCTCCTTTGTTAACAATGAGTTTGTTGAGGGCGATATTGGTATTGAAATCAGGCAAGCTTTCATCGCTCATTCCAGCCACTGTCAGGTTTGCTTTCGTGTTGGTGGCCGAATGATATAAAGTTACTCTAGAGGAATTGTTATTATTGATTATACTTCCAGACAATACCACGTTGTGTGTCAATGAACTTGCCGCATCCTCTACTAGAAGTCGGTTTGAGGCTGCGTTGTTATTGAAGTTGATGTCTCCGTCTACGGTAAGTGTACGAGAAGTACCTGTCGCCTGAAACTCTAATTGGTTAGTACCTGAGTTAAAAACTAAATTACCTTTTACATGAACGTCTCCGCCAGTTGCAGAGGTGTTGAATTTGACTCTATTGGAGCCGATAAAGTGTCTTATGTCTTGATTGACCGTGATGTCGATATCTGGTAATGTGATGTATCGATTGGTTCCTGCGATGGTGCTTCCAGAGGCATCAAATTGAAGAGTGGGGTACTCATCAATAGAGTTGTCAATCGTATACCCATCAAAATTAACTGTAGCGACATTGCCGCCTGCCATGTTGCTTATGTTTACGGTTGTCCCTGGGAATTGGCGACTATATGTCCAAAGGGTATTTGGAGCACTTACGAATTCACCAAAGTCACCTTTAGGAAGCCCTGGTCCTGCAAATTTCAACTTAGAAGAATGATTTATTGTATTTATTGGGTCTGCAATGTCAGGGTCTTGGTTGGTCACAAAACCAAAATCATGTAAATCTCGCTGTACCTCGCTATCTCCGAATGTCAATAGAGAGCTCTCACCTGTATGATATCTTAATATTACGAGTCGTGCGATATCAATCGGAGCATAGTTTGCATTGTTAGGGTCTATGGCTACTAGTCTGTTTGCTGCGCCGTCATTAGAACCGAGTATTACGATATCCCCGAGCTGTGGGAGCTCAGAAACCAAAGTAAGTGCTGGGCTGCCGTTTCCATTTTCAGACCAGGTAGTAGGGTCGTGCCATTGTCCATTTTTTCTAGCATATATTTTTCTTGGGTAGCCTTCAAATCTTGCTTGGTCGCCAGCCGTGAAGTTAGTATTCTCAAGTGTGAATCCAGAGCCAGAGCCATTGAATAAAATGGAATAATCAACGTTTTCAAAAGGAGGTGATGGGGTGGTTACTGTATTTGTAGGCTCGAAGCTTCTTGCAAAATCACTTCCATCGAGCACTTTGCCTGCTACATAGCTCAATAGGTTAACTCCTGAAGAAGGGTCGTCAGCATTGTTTCCAAAGAATTGGATATAACTCAATTCGGGTTCAGCATCAAATCCTTCGGTTCTGACTCTCCAATGGTAGTTTAGGATTTCACCTGTTTGCTTGGTGGTTTTTAACGCACCTTGGACTGGATTTACGATGATGTACCCTTCCCCATCTTCACCCAGATCACCAACATCAGAGATGCTGAGTAGGGAAGGCGTGTACTTAGGAACCCCTCCTCCGATACCTACGGGGAATAAAAAGTCTGTTTCAGGAATACTTTGAATGGTACTGTTTCCGTCGAAATTAGTATCACCATTTATAGTGGTGTTATTTGTTGCGGAGATCTTTAAACTCAGACCACCGTCTGATGCGTTACCATCAGTGATAATCATATCTTCTACAGAGAAGCAGCCATTACAGTTTCCATAATCCGCATTACCTGTAAGGTTTACATCTAATTCATCTACTGTCAATCTATTTTTCCCAATGTAGAGTCGGCCGTGTAGGTATTCCAATCTTTCTATTGTAACGTCGTTGTCGATGGAGATGATTTGGTCTTGACAGTTTAACCTGAAATTGCCAAATTTTGCACCAGGTTCAGTTTCTATGGTGAATGTAGCCGGTCTGAATTTTAATAAGGCATTGATGTCAGTCACTCCTTCCTCATATACACTTAGCTGACTCGCATTATATACATTTCCATAAAACCTAATGCTTCGGTTTCCTTGATTCAGAATACCCGATTCCAACCTAAAGTTACTATTGTCTCCAGTCCTTAATGCGTTGTGAATATTGGATACTGTGCTGACTGGTTTGTTGGGAGCTGTTAGTGTTAATGTGGTATTGTTTTCTTTACTTATCGTCATGTTGAAGAAAACTTGCTCATTATTTTCAGCTTCATTGTAGCCACTAGGTCTGTTGTCTGTCAATACATCCAAGTTGGCCAATGAAAGGGTGCTATTCAACGTTCCGTTGAAAGTGGTTGTATTTTGATGACTTGCAGGTATAATTGTATTTTCAGCGGTGTTTAGTCCAGAGGTACCTGTAGAGGGTAGTAAGTCTTCATTCCCAAAATAGTATTGGGCATTGTGTGTGATTGTGAAATTTCTACCTATAGTTACATCTTGTCCTAAGTGATCAAATCTGATTGGGTTTGTGTCGTCACCAATCGTAAGGTCGTTTAGTACCACCAATGGCTGCGCTTGCATGATGACATCTGAGCCTGATCCGTCTCCAGATTGTCCGCCAGCTAAGAATACAATATTGTCATCGGTAGTCTTGATATTTACAGTAGTGCTGCCATCTGCGTCGTTGATCGCATTACCCTGAGAGTTGGTCATTATAACATTGTAAAAGGGAGCCTTTGAAGTGACCTTGAAAGGGACAGTATTGTTCATGTTCATGATGACTGTACCACCAGTTACTTCAATATTTTGTTTAGCAGAGTTGATGAATATACCACCACCAAGATCATCTGTTGCATCTTCGTCGTTAGGTGTGCCAGTAGAGCTGGTCGTATTGTAGTTTGATCTTTGGATCTCTAAAGTACCACCAGACATTCTGAATACGTTGGCTTCCTCTGGCAAACAAAAAGTATAATAATCTGTCTGAGTGCCACCACCGCCAGTAGTTGACGATCCTATGCCACTACCTCCGTTTACATACACATGTCCGCCGCTCTGAAGGTAACTACCGATATCGTCGGTAGCTTGGATAGATGTTCTGATTTGGTTGGCATAAAGGCTGCCTCCAGTTACTTCTATGGCTCCTGCATCTCTAATGGTAATTCCGCTTTGCACCAAAAATTCTGCTACACCGTCTGAAATTTTAAAAGTACCATAAGGTACGAGTGCAGATCCATTTGTTTTTAAAACATGTCCACCATCTACCCATAGCATGGCTGAAGAAGAGATGGAGTAGTTGCCTCCTTGGTTCAAAAGGATGCTGACATTAGAGCCGATTTTTGCTGTTCCAGTTACTAATGCGAAAGCATTATTGTTTGTACCCCTAAAGTTTAAATCTGAATCAACAGTATAATTGGCTCGACCGTTGAGATTGAAATTTCCATCAGCAGAAGCCGTAATACTTAGTGTGTGGGACGCTGATTGTTTGTCGATTTCTATTCTGTAAAAATGAGCAACTGCATTACAAGTTAAAGATTGATCGGCCTCTGTATTTAAAAAATTGAGATCTACGATACCGTCTGTAGCAGTTGAGGTAAGGGTAGCACTGGTGCGCTGAGTGAATTTGGTAGACCCATTGATTGAAACATTTCCATAACTATTGAGCTGGTGACGCTGGTTGACATTGCCTGTCGTGATAGAGCCATTGGCTGCTATCGTTATGTTATTGACTACGTCTATATTCAGGTTGCTATCTGTAAACGTGATGCCAGTATGGCTGTCAGTAGTGTTTCTGTGAATTTGGAGAACCCCTTGCGTGATGTTAAGGTTGCGAGTGAGGTATAGACTTCTTTGTAAAATGACAATATCATCAGCATCTCCCATATTCACAGTCATACTTCTTGACACGGCTCCGTTAGGATCGGGGGAGATACCTCCGCTAAGGGTCTGGTTAAGAACCAGAGGAATATTGTTTGTAGCGGTATTTAAGGTAATAGTACCTCCTAGTAATTGATCCGCAAACGCACTGTAATCTCCGTCGGGTAGGTTTTCTATATATGCTGTTGGAGTGCCTGTGTTGGGTATACCTGTTAAGGTCAGGGTGCCAGAGCCAGATATAGCACCAAAATTATGCCCAGTAGATGCTAATAAATCTAACCTGCCAGATGGTTTAAGTGCAACGGATTCAACAGATATATTATCAAGAATGGTGGATCCATCTGCTTCATACATAGATATGACACGTCCAGAAGTGATGATTACTTTATCGCCTAGCCCAGGAATTTCATTTCCATTATTGTCAAAAAGAGGAGTGGTGGCTCCATCTAGTGTCCAAGAGTTAGGATCTCCCCATGGGCCAGTTTGAAAAGAATACCAGGTTTGTCTGGTATGTCCTAAAGGACTGTTGTTGTTGTCGGTAGTAGCTACTGTATAGTAGTTGCCATCGGTTACAGTGATTCCTGAAAATGAAATGGTGTTTTCTAAATCATTGATAGTGACAGTCCCTCCAGCATCTGACCAGCTCCCATTATTAGGAGTAGAGCGGGAGATTAATTTGTAATTGGATGCGTTAGCTAAAGTTACATCTTCTAGCCCTGCGTCATCCAAATCGAAAGTAATGGTAGTAGTAAGGGATGTATTTGCGTCAGTTATATCAAAGTACCATGCACGCTCAACTCTGGCTGGTGAAGCTCCAGCAAGTCCAGCGATGTCTGTATCTAGGATGGTATTTGTTAGTATTTTGTGACCTGCAAATAGATAGTCATTGTCTTCGAGACCAGCGGTAGCTTCTATTGTGAGACCTTCATAGGTAGCGCTGCTGATAACTTCGGAACCAGATGCTTGCCCAATACCAAATACACCGAGATCATGGTTGGAATTGATGTCTAAGTCTCCTGCATAGAGATCATTGCTAGTGCTTATGCCATACCTTGAGTTAAGGTAGTTTTGTATGATTACAAACTGAGCGTTGTTGAGTTTTTCGCTAAACACGAAAAATTCGGCAATTTCTCCATCATAATAGCTGCCGGAACCAGACCCACCAAGTCTAAGGACTTCATCTCCTGTACCTCCATTATATGAAATTTGATTGGCGGTAGTCGCCTGTTTTAGTAGCTCACTATTGTCATATAACCAAAAATCTTCTGTAGTAGGGTCAATACCAAACCTAGCTAAATGGAATTGATCAACAACGAAATGGTCGTTGTATGTTGCATCGTTGTGAGTAGACAGCACTGAAAATGAAGCATCACTTTGCCTTACAAATAATTGAACATCGTTTAGGACGTTGTTATCCGCAGGAGCGCTATCGCCACCATTAGATAGGAGCGTGAGAAAGCTACTGTTGCCAGTTGTATTAGGAAACTGTACTACATAGCCAGAGTTAGTAGCGGGTTGTTTGAATACCACAAATACATCTCCAATTTCGGTAGGTTCTCCTGATACACCAAAAAAGTCCTGAGTGAGTGCTCCATTCAGATAAGTGTTAGAAGAGGCAACAAAGTCGACTGTAGGTTTGGCGTTTAGGTCTGGTGACGCAGAGATGAAAGAGGGTCTTCGGCCAGCAGTGGTTTGTGTCATGTTTCGACCATTTCCACTCAAATCTGCCCAAGTTTGTACTTTGTTGTTGATCGTGGATATACCTTGGTCAGCTCTGAGCCATATTTCCAAAGGCGAGCTGCCATCGGTGGTTCCTAGTCCCGCAGGGCCTGACTGCTGGGCATACAGTGTGTTGCCAATGATTAGAATGAGTGCTACTAAGAGAAACTTTTTCATATGAAGATAAATTGAACTAAAATTTTGAGTATGATTGGTTCGTGTAACTATTATATATTATGCAATAGGTGATAGAAATAGAGGCTGGTTTTTAATTTCAGAAAATTGGCAGTAATGTTTTGTTACCGTCAATTGATTGTTGGTAGGTAGGGTTGGTAAGTGTAATAATGTAGGTAGGGTTGTTGGTGGTATTTTGCCAGGTGAGTGGCAAATATTGTTCAAAAGTACTTTTGTAGGGTAGTTGGAAGGGTGTTTCTTTAAGTTCACTCTCATTAGAGATTATGATATGCGGTACCATACTGGTTGTATAATACAATGCAAAAAAGCATAGTGTTAGTTTAAATTTTCCCCTTTTCATAGTGTGTCACTCCCAATGAGTAAATTTCTGCCAAATTATCCTATTCTTATTGTGTTTGCATTAGTAAAATACCCTATTTACAAAAAAACGGTTATTCTCCTAATATAAGTAGGTGTTTTCCTACGAATGATTTGATTTTTTCGTCGAATGAAATCAAACCCTATTGTTTAAGAGGAAAATACACGAATTATTTATTCTGAATAGGTTTGTTATGATCAAACTCCTCATCTAAGAGATCATGAATAATCGTAAAATTACGACAAATATATTAGTTAAAGAAAGCTCGAAACAAGTAGTTGCTATTGGGTGATAGATTGTGTTTTTCTTTTCTTTTATGAAGGGTAGAAAAAAGCGAGGTAAACCAAAACCTCGCTTTTTATTATTATGAGAAAATTACTGATTGAATTTCGTTTAACCCAATCGAGTAATGGGGCTGATTTTTCTCGAATGTTAGCAATAGAAAAACCAGCATTTTGGATGTTAAATGTTTGACTCTTTATCTGTAAGACTGCGACACTTATAAGCTCGCTTTTTTTGTCAGATATACCAAGAGGTAGATCAACATATGCGGAGTTTAACCTTTAACACACCCAAAACATTTGCTAAAAACAATCCCCCTACTCTTATTTTTAGGTGCTTTTAGGGGAGTAGCTGAGGTAGGTGGTGATTGGCCAATTAAATATTATGGGTTGAAGAGATAGCAGAATTTTATTGTTCATACTGATCGGTTAGTTTGTTGTATCAGCATTTAATACCGTAAAAAAATATTGTCTTTTTCCTGACATTATTGAATTAAATATTAGATCAGAATATAATTTGGGAAAATGGTGAAAACCAAATCAAGAAATGTATTGGTACATGAGGGTAAGGAGGGGCGGAGATGAATCAGAATAATGATCTGTCATTGTTGAATATAAAATGATAAGGATCTTCTTTTTTAGTATTTAGAAGAGGGAGTTGTACAATCCTGTTTTTGGATGTGTAATTTTGCTGAAAAATGATAGATACCATATGTTTTGGGAAAAATACAGCAGGCAGAAGATAAGAGACATCGTCTTTGAGTCGATCGATAGAAATCTAAATTACCGGGTGTCGCCACCTATAGGCTTGCCTGCATCTTACCTCGATCCCAAGGTTTTTTATTCAGATGCTCCTTTTTTGTCTGAGGCACCATTTATGAGTACCATGTTGGCTAACCCTAACCATATAGGCTGCCATACCATGGGCGACTCTGAACCAGTATTTAAAGGTACGCAAGCCTTAGAACAAGAACTTATAGCATTGTGTGCCACGGAAATATTTGGTGCGGCTTCTGATGCTGTAGATGGCTACGTGGCATCGGGAGGTACAGAGGCCAATATTCAAGCATTCTGGGTGATGAGAAATTACTTTGTGGAAGCGCATGAGGCTAGGCATGAGGAGATTGCGATGGTGTATTCTAGCGATGCTCACTATTCTATGCCCAAAGGAGTTAACCTGCTGAATATAAAATCTATTGTAGCATCTGTAGATGATGAGACTCGTTTGATTGTGTTGGATGACCTAAAAACAGATTTGATAAAGGCAAAAGCAGTAGGGGTCAAGCATTTTATTTTGGTAATGAATATGTCTACGACCATGTTTGGCTCGGTCGATGATATGGCTGGAGCTGTTGATTTATTCCAATCACTCGATTTGAATTTTAAAATCCATGTAGACGGTGCATATGGTGGCTTTATTTACCCCTTTTCAGCGGAAGATCCGCTGTATTCTTTTCAGAATCAGCATGTATTTTCGTTTTCCCTAGACGCACATAAGATGTTGTTGTCTCCCTATGGGACAGGTGTCGTACTGATTAGAAAAGGTTATATCAGCTATGCGATGACGAAGGAGGCTAATTATGTAAAAGGAAAAGACTATACGCTCATAGGTAGTCGCTCTGGAGCTAATGCAGTAGCTATATGGATGATTATGCGCGCCTATGGTTCCGATGGATGGAAAGCTAAGATTGCAAATTTACTAGAGCGCACAGATTGGCTTTGTGAGCAATTGACCAAAAGAGGAATATCTTTTTATAGACACCCGAAAATGAATATTGTAACGTTGAGGCCAGATAAAGTTGATCCATTGCTGGCGGAAAAATATTTTTTGGTACCTGATGATCATGATGATCCTATGTGGTGGAAAATAGTTGTAATGGATCATGTGACCGAGGGAATACTCGATCAGTTTTTATTAGACTTGGATAAAACATTAACAAATGAATAAGAAAGCTTTAGTGTTGGGGGCAGTGTTTGGTTTGCTGACAGTGATGATTGGTGCTTTTGGTGCACATGCTTTGAAAGACCTTTTGGAAGAAAATGGTCGCTTAGAGGTATTTGAGACAGGTGTCAGGTATCAATTTTATCATGCAATAGCACTATTAGTCTGCGGGCTGCTGGATGAGAAATTGGTAGGCTCCTGGGTGGCAAAGGCCACTTATTTGTTCTCGATTGGGGTACTTGTATTTAGTGGTTCGCTATACATTTTGAGCATTACAAACGTGGCGATTTTTGGAGCGATTACTCCTATAGGTGGTTTGATGCTGATGGGAGGGTGGTTGTGCCTAATTGCTGGTATTGTGAAAAGCAAGGTGTAAGTCTGGTAGACTATAAAAAAATCGGCTACTTCAGTTGTCTTTGTTAAGATGATTGAGGTAGCCGATTTAAGTTTTGTACTTATTGAGGATTAAACATCCACTTTGGCATACTTCGCATTTTTTTCGATGAAGTCTCTACGTGGTGCTACTTCATCACCCATCAATACAGAAAATATGTGATCAGCTTCTGCGGCAGATTCGATTGTCACTTGCTTTAAAGATCTGAATTCTGGATTCATAGTGGTAGTCCAGAGTTGCTCAGGATTCATCTCTCCAAGACCTTTGTATCGCTGTAGACCTACGGCATCTTCTTTGCCATCACCAGCCAATTCTCTGGTCACTCTTTCTCTATCTTCTTCAGACCAAGCGTAACGCTCTTGCTTGCCTTTTTTCAAAA
Organism: Reichenbachiella carrageenanivorans; assembly: GCF_025639805.1. NCBI lineage: Bacteria > Pseudomonadati > Bacteroidota > Cytophagia > Cytophagales > Reichenbachiellaceae > Reichenbachiella > Reichenbachiella carrageenanivorans. The sequence goes on along the minus strand of NZ_CP106735.1, from coordinate 4,198,163 downwards.
GATAAAGTGGAGGAAGGGCAATGTACAAGTAGCCATTGTCAATCAGATCCTTCATGTATCTAAAGAAGAAGGTCAAAATCAGCGTACGAATGTGACTACCGTCGATATCTGCATCCGTCATGATGATTACTTTGTGGTATCTCAGTTTTTCCATGTTCAATCCCTTTGGGTCATCTTCGGTGCCGAACTTTATACCCAAAGCAGTGATCATGTTTTTGATTTCTTCGTTTTCGTAGATTCTGTGTTCTTGTGCCTTTTCTACGTTTAGAATTTTACCCCTTAGCGGAAGGATAGCTTGAAATTTTCTATCTCTACCTTGTTTGGCAGATCCACCTGCCGAATCTCCCTCTACCAAGTATAGTTCGCATTCTGCGGCATCACGAGAAGAACAGTCGGCCAATTTGCCAGGGAGACCAGAGCCAGACATCACGTTCTTACGCTGTACCATTTCTCTCGCTTTACGTGCGGCTTGCCTTGCCTGTGCGGCCAAAATTACTTTTTGCACGATCATTCGAGCTTCTTTAGGATGCTCTTCTAGGTAGTTGTTTAGGATTTCGCTTACACTAGTATCTACAGCGCCCATGGCGTCCGAATTACCTAATTTAGTTTTTGTTTGCCCTTCAAACTGTGGCTCTTGTACTTTTACAGAGATAATAGCAGTAAGGCCTTCTCTAAAGTCATCACCAAGAATCTCCACTTTTGCTTTTTCTAGCAATCCAGACTTGTCGGCGTATGCTTTCAATGTTCGGGTGAGTGCTCTTCTGAATCCAGCTACGTGTGTGCCACCTTCTATCGTGTTGATGTTGTTTACATAAGAGACCACATTTTCAGTGTATGAGGTGTTGTAGGTCAAGGCTACTTGTACAGGAATGTCTCCTTTTTCACCTTCCATGTACACAGGATCTGGAATCAATTTTTCTCTAGAGCTGTCTAGGTATTTCACAAACTCAACTAATCCACCGTCTGAGAAGAATTCCTCGCTGATGTAGTTGCCTTCTTCGTCTTTTTCTCTTTTGTCAGTTAATGAAATCCTGATACCAGCATTCAAGAATGAAAGTTCTCGGAGTCTGGTGGCTACAGTTTCGTATTTGTATTCACTTACCGTGAAAATTTCTGAATCAGGCATGAAATGAACAAATGTGCCTGTGATGTCAGTTGTGCCAGTTTCTTTTACCGAGTATTTGGGGATACCCTTAGAGTATTCCTGTTGGTATATTTTCCCGCCTCTATGGACGGTTACTTCTAGCATGGTTGATAGGGCGTTCACACAAGATACGCCTACGCCGTGAAGACCGCCAGATACTTTGTATGTGTCTTTGTCGAATTTGCCTCCTGCATGAAGTACGGTCATCACTACCTCTAGTGCTGATCTTCCTTCTTTTTCGTGCATGTCAGTGGGGATGCCACGACCATTGTCAGATACGGAGATAGAGTTATCTTCATTGATCGTTACCGTAATGGTGTCACAATGTCCAGCCAGTGCTTCATCAATTGAGTTGTCCACCACTTCCCAAACCATGTGATGGAGACCTTTGAATCCCACATCGCCAATGTACATGGCAGGTCTTTTTCTTACTGCTTCTAGTCCTTCTAGAACCGTGATATTACTGGCTGAATATTCTCCGTTTGGTTTCTTCTTGTCTTCGCTCATTTCACGTATTTAATTGTCTTTCATCAGGTTTAGGGCACTACATTTAGTTCAATAAAAGGCTGCCTAGAAGCCGCCGAGACATGATCCTTGATAAGGATATGAATTACCCGAATAAAATCTGCCAAAAATACAAAAATATGACTCCCCAAACGGTCGTTTTTTTAACATTTTTATCATAATCACTGAGATAATTTTGACGGTTGGGTAAATTGCGAAAGCGAATAAAAAAATCCTGTAATCTCAATCCCTTATGCCTCAATTTTTAAAGGAAGCTCCTCTTAGCAAATTCAACACTTTCGGAATCGATGCTGTCGCAGATTTTATGATTGAAGTGTCTAATAATCAGGAAATTAAAGAATCTATGGTGTGGGCGGATCAAGAGAGATTGACTCCTGTTATTTTGGGTGGTGGTTCTAATGTTTTGTTTACTCAGCCGAGTTATCCATTGGTCATAGTGAATCGACTCATGGGGATCGAAAAAATCAAAGAAGATGAAGAATACGTTTGGGTACGATCTGGAGCAGGAGAGGTTTGGCATCAGTTGGTGTTGTATTGTATAACTCAAGGGTGGGGAGGAGTAGAAAATCTATCGCTTATCCCAGGTACAGTGGGAGCGGCACCTATGCAAAATATAGGCGCTTATGGTATAGAAATTAAAGAAGTTTTCGAATCTTTAGAAGCAATCCACCTGACTACCTTTGAGGTGAAAAAATTCAGCAAGGCTGATTGTCAGTTTGGCTATCGCGAAAGTGTATTTAAGAAAGACCTGAAAGGTAAATATTTTATTACGTCAGTGGTGTTGAAATTGACCAAAGTACACCAGCTCAATACCAGCTATGGAGCGATAGGAGATGTATTGTCAGGAAAAGGAATTACAAACCCTACCATCAAGCAGGTGAGCGATGCTGTGATTGAGATTAGACAATCCAAACTACCCAATCCCGCAGAAATAGGAAATGCAGGAAGCTTTTTTAAGAACCCTGTAGTCTCTAATAGACAGTTTAAACAGCTGCGAGCGATTTATCCAGAGATGCCTAATTATCCACAACCTGATGGACAAGTGAAAGTGCCTGCGGGATGGTTGATAGAGAAATGTGGGTGGAAAGGTAGCCGGTTTGGTGCTATCGGTGTACATGAAAATCAAGCACTTGTTTTAGTGAACCATGGAGGCGGAAGTGGAAAAGATATCAAAGCATTGGCCATGAAGATCAGAAAATCCGTACAAGATAAATTTGAGATAGATATTACCCCTGAGGTAAACATGCTCTAATATTAAATCCCCATGCTTAAAATACTTAAAATGACGTTATTGACTATCGTGTTGGCTATTATCGCCATAGTAGTACTGGTTATTACGTTTTTCAAAACGGCACCACAGATCGGAGGTAAGTCTACAGGCCAGCGCTTAGAGAAAATGAAAACTTCCAAGTATTATGAAGATGATGTGTTTGTGAATTTGGCAGACATCGAAACAAACTTTCCGTTGTCCAAATCCTTTGAAATCATGGGCAAGATGATGGTGAATACTAAACCTCGCGAACCACAAGAGCAAATAGAAACGGTCTCTTTCGATAAAGCCACTTGGCAGCAACGCAACGAAGACGAATTGATGGTAAGTTGGTTTGGACATTCTTCAGCAATTTTCAAAATTGATGGCAAGACTATCTTGGCTGATCCTGTATTTGGTGAGCGAGCGTCTATGTTTTCGTTTATAGGGCCTAAGAAGTTTGATTATACTAATTACATGTCGGTAGATCGTTTGCCAGAAGTGGATTTGGTGATTATTTCGCACGATCATTACGATCATTTAGACTATCCTACCATTTTGGCTTTGAAAGATCGTGTAACCAAATTTTTTGTACCCTTGGGAGTGGCGGGTCATTTGGAGGCTTGGGGTATACCTGCTGAGCAAATTCAGACTTTCGATTGGTGGGAGCATGCTACTTTGAGCGATCAGGTAAGGCTCACTTTTGCACCTACTCAGCATTTCTCAGGACGAGGCTTGTCTGATAAAATGAGTACTCTTTGGGGGTCTTGGGTAATAGAAGGCAGTACACAAAAAATCTATTTTAGTGGAGACTCAGGATATTTTGATGGTTTCAAGACCATCGGAGAGAAGTTTGGTCCTTTCGACTTTGTACTGATAGAATGCGGTGCTTACAATAAGGAAGACTGGGGAGATATACATATGCAGCCTGAGGAGTCTGTGCAGGCAGCGGTAGATGTAAAAGCTGAAATCGCCATGCCTATCCATTGGGGAAAGTTTAATCTGGCTTTTCACCCATGGAAGGAGCCTGTGCAGCGTTTTTTGAAAGCTGCAGCTGAACACAACCTACCTACTCATACGCCCAACGTTGGGGAGATGCTAATCATCCCTTCTGAGGTTCGGGGTGCACACTGGTGGGAAAATTATAAATAATAGCACAAAATAAATTTCTCTTATTTTAAAGAGTTGAGTCTTAAGTCCCATTAATTCCACAATTATTAGTATTTTCTCGTCGGTATTAAATAAGAGAAGAAGGTTTGAGGATACATCATTTCTATTTAGGGGCAATTCTTGGTCTATTATTCAGTGGGCCTGTTTTTACATCATCAGTTATGGCATCCAGTGATTTATATAAATCAAAGGGTGATTCCTGTGCCAATGTGCTGGATTATGAGCATGCAGTACAATATTATGAGCAGGCTTTGAGGTTTGATGAACAGGATAGTTCACTACAGGTCTATTTAAATCTACACAACCTTATCGGGGGGATATATTATAAACAGGGCTTTTTTATTAAAGCCGATAAGCAGTTTGGTCTCGTACTTCAGGTTGCAGGTGAGCATCAGTACTATAAAGAAAAAGCAACGGCACTCATGGGGCAGTCGCATATCCTTTGGAGATATGGAGACAATGTAGCGTCTATTGAAAAAGTGCTCTCCAGTATAGACCTGTTTAAATCATTGGCAGATACCGTTCAGATCGTAGAGGCATCTAACATTCTAGGGGGTATTTATCTGAGCACAGGAGAAATCTCAAAAGCGAAGGAGATTTATGAAGAAACTTTAGCCATAGCTATGGCGAGTATGGATTCTGCGGGTATGGCTAGCTCATTAGAATATCATGGCGTAATCAAATATTTTGAAAACGATATGATGCAAGCGATCAAATATTACAATAGTTCATTAGCAATCAATCTTAAAATAAAGAACGAGTTGGATGCTGGAATTACTTATGGCAATTTGGCTGAAGCTTACTTGCGGATGAATGATTACAAACAGGCTTTAGAATATTTATCCATATCAGAGGATATTTTGCTAAGGCATAATTTTAACTCAGGTTTAATCTTTACGAACTCCTGCATTGGGGAGAGTTGGGTGGGGCTTAGAAATTATAAACAGGCACATGAGCGATATAACAAAAGCCTTGAACTCATAGCGCTGACAGGCGAATTAAGAGAAAAACCGAGGGTGTTGGCACTTATTTCTGCCTGCTTTGCTACTGAAGGTAAATATTATGAAGCCTATCAGGTGCATCAGGATTATGCGATTGCTCAGGATTCATTCAACATCATTAATCAAAACGAAAAGCTCATGAACATCATGAGTAAATATGAATTTGAAAAAAAAGAGCAAGAGAATTTATTCCTGCAAAAAGAAAATCAGATAAAAGAGCTTGAGTTGGCTTCAAAACAGTCAGTTATCAAGTTTCAATATCTAGCAGGAGGAGTGTTGATCTTTTTTTTGATTATTACGCTTTACCTGTTTGTTAGGCTATATAAAAATAAAGTATTGTTGGATCAATCCAATCAAGCGAAAGACAAACTGTTTGGTTTCATCGCTCATGATATTAAGTCGCCACTGGCTAATATTCAAATGATGGTACAAATGCTTGATCAAGGGTTGGATTTAGACAAGTCGGAGCGCTCAAAATTTTTATCAGGTTTGAGTGAGTCGGCATCTTCCGTTGTGCAGCTGACGGATGACTTGATTGCATGGTCTTTGGCACACCAAAGAGGGATCGAGCTTAAGCCGACTAATGTTTTGATTGGTGAAGTGGTGAAGGAAACTCTAGATCTTTTTAGGACACAAATCCAATTCAAGAAAATTGAAGTGGATTCGGATATTTTACCCTATATCTCAGCTAGGGTGGATCAGAAAGCTTTTTCATTCATTTGTCGGAATGTGATATCAAACGCAATAAAATTTTCTGAACGGGGAGGAGAAATTAGCATTCGTGTGGTTGAAATAGAACCAAAAGGAAAAAAAGGAGCGATGGTTGGGTTGAAAATTAGGGATGAAGGTGTAGGAATGACCAAAGATCAGGTCGCTCAGCTCCTCTCAGAGCAGATCTATGAATCCACCAGAGGAACAGTCAATGAAAAAGGGAGTGGCTTAGGCCTCAATATGGTCAAAGAGTTTGTGGAGAAGTCTAATGGTCATATTAAAATTAAAAGCAAACCAGGAGAGGGGACTAAATTTTCAGTTTTTCTCCCTACTGATACAGACTAGTCTTGTAGTACGTTGCTCACAAAGGTCGATTTGAGCATCATCCAAAACAATAACATAACAATGGCCCATTTTAAATAAATGGGATAGAAATCAGTGGTGTCTCGAAACCTGTTTTCTTTAATTTCTGCCTTTTCATACTTGTCGATCAGCTCGAATACACTTTCTAGGGCTTGGTTGTCAGATACTCTGTAGAACTTGCCATGACCTATCTCCGCGATCTTGCGCAGAGTGGTTTCGTCCAGGGTATTTTCCACATATCTGGTTCGGCCAAAAAAGTCTTTGCCGAAAGGGACTTTGCCTTCTTTGCCTATGGCGATGGTGTATATTTTGATGTTATACGCACTAGCAAGCTCTGCAGCCGTTACAGGATCTATATTCCCTGCGGTATTGTCTCCATCACTGAGAAGGATCATTACCTCCGATTTGGAATCGGATTCGCGCATACGATTGGTTGCTACGGCCAGCGCACTCCCAATGGCCGTTCCACCTTTTTCGATCAGGTCAAACGAAATGCCATCGATGTACTCGCCTAATAGTTCGTAATCCGAGGTAAGTGGTGACCTAGAGTACGCCTCTCCAGAGAAAACGACCA